>CAYVPU010000186.1:0-6626 GCA_964453885.1 uncultured Anaerolineae bacterium | reverse complement strand
CCCGGCCTCGCAGCAACGAGATCGTGCTTTCGGCGGCGATCGCCGCCAACCGTGATCTGCACGTGGGCGACGTGATAGGCGGGGAGACTGATGACGACGATACGCTCGTCGTGGATAACATGCCTACCGAAATGATCGTCGCAGGGATCCTCTCCCCTGATCGCCCGTGGGTAGGATTTGCCTCCTACGAATACCTGCGCAGCCACGAACTCACCTCATCCCGAAGCCCGCGTTTGCTCATCATCCCCCACGAGGGACAAAAGCAGACGCTGGATAGCTGGCTAGAAGAAAGCGTGGACTCGACACAGACCCGCGTCATCACCCACGCCATTGAAGAACGCGAGTACAGAGAAATGACTACGGCCACCGTCCTCACCTTTGCCTTGCTCGAATACATGATCGCTGCCGTGGCTGCCATCGCCCTGGCCACGTTAAACTACATCTTTTTCACCCAACGCAGAGAAGAGTTCGGCATCTTGAACGCTGTTGGCCGCAGCCGCCGGTGGCTCGTGTGGCGCACGATGAAAGAAACGGGCAGCGTGGTTGGCGTCGCCTGGGTCGTCGGCGCAGTGGTGTGCGGGATCGGCCTGCTCGGCATGCAGAGCCTCGTCTATGCCCCGCGCGGCCTGACCCTGAACTTTTTCAGCCTTGCGCCCTGGCTGCTCACCATATCTCTGCCGCTGGCCGTCGTCTCCGTCAGTACCGGTACCATCAGCCACATGCTGCGCAAACTTGACCCAGTGTCCATCATTGAGAGGAGGTAACGCAGAATGAACCCGCTATCGCCTTTTACCTACTACCGCCGCCACAAGCGCCAAACGCTGTTGCTGGTGAGCCTCATTGCCTTGGTGACGATGGGCGTCTATGTCATGGTCGGCATGCTGTACCCCGTCTTGGAGCACAATGCCGCCGTCGCGCTGGGCCCTCTGAGTCGTTTCAGTCGAGTCTATCCTGCTGCCGGCCTGTCGCCCGAACCGGCCGTCGTCTCGCAAATCCGAGCGCATCCAGATGTCGCCCAGGTGATCCCAGAAAACGGCTTGGATTTGTACATCAACGTACCATCGCTGGCCATTGAGAGTTCCTTCCAGGTGCTGGGGCTACTCGAGGTTGACGTGCCGGACCTGTTGGACCTCTGTGACTTGCGCCTAAAAGAAGGACGGTTGCTCCGGCCGCGCACAAACGAAATCCTGCTTTCAGAAGAGATCGCTAGCGCGTTGGGGCTGCGCGTCGGCGACCAGATCGGCCGCTCGATCGACGAACACTATTATTATGCTATTCCTGCCCCCCTGGTGCTGGTAGGCGTCCTGGAGAGCGAGCCTTCGACGGGCTCTCCTCTGCGGAGCTCGGGGCAGGCAGGCCAGGTCACCTTGACAAGCTCGCGACAAGGTTCTTTAGCTAACTCGGCACGAAAAGCCCGCGTGGCCATTGTGTCTTACGAGTACCTCGACGGGCACGAACTCTACGCCCCCCGGCGGTCCGGCCTGCTCGTCGTCGCTCAGGAGGGTCGCAAGGCGGCAGTGGATGACTTTTTGGAAACCACTGTCCGTTCGCCACGCACCCACGTGGAGACTCACAAGTGGAGGGCGGGGATCGCGGCTCGCGGCCGCCGGACGGTCAACCTCGTCCTCGGCGTCGTGGACTGCCTGGTTGCGGTCGTCGTCGCGCTGGTCGTCGGGATGATCAACCAGATTGCCCTGACACAGCGACTGCCAGACCTGGGCGTGCTGCATGCCATTGGTCACCGCAAGAACCGGCTGATCCGTCACCTGACGCTGGAAACGGCCATCATGGCCGGGGCGGGTTGGCTCGCCGGTCTGACGCTTTCGTGGCTCGCTCTGGCCTGGTTAAAGACCAGCTTTTATGAGCCCAAGGGGATGGAGTTGAATCTGACGAACCTAGTGCCGCTTTGGTTCGCTGTACCGATTCCACTGGCAGTGATCGGCTTTGCAGTTTTGAGCGTGGTGCGAGTATTTGCCCGGCTCGACGCCGTGGCCATCATTGAGCGCGGCAAACTCGGTACAGAGGCAGCCGGCCGTTGGCGAGCAGCCAAGCGCTCGTCGGCCAGGCCGCTGTCATCCTGGACCTTTTACCTGCGCCATCGCCGTCGCGGACTGATGTTGGTCGCAGTCATGGGGCTGATGATCCTGGGGGTTGCCTTTCCAGTCTTTTTCTTCTCGCCAATGATTGACGTGCAAAAACCTCTCTACCTCAACTACCTGCGCCACGTCAGCCTGGTCTCGCCGGGCGTGGGCCGCACCGTTGACTCTGGCGTGACGGCGCGGATCAGATCCCATCCGGCCGTGGCACGTGTCATTCCTGCCACAATACTGCATCTGGGGATCAGCATACCACCTGTTTCGGAGAATGTGGCCCTGGTCTACGGCGTTTCTGAGGATGACCTGCCGTTCCTCCTGGATTTGCTCGGGTTACGTCTCAGAGAAGGCCGCTTGCCCCGTGCCCGATCGAACGAGATCGTTCTCTCGGAAGCGCTGGCCCTGAATCGTGGTCTGCACGTGGGCGATGCGGTTGGCTGGCCGGTCTACGAGCGGGATCACGACATAACAACTGAGCTAGAGATCGTTGGCGTCCTTGCCGGCGACGTATCGCTGGGATTCGTTTCTTCCGAATACCTGGCGGGCCACGAACTCTATGCGTCCCGATTGGTTCGCCTACTCGTTGCCCCGGTCGAGGGGCACAAGGCCGAGCTGAATAGATGGTTGGAGGAGAACGTAGCCTCTGCGCGAACGCTTGTAGGGACCTACGATGTAGAATTGCATGACATGCAGCAAGCGACACGGGGCCTATTCCTGCTGATTGCCGCCGTCGAGAGCGTCGTCGCCGTCGTCGCCACGGTTGCGCTGGCTGCCCTGAACTATATCTTTTTCGCTCAGCGCCGAGACGAGTTCGGCGTTTTGCACGCCGTCGGCCGCAGCCGCTCGTGGCTCCTACTACGGACGACGAGAGAAACGATGAGCGTGGTTACCCTGGCCTGGCTGACAGGCGCTGCCGTGTGTGTGGTTGGCCTGATCTACGCCCAGGCAAAAGTCTATGCCCCTGTAGGCCTGAGCCTGGACTTTTTCAGCCTCGCACCGTGGCTGTTCACGCTTCCCATCCCGCTGGCCGTCGTCGTCGCTGGCGCAGGCACGGTGGCCCGAATGCTCACCAAGCTCGATCCGGTGTCTGTGATCGAGAGGAGATAGTGAAGAGAGTGGAGGTTGGAGATTAGAGATTGGAGATTGGAGAGATGAGATGAAGGATCGGTTCAGATTGATAGTTTCTATCCACGTCCTGATGTGTGTCGCACTGCTGGCGGCTGGATGCAGCAGAGTAAACGCGCCGGAGGAAAGCAAAGCAACGCCATCCCCTACGCAAGTTCTCGCTATTACAGAGATGGGAGGGCAAGGTACTGCATCAGCAATTACCGCGCTGGGCACCATCCGACCGGCGCAAACGCTTCAACTCAGCTTCGGCGCCAGTGGTCTGGTGCAGGAGGTGCTGGTACGATTAGGGACAGAAGTGAAAGAGGGCGACCTGCTGGCCGAGTTGGACACAGCCGCCATGGAATTAGATTTGCAGAGCGCACGGGAGGAAATCGCCCTCCGACAAGCCATGCTCAATGGGCTAATCAACGGCCCTGGCGCGACGCTCGTCACCCGTGCCGAGGCAGAGCACGCCCGGCAGGTGGCCCAGGCTGAGATCGCCCTCCGAATGGCCCAGTGGCGGCTGGACGAGGCGGAAAGGGGGCTGGAGTGGCAGATCGCCCAGGCGGAGCTGGATCTAGCTGCCGCCCAGGCTCGGCTGACCCAGGCCGAGGAGTCAAACGCCGACGCCATCGCCCAGGCCGAGCTGGATTTAGCCGCCGCCCACGCTCAGTTGATCCAGGCCGAGGAGTCAAACGCCGACGCCATCGCCCAGGCCGAGCTTTCGCTGGCCGTCGCCCAGGAGCGACTGGCCCAGCTCCAGGCACGTGAGAGCGAGTACACCTCCCAGGTGCTTACCGCGCGCATCAGCCTGGCGCGGGCAGAAGACGCCCTGGAGCAGGCCGAGATCGAGAACCAGAAGGCGCAAGATCGTCACTGGGAACCGCAGGAGGTGCACGACGCCTACGCCCGCACCCTCCAGCAGGCCGAGTGGAACCTGGAGATCGCCCAGGCACATTATGATCAAGACTTGGCTTCCCAGGAGGTTTACTCGCACGAACTTGGAATCCAGGAACTTGGTGTCGCCCAGGTGGAGGCGGAACTGGCGCAGTTGCACAGAGGCGTGGACCCTCTCTTGGCCCTCAAAGTCCGGCAGGCACAGCAGGAACTGGACCGGCTGAAGGAAGGCGTAGGCCCTTTGCTGTCCATTGGGGTACAGCGGGCGCAGCAAGAGTTGGATCGGCTGAAACAGGACGGTGCATTGGCCGCCTCTGAGACCGAGGTGGACCTGGCTCAACTGCAACTCGAGGCGCTGCAGGCGTGGGAGAACCCCTATCTGGACCCGGCGCTGCCCGAAGAAATCGCCCAGGCCAGAGCCCGACTGCGGCAGGCTCAACTGTCGGTGGCCCAGTTGGAGTTGCAGTTGCAGGGCGCTGAACTGCGTGCGCCCTTTGACGGGGTAGTCTCGGCTGTTTACCTTCGTCCGGGTGAATGGGGCGCGCCGGGCGTGCCGGTGATGGAGATAATTGACACCACCACCTGGTACGTGGAGACGCGGAATGTGGGCGAGTTGACTATCGGCCGGGTGCAAGTGGGGCAGAAAGCCCGGGTGGAGGTGCTCGCCTCTCGGGGCGAGACGCTGCACGGTCGCGTGGACACGATCTCCCCGGTAGCGGTGGTGCAGCAGGGGGACACAACCTATACTTTGATGATCGAGCTAGAGTCCACCGACCTCAACCTGCGGCCGGGGATGAATGTCCAGGTGGAAATCCTGTCGGAATAAGTCAGTAATCCTCTAGCAAAGCTCTGCCCCGTTGAGCGGGATTACCACCTCAAACCGACAAATCTAACCAGGAGACACAGAGAGCCAGCACTCTCCATCCGCTGGCTCTCTTTTGTTGCTTCTCAAGCAGCTCGCTTGCCCCAGGTCGGCTTTAGGAGTACAATTAGTGCCAAGCGCCAGCGCCAGCATCATGGCGAGTCCCTTGACGTAGTTGTGTGTTCTGTAGCGGTCGCAGTGCTGATTACTCCGCTTGCGCTGGAAAACAGGTGGACAGGACCATTTGCTGGGTCTTTGTCGGAGCGATCCAGCAGGCGCTGGCCTGGGCCACCGGCAAAGAATTCGAGGTTGTGGAGACCGCCTGTCGGGCCACTGGCGCACCGGAGTGCGTTTTTGAGATCAACAAGACGCCGAAGGAAGGCTAGAGGGAACAAAGGGCATGACTGATCGAGACGGGATGCGAGCTTTTGGCCTGGCCGACCGGCCCCGGCCCTACGTGATGGCCCACCGGGGCGCGTCGGGCTATGCGCCGGAGAACATGCTGTCCGCGTTCCGGCTGGCGCTTCAGCAGGGAGCGGACCTGCTGGAGACCGACCTGCGTTTCACCAAAGACGAGGTGCTGGTCTGCATCCACGACGCCACTGTAGACCGCACTACCGACGGCCACGGCGCGGTGAGTGACATGATGCTGGCCGAGATCAAAAAGCTGCGAGTTCGTTCCCAGTTCAACGACCAGTACCCGAACGAGCGTGTGCCGACGCTGGCCGAGTTGCTGGACGTGACGCCAGAGGACGTGGGGCTGGGCCTGGAGCTGAAAGACCCGCTGTTCGAGCAGCCCGCTTACGCGCAAAAGCTGGTAGACGCCCTGCCGATGGAGCGATTTGCTGGGCGGGTGGCGGTGCTCTCCTTCGAGCAGGCACGCCTGGACAGCGTGAGGGGTGTCGCTCCAGAGATACCCACCGGTATTATAACCCTTTACCGCGCGTTTCCGTTTTGCCGGACGGAGCTCATTGGCCCAGTCTGGCCGCTGGTATATCTCAACCCACTCTACGGCTGGATGGCGCACCGCATGAAAAAGTTCGTCTGCCCTCTGGACGATTGCCCCGACGCGCGCGTGCCGTGGTACGTCTGGATCGGCTGCGATGCGGTGCTGACCAACACGCCCGATACGACGATAGAGGCCATCAAAAAGGCAACCGGCGGCCGGTGGCAGCCGAGACCACTGGGCGGAAAGTCTTTTTAGGGTCAGGGAGTTTGTGGCTTGAAGGGAATAGCGAAACTATGAAGTGAAACGTTCTGTTGCCTCGCGCAGAATCCTGAGCCGCTCTTGCTGGTGAGGGTAGGTGGCAATAAAAAAACTTTCAACAGCACGGGCGATGATTTCGGCAGGAGAGTGGCCTACACCAGCGGCCACGAGATTGTCTATCAAATTTCTAGTTGCGGCGTCAATCTCAAGCGCAATTCGCTCGCGGTTTTTAGCCAGAGCCAGTTTTAGTGAGAGGTAGTCTTGCCAGGCGTCTTCAGCCGAGAGTAACTCTTCTTTGGGTTCTATCATCCCTGCTCCTTGTGAGTATGGGTGCATGGAGAGTATAGCACGCTGTATGAAACCTGTCAAAATGCTGTGTGGGTTTCACATCTATTCTAGGAGGTACAACGATGTCTGATTTTTCAAATAAAGAGTCTCTTCGCATCGGCGTCTTTGTCTG
>CAYVPU010000185.1:0-6653 GCA_964453885.1 uncultured Anaerolineae bacterium | reverse complement strand
GGTGAGCCTCTGGGTTCAGATTAAAGCCGTGTTTTGAAATCCTCCATCGTCCGTCGCAGGCCCTCCTCCAGCGGCACGGTTGGCTCCCAGTCGAGCAATCGCTGGGCCTTGCTGATGTCGGGCTGGCGGGTCATGGGATCGTCTTTGGTGCGCTCGTCTTTGGGCGTGATAAAGATGATCTCTGACCGGCTGCCGGTAACTTTTAGTACCTTGTGAGCGAACTCTAGGATGGTCATTTCGCTGGGATTACCCAGGTTGACCGGAAAAGTCTCGTGGGAGTCCAGCAGGCGGACGATACCCTCCACCATGTCCGAAGCGTAGCAAAAGCTACGAGTGCGGGAGCCATCCTCGTAGACGGTGAGCGGTTCGCCAAGCAGGGCCTGGCGGACAAAGTTCGGCACCACCCGGCCGTCGTCCAGTCGCATCCTGGTGCCGTAGGTGTTAAAAATCCGCGCGATGCGTGTGTCCACGTTGTGGTGGCGGTGGTAGGCCACGGTCATCGCCTCGGCGAAGCGCTTGGACTCGTCGTAGACGCCACGCGGCCCCACAGGGTTGACGTGGCCCCAGTAAGTCTCCGGCTGGGGATGCACCTGCGGGTCGCCGTACACTTCGGAGGTGGAGGCCAGTAGGAATTTCGCCCCTTTCTCCAGGGCCAAGCCCAACGCGTTGTGTGTGCCCAGCGCACCAACCTTTAGTGTCTGGATCGGTTTGTTCAAATAGTCCACCGGACTGGGCAGAGAAGCCAGGTGCAGCACGGCGTCCAGCAGGCCATGCACATAGATGTAATGGGTCACATCGTGCTTGATAAAGAGAAAACGATCGTTGCCGGCCAGGTGGGCTATATTGCGGACGTTACCGGTGCTCAGGTTGTCCATGGCAGTGACCTCATGGCCCTTGTCCAGAAAGCGGTCGCACAGATGTGAGCCGATAAAGCCGGCACCACCGGTGATGAGGATGCGCATGGTTGCTCTCCTTTCCCAAAAAGTGTGGGGCCCCCGTTGCTCTTTTACAAAAGATCCAATTTCGCCCGGCCTGGATCGCCAGACCTGTGGTGAGCCAGCCGAACCATCCAGGCCAGAACCGGGGATTTGACAATCCCCTTGGAGCGATTTTGGATCTACTGAGACTGGGAAGCACCTGTTAGAATGTGGCGTGCCTGTTTTATATCTCTCTTGATCTGCGCGATCATCTCATCCACGCTATCGAACCGTCGTTCGTCGCGCAGTCGCTCCACAAATCCTACGACTAGGTCTATGCCGTAAATGTCCTCGTCGAAATTGAGGATGTGTGTCTCTACGGTACGCTCGCCATTGTCAAAGCTAGGCCGCACGCCGACGTTGGCCACGCCCAGGTGGCGTTCCTGGCCCAATATGGCATACACGGCGTAGACGCCGTTGGCCGGCACAGCCTGATCGGAGCGCACTTTCAGGTTGGCGGTGGGAGTGCCCAGTTGACGTCCTCGCATCGCGCCCCGCACGACCTCGCCGGCCAGACTGGGGTAGCGTCCCAGGAGTGAGGCGGCCTGACGCACCTGGCCGACGGCCAGGTGGTGGCGGATGCGGGTGCTGGAGATGATCTCGCCGTCCCACGCCAAGGGCTCCACCGGAATGACGCCAAAGTCCATCTCCTGGCCCAATGCCCGCAGGACCGACAGGTTACCTTCTCTGTTTCGCCCCAGAGTAAAGCCGGAGCCAATCCAGAGTTCCTTGAGCCGCAGATGCTGTTTGATGGCGGTCATAAAGTCTTTGGCCGAGGTCTGGGCGATCTGGCGGTTGAAGGGCAAAATCACCGCCAAATCGAGGCCCAGCTTTTCCAGCAGGACGATCTTTTCACCAGGGGTGACAAGATTGGGGGGGGCGTTGTGAGGAGTCAGGATCGCCGCCGGATGAGGATAGAAGGTGATCAGCCCGGCGCTCAAGCTCATTCTGTGCGCCTGCTGCAAGACTTGGCCGATGAGGTGCTGATGCCCACGGTGAACGCCGTCGAATGAGCCGATGGTCAGCACGGTGTCCTGTTGAAGATTTGCTTGGCCGAGATCATCTATGACTAACATAAGCGACCAGTTCTCAGTAGGGGCGAGGCGAGTCGGAGAGTAGATTCCTTGCTCCAATATCGTCAATTCGACTTGCCTCGCCCTTATTGGGATAGGCGAAGGTCAAACACTGTGTCCGGCTGCCACAGCCCTGTGCGCACGTCATATTGGGCGATGGCGACGAGCATTCCGTCGTCGGCGTAGACGCGTCGTAGGACGGGCTGGCCTTCGTCCGGGTGGGGCGGTGGGCCAGACACCTGCTGACCGTGGCGGAGGCGGCACTCTGCTTCGAGGTTCACGGTCATTCGTGCCAGATTGGTCAGGGCCGAATCCAATGGTTTGAGGATGTCAGCGATCTCTTGTCCCTGTGCACTCTGGAGGCGACGCACGACGTCGTCCAACTCGGTCGCCGTCTCCAGGGAAAAGCTGCCACTCCTCAACCGGACCAGGCTGGCCAAGTGGCCACCGCAGCCGAGCCGCTCTCCCAGGTCTCGAGCCAGTGCGCGGATGTAGGTGCCAGGTCCACAATGCACTTTTACGGTTAGGTCTGGGCTGTGCCATTTAAAGAGATGGATGGCGTGAACGACAACCCGGCGGGGTGAGGGTTTGGGGTCTATGCCCTGCCGCGCCAGCTTGTAGAGTGGCACGCCGTTCCGCTTGACGGCCGCATATCGGGGAGGGACTTGATCGATCTCTCCTACAAAGCTGGACAGTGCCCTCTGAATGGCTGCCGCGTCCAGGTTTGCCGGCACCGGTCGCTGACGTGTGATCTGTCCTTCGGCGTCGTCGGTGTCCATCGTCTGGCCCAGGCGGATCTGGGCACGATATACCTTGTCAGAGGCCGTGAGATACCGGGAAACGCGGGTGGCCTGGTCGAGACAGACCAACAGCACGCCGGTGGCCATGGGGTCAAGGGTGCCGGCGTGACCTACCCGGCGGATACGCGCCGTGCGGCGAATGGCAGCCACTACGTCGTGGGAGGTCATGCCCGGTGGTTTGTTGACATTCAGAATGCCCGCCAACTCTGGGCGTCGAGAGTGTTTTTTCCGACTCACCGATCACTGGCCTGTCTGTTCCCGCCAGGCGGCCTGAAGAGCCGGCAGCACGGTGTCCACCGCCTCTTGAAGGGTGATTCTCAACGTGCAGCCAGCGGCTTGTGGATGCCCGCCGCCGCCCAGAGAAAGGGCTACCTGGGACACATCCAATCCTGGATTCGCCCTTATGCCCACGTCAATTTCCCTGTCGTCTCTTTCGGTGAACACCACGGCAATATCTGCCTCGTTGACATCGCCTAGAAAACTCACCAGTCCGGCGTCCCCGTTGGTCTTGTAGTTGCTTTGGATGCGCATCTCTCGGGTGACCACACCCCACAGGACACGGCCTTCCAGAAAGGTCTCTGAGAGGGCGTGGGACCATAGACGGACGGCCGCCAACGGGCGGCGGCTGAACGCTCGGTTGGTGATCTCGGCCAGGTTCGCTCCTGCTTCCATCAACCGGGTGACGGCAGCCATCACTTTAGACGACGTGTTGGCGGTGCGGAAACCGCGCGTATCGGTGACGATGCCTGTCAGCAGGCAGGTGGCCAAGTCAGCATCGAGGGGGACACCCATCACCTTTACCAACTCGAGCACCATTTCCGCAGTCGCCACAGCACCAGGGTCCACCCAGTTGAGTTCTCCAAAGTTCAGGTTGGTGATGTGATGGTCAATGTTGACAATCGGAATGTCTTTGCCCTGGGAAGAGAGACTCTGGTAAGGAGTGCCCATGCGACGCTCATCGCTGCAGTCGAGACTGACGACGAGGTCGTATTTGCCGGTCGGCTGGGAGATCACTTGATCAGCGCCATGCAGATGTTGATAGACGCTCGGGACGGGGTCCTGACAGATCGCATCCGTGTGTTTACCCAGCTTTTGGAGGGCAATGACTAGACCCAACATGGCGCCCAGCGCGTCGCCGTCCGGGGAAAAGTGGCAAATGAGCATAGGTCGCTCCGCCTGTTGGAGCCGCTGGGCAATCTGCTGCTTAATGCACTGAGAGACGATGTTCATGCGTATTTCCTCGAGTATGCTTCCTCACTTGGCGTGGGCGATGTCATTTGTCTGTTTCAGGAATGCGGGGAGGGTTTCTCTGAAGGGGGTGAAGGCTGTTCCTCCTGGCGGATTTGTGCCAGCAGTTGGTCTATGCGCTCACCGTATCGGGCTGATTCGTCCAGGTGAAAGATCAATTCTGGTGTGTGGCGCACCTTCAGGAGGTGAGCCAATTCCCGCCGCAGGAATCCGGCTGCTCCTTCAAGACCACATAGCACCTCTTGTCGCGTTTCCTCGTCATCGTCCAAGATGCTGACATAGATGCGAGAGGTGCGCAAGTCGGCCGTAGTGTCTACCTCTGTGATAGTCACGGAGGACAATCTGGGGTCGCGCACCCGGCGGATCAAAAGCGTACTCAATTCCTGGCGGATAAGCTCGTTGACCCGTTGTATCCTGCGACGGCTCATTCAAGTTACCTGTTCCTTGCGGTAAAATTCCAGGATGTCCTCTACCTCGAAATCATCAAAGCCTTCCAACCCTACGCCACATTCAAAGCCTGCTTTTACTTCTCGAACGTCTTCGGTGAATCGTTTGAGCGAGGCGAGCCGGCCGTCAAAGAGTACCTCATCGTCACGATGGACGCGAACCAGGGCGTTGCGGGCCACGAGGCCATCGGTGACATAAAGCCCGGCTACCTTGCCTTGCCGGGAGATCCCAAAGATGGCCCGAACTTTGGCGTGACCAATGGCCACGTCCTGGTATTCGGGTTCCAGCAGGCCCTTGAGGGCTTTGTCCATGTTCTCGATCAGTTTGTAGATGATGTTGTACTGGCGGATGTCCACACCCTCGGCATCGGCAGTGTTCCGGGCAGCTATATCTACGGCCACGTTAAAACCGAGGATGATGGCCTGAGACGCCACGGCCAGCATGACATCCGATTCGTTGATGTTACCAGTGTCATGGTGCAGGATTCTGATCTTGAGGTCCTTGTTCCCTAGCTCTCCCATCGAATTGACAATCGGTTCCAGCGAGCCCTGAGCGTCGGCTTTCAGGATGACATTCATCTCTTTGATCTCGCCGGCCTGGAAGCGCTCAAAGATTTCTTCCAGGCTCAAGCGCGCCGGGCGGACGGCACGCTCCGACCGTTCCTCGGCTCGTTTGGCGGCGATGGCACGGGCGGTTCGTTCGTCTTCGACCACCTGAAAGATGTCGCCTGCCGTGGGCACGGAGGGAAGCCCCATGACCACCACCGGGTTGGAGGGTGTCGCTTTCTTGATGCGGCGTCCTCTGTCATCGTGCATGGCCCGCACGCGGCCATAGATCTCGCCGATGAGCAGGACGTCGCCCTGATAAAGGGTACCGTTTTGCACCAGCAACGTGGCCAGGGCGCCTCGGCTGCGATCCATTTGCCCCTCGATAGCGGTGCCTACGGCGAGGCGATTGGGATTAGCCTTCAAATCTTCCATCTCGGCTACCAGCAGGATGTTCTCCAACAGTTCTTCGATGTTGAGGCCGTGTTTGGCCGATACCTCGACACAGACCACATCACCGCCCCAATCGTCCACGATCAATTCCTGGTTGGCCAGTTGCTGTTTCACCCGCTCTGGATTGGCGGTCGGCAGGTCTATTTTGTTCAGGACTATGATGATGGGCACCTGGGCCGCGCGAGCGTGGTCTATGGCTTCGCGGGTCTGGGGCATCACCCCATCGTCGGCAGCCACCACCAGGATGGCGATGTCGGTCACCTGAGCACCACGGGCGCGCATTGCTGTAAATGCCTCGTGCCCCGGTGTGTCTATGAAGGTGATCTTTTTGCTGTCTACAGTAACCTGATAAGCGCCGATGCGCTGGGTGATGCCACCTGCTTCTCCTTCCTGGACGTTGGTGTGACGGATGGCGTCCAGCAGCTTGGTTTTGCCGTGGTCTACGTGCCCCAGCACGGTGACGACCGGGGGACGGGGTTTGAGGTCTTGAGGGTCTTCAGCCTCGTAGAGACGTTGCCGGAGCGTCTGGGGAGCTGCTTCTTCTTCCTCGAGAACAAAAGGCGTCTCCAGCCGGATTTCGAAGCCCATCTCGGCGCCGACGATGGAGGCTGTCTCGAAATCAATTTGCTGGTTGATGTTGGCCATGATACCCAGGTCCATCAATTGCTTGATCACATCAATCGGGCTGGCCGGCATCGACTCGGCCAGGTTTCGGATGGTTATGACCTCTGGAATCTCTACAATTTTTGGTTCGCTCATCAAGCCTCCCCGAATCCCCGGATTACCAGTCTTGTCAGGATTCTAAGCGATCAGAGTAAAAACATTCGGTATCTTTTATATTATGGGGAGCAAGCACCGGTTGAGTAGCGAGTAGCATAGCGTATCGAAACCAAGCGAGCGGCTTTGCGGACAACCTGCTTGGCCTCAATACGTCGCTTCGCTTACTTTGACTACGCTCAGTACAGGCCTACTCGGCCGGCGCCGAAATCGCTCCGTTTATGTGCTCTCCCCCAATTTATTGAAGATACAACATTCGGTCAGTCGGGCTCTTGCGATAAAGTTTCTAGAAAAGCCCGCAAGGTGTCCAGGTTCTCTTTTGTCAAAGGGTTG
>CAYVPU010000184.1:0-6760 GCA_964453885.1 uncultured Anaerolineae bacterium | reverse complement strand
CCACCCAACACCTGGAAAGACAACCATGCCTCAAGACAAGATCGTCGTGCGCGGCGCGCGCGAGCATAACTTGAAGGACATCACCGTCGAGATCCCCCGCGACAAGTTGGTCGTCGTCACGGGGATTTCCGGCTCTGGCAAGAGCAGCCTGGCCTTTGACACCCTCTACGCCGAAGGCCAGCGCCGCTACGTCGAATCCCTGTCCGCCTACGCGCGGCAGTTCCTGGGCCAGATGGACAAGCCGGACGTGGATCAGATCGAGGGCCTCAGCCCGGCCATCTCGATTGATCAGCGGGGGGGCAGCCACAACCCTCGCTCGACAGTGGGCACGGTGACGGAGATTTACGATTACCTGCGCCTGCTCTACGCCCGCATTGGCATCCCGCATTGTCCCCATTGTGGCCGCGAGATCACCCGCCAGTCGTCGCAGCAGATCGTGGACAACATTCAGGGCCTGCCGGACGGGACGCACATTCTGATCATGGCTCCGCTGGTGCAAGACCGCAAGGGCCACCACCAGGCCGTGGTTGACGAAATTCGCAAAGCGGGCTTTGTCCGGGTGCGGGTGGATGGGGTCGTGCGCGAGGTGGACGAAGAGATCGAGTTGGATCGCTACAAGATGCACACTATCGAGGCCGTCGTTGACCGGCTGGTGGTGCGTCCGGCCGACGAAGGAGACCGCGCGCGTCTGGCCGACTCGGTGGAGACGGCGCTCCGCCTGGGCGATGGCGTGGTCGTCGTGCAGAACATCTCCACCGATCCGCCGGAGGACATCCTTTTCTCCGAACACCTGGCCTGCGCCTACTGTGGGATCAGCTTTGCCGAGTTGGAACCCCGGTCGTTCTCATTCAACAGCCCACACGGCGCCTGCCCGACCTGCCAGGGTCTGGGCACGCAGATGGAAATAGACCCCGACCTGATCATCCCCAACAAGGATCTGGCGCTGAACAGAGGGGCCATCCGGCCGTGGAACATCACCGGGAACGAGGACAGCTACTACACTCAACTGCTCAAGGCTGCTGCCCGGCATTTCCACATCCCTATGGACGTGCCAGTGCGCGAGCTTTCCAGCGAACAGTTGCAGATTATCTTTTATGGTTCGGGCGACGAGCGGGTGCACATCCGCTATCGCAACCGGGAGGGCTATTGGCGCGAGTATCAAACCACCTTTGAAGGCGTCGTGCCCAACCTTCAGCGCCGCTATCACGAGACGTCGTCCGACTATATGCGGGGCAAGATCCAGGAATACATGGCCTACCGTCCCTGCCCGGCCTGCGGCGGCAAACGCCTCAAACCGGAAAGCCTGGCCGTCACTGTGAGCGACAAAAACATCACCGAGATAACCGCCATGCCGGTGTCGAGAGCGCTGGCCTGGGTGGACAGTCTGCAAGGGGGAAATGGAAGAATGGAAGAATGGAAAGACGGAATCAACAGAGGGAGTCAATCTTCCAACCTTCCAACCTTCCAACCTTCCCCCCTGACCGAGAGACAACAGACCATCGCCCGTCGCATTCTCAAGGAAATCCACGATCGCCTGACCTTCATGGCCGACGTCGGCCTGGACTACCTGACGCTGGACCGGCGGGCAAGCACTCTCGCCGGTGGCGAAGCGCAACGCATCCGCCTGGCGACGCAGATCGGATCGCAGCTCATGGGCGTCCTCTATATCCTGGACGAACCGAGCATCGGCCTGCACCAACGCGACAACGCCCGGCTCATTCGCACACTGCAAGGGATGCGCGACCTGGGCAACACCCTCATCGTGGTAGAGCACGACGACGCCACCATCCGCGCCGCCGACTGGGTGATAGACCTGGGGCCGGGCGCGGGAGAGCACGGCGGCGAGGTCGTCTTTACTGGCCCAGTGTCAGAACTCTTGCGCCATCCCGATTCTGTCACCGGGCAATATCTCTCCGGGCGGAAGCGCATCCCCATCCCCAGGACACGCCGCCCGGGGAACGGCCAGGAGATTGTCATCAAAGGTGCGGCCGAGCACAACTTGAAAGAGATTAATGTGCCCGTGCCGCTGGGCAAGTTTGTCTGCATCACCGGTGTCTCTGGCTCTGGCAAGAGCACGCTGCTCGTGGAGGTGCTCTACAAGCGGTTGGCCCAGGTGCTCCACGGTGCGCGGGACAAGCCCGGCCACCACGAGGCCATCACGGGCACGGAGGCGATTGACAAGGTCATCAACATTGACCAGTCGCCCATCGGACGCACGCCCCGCAGCAACCCGGCCACTTATACGAATCTCTTTACGCCTATCCGGGAGCTTTTTTCCAGCCTACCCGAGTCCAGGATACGAGGCTACAAGCCGGGGCGGTTCTCCTTCAACGTCAAGGGGGGGCGTTGCGAAGCGTGCGAGGGCCAGGGCACTCTCCGGATCGAGATGCAGTTCCTGCCCGACCTCTACATTCCCTGCGACGTGTGTCACGGGCGGCGGTACAACCGGGAGACGCTGCAGGTGCGCTACAAGGGTCTCAACATCGCCGAGGTACTGGATCTGACCATGGGTGAGGCGGCCGAATTCTTTGCGGCCATTCCCAAAATCGTTCGCAAGTTAAAAACACTGCAGGCCGTGGGGTTGGGCTACATTCGACTGGGACAGCCGGCGCCCACCCTCTCTGGCGGCGAGGCGCAGCGGGTCAAGCTATCCCGCGAGCTGAGCAAGGTGGCCACCGGGCGCACGCTTTACGTGCTGGACGAGCCCAGCGTCGGCCTGCACGCAGCCGATGTGCACAAGCTGGTGGAGGTGCTCAACCGGCTGGTGGACGCCGGCAACACCGTGGTCATCATTGAGCACCATCCAGACATCATCAAGGTGGCAGACTGGGTCATTGACCTGGGACCCAAAGGGGGCGACGAAGGGGGGTACGTCGTAGCCGAGGGGACGCCGGAGCAGGTGGCGTGCATCGAGGCGAGTTACACGGGCCAGTTTCTGGCAAAGGTGCTATCGCTGCCGTGTGGATGACGGCTGGCAGCTCAGCAATTCTCATTTTGAACCGATCATCGTTCGCCGAAGGTCTCCTGACCGAGGCGCAGAGGGCTCGGTCAGGAGACCTTCGCCCATCACAGAGCAAACTTGAGCCATAATGAGAATTGCTGCTGGCAGTTCAGGCAACCAGAGCCAGGTCGTAAACTGGAACACTGATAGTTTTAACCGGCGTCAGCTTTTTTTTGACCAGTTCAAACAGTCGGTGGGTCACGTCTGGGCTGTATTCCTTCTCCCCGCATTGTTGGCAGACAAAGGCCGGCACATTGCGAGCGATCCAGACTTGACCATGCTCCTCATAGATAAAGGTTGTCAACTCTTCCCTTAGCTCTCCACCGCAGAAATAACAAGTACTCATCTTACGTCAACTCCGCCGGCAAAGTCAGCATCCCCGTCACCTTTCGCTCGCGAGGGAGTGTAATGGTGAACGTGCTGCCCATATCAGGGGCGCTATCCACGCTCACCGTGCCGCCGTGGGCTTCGACGATGCGGCGTGTCATGGCCAGGCCCAGGCCCAGGCCCTCCAATCCACGCTGCAAGGATCGATTGATCTGTACGAACCCATCCCAGATGTGCTCTTGCTCCTCCTCGGGAATGCCGGGCCCAAAGTCCTGCACACTGATCTCTACCCTGTCCGGATACACCTCGCCCGAAAGAATCACCGGCGCGCGGGGAGGGCTGAAACGGATGGCATTATCAAGGAGGTTGACCATCGCCTCCGACAGCCGTTCACCGTCCAGCATCAGTCTGGGCAACCACTCTGGACGGCAATCCTCCAACTCGACCTCTTTTCGTTGAGCCTTGAACCTAGCAAGTTGCAACGCATCGTCCAGCACGGCATCAAGGGGCGTGGGGTAGAACTTTATGTCATCTTGTTTAGCGGTAAAGCCGGCGAAGGTGATTAGCGTGCCAATCATGCGCTGGAGACGCAGCGCCTGCTGGCGCAAGGTCTCTGCCATCTCTTCTTGCTCCCGGCTCAGCGCCCCCCGGCGAGGATCGATCAGGGTTTCTACCGACTGAATCATGATGGTGATCGGCGTTGTCAATTCGTGACCGATGGCATTGAGAAAGGTAGAGCGCAACCGATCCAACGATTCGCGCTGCTGTCGCTCCTGTTGACGAAGCGATTCCAGGTCTCTGGCGTATGAGGTGACTTCAGCGGCCCGACGAGTGGCCTCATCCAAAAAGCGAGCGTTCTCGATAGCCACCGCCGCAAACCTGGCCATCGCCTCCAGCACGCGTAAATCCGCGCCGTCAAAGGTTCCCACCTCTCTGTTTAACACCTCAATGACACCGATCACTTCCTCCCTAACTGCCAACGGAGCGCAGACCAGAGACCGGGTGACAAATCCGCTCAATTCGTCAATGTACTCGTCGTGCAGGGAGGACTGCCGCGTGTCTGGGATGAGCAGTGACTTTCTCTCTCTGGCGACATAACCCGCTACCCCATGATCAGACGGCAGCCGGATGCCTTTTATCTTCTCTGCCTCGGGCCCAACCACCGCCCTGAAGACCAGTTCGTCAGCCTCCTTGTCCAGCAACAGGATAGAGGCGACTTGAGACGCCATGCGGGCCGTGATCTCGGCCAGGATGCGCGTCAAACGCTGATCCAGATCCAGGGTCGAAAGGATCGTACGACCTGCTTCGTCCAGCATTTGCAACTCTTTGAGTCTCTGGTCTATCTCGGCGTAGAGGCGCGCGTTCTCGAGAGCCACGGCGGCATAATCGGCCAGCGAGGTCAGCAGCGTTTCATCCATTTCAATGAAGGCTCGTTCGCTAACGCGGTTGTCCACCGAGAGCACGCCCAGGCACTTGCCTTTGGAAAGGACGGGCACATGGAGGAGGCTTTGCACCAGGAAACCAGTGCTCACCTTGATGGACTCGCCTTCAGACAAGCTGGCGATACGGAGGGGAAGGCGGGTGCGCACCACCTGGCCCGCCAGGGAGTCGCTGACTTGAAGGCGCACTGTTTCACATTCGCTCTGGTCTATGTTTTTGGCTGCTCGCAAGTAGAGTTGGTCACTCTGATCTTCCAATAGAGCCAGGAATCCCTCCTCAGCTTGCGTGAGATAGACGGCCGCTTCGACGATGCGGCGCAACACTGCGTCCAATTCCAGAGAGGAAGTGACGCTCTGCCCCACTTTGGAAAGCACAGTCAGCCGGGTGACCTGCTGCTGCAATTGGGCAGTTAGTCGTGCTTTCTCACGGCGAAGGCGCGTTACAGTCAAGACGCGGCTGATGGCGGCGTTGAGGGACTCGGGATCGACCGGCTTGATGAGGTAATCCTGCACACCCAGCCGAAAGGCATCCACGGCAACCTGCTCAGATCCATAGGCCGTGAAGAGAATGGTGGGAACGCTGCGGTCCCGACTGGCTAATCGGCGCAGCACCTCCAGGCCAGTGATGTCAGTCAGCCGAAGGTCCAGCAGCATGAGATCTGGCTGTTGCGTTTGGGCAATCTCTAGCGCTGTCTTTCCATCGTGGGCTACCAGTGTCTCGTAGCCCAGGCGGGGCAAGAGATGATTGGCCAGAAGATTAGCAATCTGGAGATCGTCGTCAACGACAAGAATAGTTTCCTTGCTCATCGCAACCTCTACTGAGTCGCTGAAAAAGCCACTGTTTCAGGACTTTGGTACGAGAGGGACATTCCTTAACGTAACCGCTATTGCAATTGTACCCCTATGTTCTCGAAAGGTCAAGCGACAACCAATAGATACAGCAATTCTCATTTTGAACCGGTCGTCGTTCGCCGAAGGCACTTGTCCTGTACGGCCAAGTACAGGGTCTCCTGACCGAGGCGCAGAGGGCTCGGTCAGGAGACCTTCGCCCATCACAGAGCAAACTTGAGCGGTCAAGCGACAACCAATAGATACGGCCCCAGGAAACCGGCCATCGCGTCCGCGCCAGAGGTCGCACCAAAGGCCAGGAGGCCATCGGCCGCTTGCTGTATCGCAGTCTCGTCGCTGGCTGCCAGGGCTGCTGCCAGACGATGCCAGCCAGCGTGCATCTCTCCGGCTTGGGCCGCCCGCAGGTGGGCTGCGCTAAAAACGCGCGTGCGAGGAACAGCCGCCAGACCGATCAACCCACAGGCATCGTCAGGAAGAACACCACCCGGGGCCAAAAATCGAGGCCAGGCGCGCAGACCGGCCATCAGGCCGACCAGGAAATCGTCGCCAGCTGGCGTAGCGCCCGGCCCCAGCCCAGCCAGGACTGTGGCGTAGGCCGTGATACTCGCCCGGTCGCCCTGGCGCAACGCCAACAACAACCTTTCTGCTGCATCACGCGCCGCCTCCTGGAAAGCCATGCGGACGCCGCCCAGGGGTCGAATCGCCGGCACCCAAAAAGTCAACAGGCTCTCGGACGTGGCCCGCTTCTGCGCGCAGTCCCACAGCGTTGCCATAGCCATGGCCGCGATCTCCCTCCACGTGACAACTGGACTCCACGCCACAGCCTCTATCAAGTCCACCGCCAACCCGTCGCCGACGATGGCCCTATCCTGGTCAATTCGGGCTACCGCGCCTGCTTTTATGCCCGCGAAAGGGTCTCCTCCGTCCACGACCACGTTCAGTGGCCCATCGCCCACACCGGCCGTCACCAGGCTCACCACGCGGCCTGCCTCATCGGCCAGGTTGCACACGTCCGGAAAGGAGCTCAACACCCGCCCGTGGAAAGGCGCGTCGTGGATGGCAGCAGCGACGGTCTCACTGATAGAGCGTGCTGACAGTATTTTCTGGAAGGCTGGAGGAGCGGAAGGTTGGCCAGCGAGTGCCG
>CAYVPU010000183.1:0-6779 GCA_964453885.1 uncultured Anaerolineae bacterium | reverse complement strand
GGGCGGGTGGCAGGTGTGAGCCGTGTTAATCTCTTCTTTGACAAGGAGCCGTTCTAGTCGCATATTGCGAGCTGACTTGTGCAGCGAGCGTCTCCCCCCCCCTCAATCCCCCCCAGTGGGGGGGAGGCGAACCAGGTCGTCGTCAACGAGCTGATGTACCATCCCGCCACCGAGAGTGACGACGAGTGGCCGATCCGCTCTTTCACAATCCGGTGATAGGTGACTACCGCTTGTGGGAAGAATCGCCTTGCGTGGACACAGTCACCGCCCAGCCCCCCCCGACGACGCCAAGGGCATCTCTCGCCCCATCGGAGTCGGCTACGACATGGGCGCGCACGAGTTCTTTGAGTTTTTTGAGGCTTATTTGCCGTTGGTCGCGCGGGATTGGTAGATGATGACATCTATTATCTCTTCGTAAGTATCTTTATGATGAACTATCAGAATTGAGACGAAATGTAAAGTTGGGGGAAGTAAAGACAGGTCCCAGGCACCTGCAGAGATGCCTGGAACCTGAATGATGAGCCAGCGATTTCACTCACACTGGAATCTCCACGATGGGCGAGGTCTCTGACCGAGCCCTGCTAAGGAGCTGGTGCTAAAGCAAACGCTGTCGGTACGCCGTCGTCACGCAAGTACCACAGCACGTGCCAACCATCGGTTGCGAGCGGCCAGACGTGAAGGGTCTCGGCGAAAGCGGCCTTGTCGCAAGGATCCTCTCCCGGCGGCGTATTGCTGGTAAGAAGCGTGTTTACCGGGACAACCTTTGTAAAGACGCTCGCCACATCCCGGGTGAAACCATTGACCACACTCGCACCTACCGACCCGCTCGCGCTCGCTTCTGGAATCAGGATCGCAGTTCCGCGGTGGATTTTGAACGAGAAGGTGGCAAAGTTGTGGGGATGGCGTGCTTTGAAGCTGATCGTCGCGTTTGCACCACCTGGATATTCTATGTATCCGCAATTTGGATCCACCGCCAGGCCAGGGCCGCTTATCGTATAGATCTCGGCCTCGCACGGGCAGTTATCCACGTGCAGCACCATGCGGAAGGCGACCACCTTGCTACTGACGTCCCGGATCAGGTGTTCCTCGCTCGCCAAAGCGGTAGGAACCGTCCCTGTTCCAAAGGGTGCATCAACGGTAGGAACCTTGAGCTGAATGCCTTCGTCGGTAAGGTTGACGAGGCTGCCCCCGCTGTCAAAGAGCTCCAATTTCAACTCGTACTTGCCGGCTGCCGCCTCGGCATTGCCTCCTTCTAACAGATGACTGCGGAAGAAGGCGCTGGCCGTGTCCTCGCGGGCGTCGAGAACTACCCAGTCAGTGCCGCCAGGGGGCGGATCGATGGGCTGGATCTCGAATTGATTGTTCGCATCAGGACCGAGCACGTAGGGAGGGAAGCTCAGGTCGAAGGTGACCGGATCGATGACCGAGTAGTGTCGTATGACCTGTCGACCCATGGCGTGCCACTCGTCTGTCACAGGGCTACCGTCGCTATCCGTAAGCCGCTTATAGGACCACTTGTAGCGAGTAATGCCGGCGCTAATCAGAGCGGCTCTGCTGAACCAGACGTGAGGCTCCAGGTTGCCCCCGAATGGCTGTCCTGTGTCCGTCAGCCCCTCATCTGTCCCCGCTGAGGAACCCTGAATCTCGTTGAGGCTGACGCCGTTACCGATGGACATGACGGCAACCTGGAGTCCCGACAGGTCGGGTGGATCACCACACGGCGGCACTCGCGGGTCTGTGATGCGGATGGTCACCTCGTCACCACAAGCGTAATTCCAGTAGATGTTGCAGCCGTATGGTGGGCGGTAGACGGTCGTCCACACGCCGCCGATTTGATATTCTACCCAGAAGTAGAGATCGGGGTGATCACCGAAGCAAGGGTACCAGATTGATACATCGAACCGGCCCTGACCGTCAGTTTCCACCGTGGCAAATTCATCACACCTGTAACGCCACCACCACCATAACCAGTCCCATAGGCACAGGTATGGGTAGAGCAGGAGAACGTTGTCCACCAGCGCTTGCCTGACAACCTGTGGAGAAGGAGACATTAACGCCGCCTTGGTCTCCGGCGGCAGCATCGAGAACTGCGGCATGTCAGGCGGTTCAGGTTGGGGACCGAGAGCCTTGACTCCCGGGACCAAACGAGGCGGTTCCGGTTGGGGATTGAATGCCTTTTGTCCACTTTGTCCCAGGGACAAAGTACCAGGGGCCTGAGCCGATGGGCGAAGGTCTCTGACCGAGCCCTTGATCGGGCTCAAGGACGAAGGGTCAAGGGCCTTGGCAGAAAACAGCAAAGGCGCCTCTCGTAAAGGTCCGGTTCCCGGCACTCGATTCATCTGAGCAATATTCTCTGGCGAAGGATCGATTACACGGGGGTCGAACCTGAACGGTGGGGGGTCGGGTAGGGGGATTGGGAACCGGAGAGGGCGTTCGATCTGCTTGATCAATTCGTCGCGCAAGCGGAAGATGAGATGGTCGGGCAAACGTGGGATGAGAAACGGGATTCGGTCTACTTCGCAGATATGCACACGGGCGTGGCATACCGGCATATCCTGCGTCGTACCACCCACTGTGACTGGCCGTACCACCTGACCGCGCACGCGACAGAGGCACCACCACCACCACTCCCAGAGCAAGGATGGAATGGGCAGGATCTTTTGGATACGTAATTCGGGGTCGAACTTCCAGATCGGCTCGTAGGCATGCCAGCGTTCCATCAACTCGGGCGTCGGTGTTTGCTCCTCAGGGGTCCCCTCTGGAGGAGGGGGCCCAAAGAAAACATGTGCGCGTTTTGCTTGTTCGTCGCTCAGCTCGAGGTACACTTTTCCATCTTTTACAGGTGCGCTGGCGAGAAAATCTCCTCGGCGATCAAATGCATAGGCCATTACCTCGACTTTTTTCTCCGGCTGGCCCTCGAACGCTACTTTGAATCGTAACCCTTTAGCCTTGCGATCCTTTTCCACTTTGTCTTTCTCCTTTCCTAGTGATTCTCTCGAAAGTCTCACAGTGAATTCTTCTGTCCTGTCAGCTTTAAATCTCACTGCGTCCTCAGTTGTGTGAATTACCTCGCCTTCCGGGTTCTTGATCTTGAGATAGATATCTGGCTTTTTGTCAAAAAGCTCCCGGAAATCCTCTTCGTCGTATTCGATCTCGAAATTACCTTCCTCGTCAGTAGTTACTGCACCTAGCAGGTCGTCAAAGAATAGATCCTTGTCAACCGCTTTAACTGTCAGGCCTGGTACTCCTTTTCCCGTTTCTTCTTCTACAATTTTACCATAGATTCTAAAAGACATATTCTTTCCTCCTTGCCTGGGGGTAACCGTTCACCAGGAGGCCAAGAAACCCGGTTTTTCTTGCCAGAGAACTCCGTTGGCCTCTAAGAAACACCTTGCAGCCAGCAACTTTTGGCTCATAGGGCATCAAAAACCGGGTTTCTGATCTACCCCCTGAACGGATACGCCTGGGGTTCAAAGATTGGAAGGTTGGTAAATCTGCTATATGACGTATGGCACCTCCTTTCCAGCCGCGTAGCTGCTCACCCGGGGTTGGGAAAGTCGGAAAGAGATTCGAGATTCAGCTCGCTAAAAAAAACGCGCCCAAGGCCCAACGAATGGGTTGGCGCGGATCTCGCACGGCGATGTGGGTGGCCAATCCCAGGCAGACAGCAATCGCCATAGATACTGTGGTTATGAACCAGGCTGCCCGAGCCATGATCAACTCCCTCGCCAGAATCTCAGGGCCTCTCGTTGTGTTGATAGTGTCATAGCCCGTAGACCTGACGTGAGGCAATGCAGGGGAACAGCGATGCAGCAAAGAGCGGGCAGCAATGGGGGAAATGTACTACATTGTTCAGACGTTCAACCAGCTTGTCCGAGAGCAGAAAGCCATTGGTCGTGATCGCCGCTTGCGCATGGGCATCGGCGTAGGCAACTATTTCGGCAATCACCTGCTATACTCATTATACAATATAATCAGTTGCTATGTCAAGGAAATTAGGTTAGAGTTTTTTGTCTTTCATCGTCCTCTTGCCTCGCTATGCGGGGCACCGGCAGCCCCCGCACAGCCCAGACCCCAACCCGGCACTCTGCACCGGGTTGGGGCTTTTTGTTCTCTGGAACCACCCGATGCAACTGTTCACACGCTGGTATGGGTTTGCTTACACGTTCCCTGGGTGTGAGATATACGAGGGGTAGGCGAGATGCTGTTCTGGTTTCCTAATGGCACCCGGAAGCCAAACGTGCTGCCAACGTCCTCCTCACTTTGCGCCCACACGCTGCCGCCGTGGGCAGTAACGATGTGTTTGACCAGCGCCAACCCCAATCCCAGCCCCTCCATACCTCGACGTAGCGGGTCGGCCATCTGGGTAAAACCTTCCCATAGTGTCGGCAGCTTGCCGGTCGGCACACCCATACCGTTGTCCTTTACCTCAAAGTGGACCATGTCTTCCGCAAACCAGCTTCGGATTGTGATCTCTCCCCTGGCTTCCGTGAACTTGATCGCATTGTGCACCAGATGGTGCACGGCTTCGGCTAGACGCTCTCGGTCACCGTAAAGCAGTGGCAGGTCCTCTGGCAGCGTTACGGCGAACGTCAAATCTTTGGTCTCGCCCATGGCTTGGAGTGGCAACAATGCATCCGAGATCACCTCGCAGAAATCCAACCTGGTTAGACGCAGTTCGCCCTGTTTGCTGAGAAAGGAAGCAAAGGTCACCAGGTTGTCCACCATCGTTTTGGCCGTTTTGACAGTAGAGGCCAGTTGCTCCAGTTGTTCACGCTGTTCGGAAGGCATATGATCCACACCGTAACGTTCAAACACTTGCAGGGAAAAGACAACGTTGGCGAACGGACTGCGCAGTTCATGCGTGACGACGCCAATAAAAGCCGATTTCAGCTTGTCTGCCTCTTGCAACTGGCGATTGGCCTTGTCTAACTCTCCGTATGCATGGTAGAGGTCGCTGTTGAGTTGCCTCAGGTCTCCAACGAGGCGGGCGTTCTCCAATGCCACTGCCGTCTGGTCGGCCAGCGTGCTGAGCAGGACCAGGTCGTCGTCAAAGTAGCGGTCGCCGGACAGTTTGGGACCCAGGGCCAAAACCCCGATCCATTCTCCCTTGGCATAGATTGGCACGTAAACATCCGTGCCCAAACTGGCCAGCCAGTCACGCTCTGCCGGAGACATTTCTCGAAAACAGGGTAGCAGGTCTATGTCGTATTGGGTCAAGGGGCGGTGTTCGTGACACAGATAATTGACCACAGGGCTGTCGGCAGATAGTGTCCCCGAGGGCGGCTCTTTTCCAAGGCCCTTCACAGCTTCCAGATGGAAAGATACGTTTTCCTTTTCCGTTTCATCTTCGCGATGCACCAGGAACAATGAACCGTGCCGGATCCCTATCGCCTCGCTGATGATGCCAACTGCCACCGTCGCCAGTCGCTCCATGTCCAGGATGTTGCTGATACTCTGGCTGTACTCGCGCAGTGAGCGACTGGAATCATAACCGGCCCCGGAGATCAGCCGGTTTACCAATCGTTGAATCAGGCGCAGAAGAGGGTGAAAAAAGACCACCAGGATCAGGGCCATGGCCGCCCCGGCCAGCAAGGAGCTGTAACCAGGCACTGCCTGGAAGATGTATTCCGTCGCCAGAAAGCCAGCGGTGTAGATGACGATCGTCAACAGGGTGATGACAAGATAACTCACCGTCCGTCGCAAAAACTGGGTTACGTCTGGCAGGCGATGGATCAGCACGACATAGGTGGCGATGAGAGTGCCCAGCAGGTGGAAGCTGCTGCTCAAGAGCTGGCGCCCACCAAACAGCAACATATCACCGGTAACGGTGAGCGTCCAGACCAGCGACCAGTACCTGATCCGGTTGCGGTGCAGTGGTTGCTGTGCCCTACGGAAGGCTGTCACCGTCAACAGCATTGCCCCGCAGATCAGGATGCCCCATCCGGCGACCGTCAAGGCAAGGATACCCTCCTGACGTCGGATAACCCATCCGTCCCCAGTCCATAGTATCTGGGGCAGGTTTACCAGGTTGCTATCGAGGATCATTAGCACAACCACCCACGCTATGCCCAACACCCACCAGCCCAGGCCAGCCCCTTCGAGCCGTAGAAACGACCGGCTCAGTTCGAGAAATAGCAGAGAGAGGATCAGCAGGCCGTAAAGCGGAATGGGTACCAGCAGCTCGGCAGACAGCAAGTCCAACAGGCCCCTTGCCTGGAAAATCAGGCTCAGTGTCCAGAGAAGAGAGGCCGCTGCATAGAGCACCAGCGAACGCGCAATCCTTTCGCCCAGCCCACGTCTTTTCAGAGCCAGACCAACCGTGAGGACATAAAAGATGTTCTCCCCAACCAAAACGATAGTCGACAGATCGTAGATTCTTTCCATCAGAGTCCCCCCACAGGTGAGAATTGTGTTTCTTTGTCCCTCCACTTTTGTCCGGCTATATCAATGAAGCCAAAGAGGTTATGACTGGCTTCAAGTTGCCACTGGGAGAGACTACGGCAAAAGGTATCAGCTATATTTTACCACAAATGGAGGGCAAGTAGTGTAAAGATTTGGTAAATCCCGTAAAGTTGTCCAAAGCTGTATGTCGAGTCTTTGGCAACCTTGTCCAGCGCCGCGTGAGAACTATTCAGCTCAGCTTGCCGCCCGCCGTTTCAAGGGCATTGGCGCTTTCTTTGACCTGTGCAGGGGCCTCCTTTCACGAAATAACACCCCCTCAATGTAGCATTTCGAACATGGCTTTTGACAACCTTAGGGGCGCATTGTCCACCTGA
>CAYVPU010000182.1:0-6792 GCA_964453885.1 uncultured Anaerolineae bacterium | reverse complement strand
GCGGAACAGACCAGACGGAGCCAGCTATGAAAATAAAGCGCCGTGACCTGCTGGCAGCCCTGATTGGGGCTGTGACGTTCGCCTACGGCGGCTACCTCACTGGCTATCCCCCCTTGCAAATTGCCATTCTGGAAGGCGCGGCGTGGCTGCCACTGGCGTTGTGGGGCGCGCGAGGCCTGGCCCGAAAATCGGCAGCACGACGATACTACCTGGCGCTGGTTGCAGCGTTGGCCCTGAGCGTACTGGCCGGAAACCCGCAAACCTACGTCCACATGGGCTATGCAACGCTGGCCTATTATGCCTATTGCACATGGCGGGGGCGCACACCCTGGAGACTGGCGCTAGGCCGCCTGGCACTGGTGGGGGCATTGGTGGACGTGGCTGCCCGGCGACGGCCGCAGCAGGAAGGAGCCCCAACAGCGCATGGGCCGTGACAAACGCCTCAAGTTGAAAACCTGGCTTCTGTCGTCGGTGCTGTTTTTCGTGGTCTGGCTGCCTCGTGTCCTCACACCCAGCCCCTTCGTCAACGCCGACGAGCCGGCCTGGGCCTATCGCTCGCTTCATTTCCTACAAGGTTTGCTGGAGGGCGACTTGGCTCAAACTTTTCAGACGGGGCATCCCGGTGTGCTGACCATGTGGGCCGGCGCTATCGGCGCGACGGTCCACCAGTTGGAGCGCGGCGAACCACTAAAAGCGGCTGTGGCCAACCTGCCTGTCCTCGCTGGCGGCGAGTTTGATCCCTACGACCTGATTCTGTTGCGCCGGGTATCCCCCATGTTACCGGCCGCCTGTATCGCGACGGCTACCTTTGACACGCTGCTCCTGCTGATGATTTTTGCCCTTTTGTGGCGCTCCTTCGACCGTGGAACGGCCCTGTTGGCCCTGGGTCTGCTGGCCTTTGATCCCCTTCACCTGGCCCTTTCCCGCCAACTGCACCCCGAGGCGCTGCCAGCTTTGGCCATGCTCCTCAGCCTGGTGGCAATGTTGGCTTTCTTTAAGAATGGGCAGCGAGGGATGCTGATGCTGTCCGGCGTGGCCGCCGGCCTGGCCGTGTTGGACAAAACCTACGCCCTGTTTCTGGTTCCGTACGCGGGGCTGCTGATGAGTTGGCACGTGTGGTCGGCACGGTCGAAAAGAGGGTCTTTGTCGCTGGTTCACTCCTCGCGCCGGTGGGTAGCGGCCTTGACCTTGTGGGGTCTGGTCGTGGTGGCCACCATCCTTGTCCTCTGGCCGGCTCTATGGGTAGAACCACTCTCCAGTGTCCGGGAAATCGTCCGCCTGAGCACCTCTTTTGCCCAGGGCAGGGGTACGCGGACGGCCTCTTTCTTCCTCGGCCAGACTGTCACCGACGTGGGAGCGACATTCTACCCCGTGGTCATGTTTTTTCTCACCACTCCTCTAACCACCATAGGCTCTCTGCTGGCTCTCGTCACGGTTTTTTTTGCCCCCGGAAAGCGAGGCGAACGGGCCCGGCTCATCCTACCTCTGTTGGCCTTCTCGCTTCTCTTTGTCGCTTTTCTCTCCCTGGCGGGCAAAAAATTTCCCCGCTACGCGCTGGCCGCGCTTCTGGGCCTGGACGTCCTGGCCGCCCTGGGCTGGCGGGCGCTTTACGAAATGATTCGCTGGCCAAAGCGGCGATGGATTTTTGTCGTGGCAGCGATTCTCCAGAGCGGCTTTGTCCTCTCTTGCCACCCTTATTACCTGGCCTGCTACAACCCACTGGCTGGTGGGCTGCGCCAGGCTACCTGTATCCTGCCGGTGGGAGGTGGCGAGGGGACAGACCTGGCAGCCTATTACCTGGCTGCCAAAGAAGACGCGGCCAGTCTCCGCGTGGCCACCTGGAGTGTGCCGAGCCTGGCGCCCTACTTTCCTGGAGACCTCGTGCCGCCCACATCGCCCAACTGGCAGACGGCCGACTATCTACTGGTCTACATCGGGGACACGCAAGCCCAAACACTGCCTGACGTGGATTTTTCCAGTCTGGAACTGGAGCGAACTATCCAGGTTCACAACGTGGACTATGCCTGGGTTTATTACAATCGTTACTATGAAGAACCTCTACAGGAAATCGAGTCCCGTGCCAAAGCAGAGGACACGCTCTTTCTCGACGTGCCGTCGGTATTGACCAGGTACCTGCCCCAGGCCATGCAGGCACACGTTCTCTCTGGCGACGAAGAGGAGTCTCAGGTCATCGCTCGCCTGTCGGAAATCAGTCACCGCAGCCAACAGGTCTGGCTGTTGGTGCACCCTGGCAGCGAAATGGTTCGATGGCTCCCCTGGCAGCTTGAAACCCATGCCCTGCTTCTGAACGAGTGGGCTTTTCCCGGCTGTCAACTGACTTTGTATCAATTGCCCCCCGGCATTTCCTTTGGCCCGATACGCCCGGTGTCGTTGGAAGCATCACCACCCATTCAACTTGATGGCAATCTGGCTCTCACCGCCCTTGCGCTGACCGATGAATCTGTCGAATATCGCCAAGAGCTGGGAGTGGTGTCGCACTGGCAAGCCATTGCGGAAAAACGACCAGCCTATGCCATCTCTCTACGGCTGGTGGACGAGACCGGGTATCGCTGGGCCCAAACCGACGCGCTGCTGACGGCCTCGGATGGTCGGAACACCGCCGCGTGGTCGTCGGGAGAAAAAGTGTCAACGTGGCATCTGTTGAACATCCCGGCTGGCATCCCGCCCGGTGCATATCGGCTGGTCGGCGTGCCCTACACTGCCAGTGACGTCCAGGCCGTGAAAATCAGCGATGGGGCCGGCCAACTGCTGCCGACTAAAGTCTCGCTGGCGACGGTCGTGGTGCGCAGCGCCACCCTCCCTCCCCAGCAAGGCGAATTGCCTGTCACATCGGAGGTGGCTGGCTACGAGGCAGAACTGGGAGACCTGAAAGTGCTGGGCTACGATCTGCCGTCCCACGAACTGTCCGTTTCGCCAGTGCCTCTCGTCGTGTGTTGGCAGGCATTGCGCCCACCGGCAGAGGATTACCGGGCCACTCTGCGACTGCAAGGACCGGCTGAGTGGATGCGGGTCTATCCGCTGGCCCATCGTTTCTACCCAACGAGTAGCTGGCAAGCGGGCGAGGTTATCTGTACCCATTTCGCGCTCCCAGTCTCGTCCGAGGTGCCAGCGGGGGCCTACCGTCTGACGATCAACCTGGCCGATCAGCAGGGGCAACAGGTGGCGGCGGAGGGTATCCCTTTGACAGAGGTCCAGGTTCAACAGGCGGAACACACCTTTGAAATCCCGTCGGTGCAGCATCCGCTGGTACGAGATTTCGGAGAGGTGGCCCGTCTGCTGGGATACGATCTTGACAGCGAGGTTGTTACCCCTGCCACTGGCGTCAAGTTGACACTTTACTGGCAGGCCGGCAACGAGTCGACTGTTCCAGTCAACTATACTGTCTTTACCCACTTGTTGGATCCACAGGGCAAGATCGTGGCCCAGCACGATAGCTGGCCGGCTTCTGGCGCCCGTCCTACTACCGGATGGGTGAAGGATGAGATTATCGTGGACGATCATCTCCTGACATTCACCGCTCCCGATTTCCAGGGAACAGGCCAGATCGAGATCGGCCTATACGACCAGACAAGCGGCGAACGTTTGCCCCTGGCCACCGGCAGCGATCACCTTGTGTTACCCGTCAGAATAACTGTTCAGAACTAACCCAATCAACCACTTGACAACAACCGTGAACAACCTGCGGGGATTGAGGTATCTAGAGTAATTTGAGGGACCATGCGAAGAAATGTTGTTTTCAGCTACCTTTTGGACAAAAGCGGTTATCTTTTGTTCGCAGCTTTTACTACGATTTTCCTGGTTCTGACTTTTTCGCAGCACGCGGCGTTTCAAACCCACGCCCTGGACCTGGGATACTATGACCAGGCTTTGTGGAACACGGCCCATGGACATTGGTTTGCCAACACTCTGAAACCATTTCCCTTGTTGGGCTCGCACTTTTCCCCGTTGCTGGTGTTGGTTGTGCCGCTCTATTGGATCTGGTCCGACGTGCGTGTGATGTTTGTTGTGCAAACGCTGGCTCTGGCGTTCAGCGGACTGCCACTGTATTGGCTGGCAAAGGAAAAATGGCCCGCGGCCGCACCATTTGTCTTGTTGGCATATTACCTGAACCCCAGTCTGCACGTGGCAGGTCTGAACCAGTTGCGCGGCACGATCCTGGCGGTGCCCTGCCTGGCCCTGGCACTGTATGGGCTGGTCAAGGAAGATAGACGCTGGATCGTTGTGGGATCGGTGCTGGCGCTGCTTTCCAAAGAAAATATGTCTATCTATGTAGCGGCTTTCGGAGCCTACTGGCTGGTCAAGAAGCGTGACTGGAAGCTAGGTGGCGGGCTGGTGGTTCTAGGTCTGCTATGGTTTTTTATCGTTCTGCTAAAGGTCGTCCCCTACTTTCGGGGGGCTGGCTATCCCTACTTTAGCCAGTACTCGTACCTGGGCAGTGGGCTGAAGGAGGCTATCCAATCGCTGTTGCGCGATCCGTTGATCCCACTGAGGATGGCACTTTCGCCAGAGCGATTGGCGGCCGCGTGGCGGGTTGCCTGGCCGAGTGGACTCCTGGGCTTGTTAGCCCCGTCACTGTTGGCTTTGAGCCTGCCGGCCTTTGGCTATTTGCTGCCCAGCACTGAGGCGGTGCTCTATACCTTACAAGACTGGTATCCTGTGCCATTACAGCCGATCTTTTACACGGCAGCAGTAGTGGGACTGCTCTGGCTCAAGGATCGGGGCTGGTGGCGAGGTCGGGTTGCCAGGCTAGCTGTGGTCTACCAGGTGACGGCGGGGTTGTGCGCTTTCTGGCTGCTGAGTCCCGTCCCCCCAGCCCGGCATGCCGACCTGAGCCGCTTCACGGCGACGGCGCACACTCGCCTGGGCCACGAGTTACTGAGCAGGGTGCCTTCCGATGCCGTCGTCGCCGCTCAGAGCGACCTGCTCCCTCACCTGGCGCACCGCAAGGAGATTTACGTCTACCCGAACAATCTGGACAGGGTCGAATACGTCATAGTGGACGTGCAGAGCAATCCCTACCCCTTTTCTAATTCTGCGCATTTGAATGATTCGCTGCAAAATCTGTTGGCCGAAACGGAATTCGACCTGTGGGTGGAAGCTGACGGCTATTACATTTTGCACCGAGCCGACGAACTGCGCATCCGGCATCCTCGGCAAGAGGTGTTGCACGACGAAATTGCTCTGCTCGGCTTTGACTTGGCCGTGGCCGACGACCGGGGCGAGTTCCATCCCCTGGAAAGTCCCTTTCGCCTAACACCGGGTCAGACGGTGCGTCTGACCCTCTATTGGGACAGCCTGGCAGACGTGGGGGACGAGTACGCCGTCTTTGTGCACTTTTTTGACGCTAACGGACAGATGGTCGGCCAACACGACAGTCTACCAGCCAACGGCTATCGAGCGACCAGTTGGTGGGGCCCAGATTGGCTCATCCGCGACCATCACTATTTTGCCATTGATGCCCTGGCTTCACCAGGCACGGCCACGCTTCTAGTGGGCATGTACAACCCTTACACGACCCAACGGCTGACCACTCGCGACGGGCACGATGCTATTGTTCTGACCGAGATAACCATTGTCCCCTGACCTGGCTTCCCAGCGGCCGGTCGGAGGCTGAGCCGATGAATGGCTCAAAACAAGTGACACAACTGTTCGGAACTGACCCTATCAATCACCTACCTGAAAGAAGCCGACGCTGATGGCATTGCCAGCCTACATAGACCATCTTTTTGGTGAAAGGCCCCTGGTCTTTTGGCCCAGGGACAAAAGGCATGGAAACAAGCCCTTGATGACTGCATACCGTGTAACGCCAGTGTTCCAGAGAATTGCCGCCCGATGGCAATGGGGACTCTTGCTGGTTTGCACTCTCCTCGCCTTTGCACTGCGCGTCCACTGCCTGGACAGCCGCAGCCTGTGGACCGACGAAGGGTTAAGCATCTACCGCGCCCGCCAGGACTTGGCCGGTATTCTCTCTGGAGAAATTGTCATCCAGGGCACAGTCTCTCGAGATACCCAGCCGCCTCTCTACTTTCTGCTGCTGCACGTACAACGGCGACTGGTTGGTGAGGGCGCCTTCGGTCTTAAATTCATTTCGGCGGCGTGGGGCTTGCTGGTCGTGCCGCTGTTCTACGCTCTGGGCCGCCGCCTCTTTTCCTCCGGCGTGGGGCTGGTGACGGCTTTGCTGGGAGCCACCTCACCGCTTTACCTCTGGTACTCGCAAGAGATGCGCATGTACCCCATGCTTGTCGCCCTCAGCGCGCTCTCGGTTTACGCCCTGTTGCGAGCCCTGGGCATCGGCAGGAATGAGGAAAGCCGTTGGTGGTGGCTGGCCTATTTGCTCTCGACAGCCGCCGCTTTGTACACTCATTACACCGCCTTTCTCCTGCTGGGCTTTGGGGTCGTTGTGGCGCTGAGCTTGATGATCTGGCAACAAAGGCGCGGCGCACTAGTCGTGGTGGCCCTCACCATGGCCGCAGGCCTGCCGTTGGTGCCCTACGCCCTCTGGCGGCTGCGCTTTGCCTACGAAGCCGACTTTCACTTTGTTTCTCTGCCGGTCATTGCCACCAGCCTATTTGGCGCTTTCGCCACCGGTTTTACTTCGTTACTGCCGCACCTGGCCTTGATCCACCTGGGCCTGCTGGTACCGTTCCTGGCTGGCCTGGTCTTGCCGGAGGCGACTGCAAAGTCCGGGCACTGGGGGCGTTCCGCGTTCCTGGCCAGCTGGCTGGCACTGCCCACCCTGGCTCTCTTTGCTATCTCTGTCTTCAAACCGAT
>CAYVPU010000181.1:0-6890 GCA_964453885.1 uncultured Anaerolineae bacterium | reverse complement strand
TCCCCATAGTAGGAATCGCTGTGCGAAGGTTTATCGCCAGGTGGAGGCGTTTAGCCATGCTCATCGTCCCGCCGCGTCGCCTGGGCGCGCTGGTGGGTGGTCTGTTGGTGCTTGTCACCCTGTTGTTGGATGTTTTCTGGGTCTGGCAAGTGATCAACTGGCCTATCACCTTTCTCACTTTTGTTCAAAGCGTGCTGGTTCTCCTCAGTCTGCCGTGGTTGGGGCTATTGGCTTACTGGCTGTACGGTCTGTTCACCCTTCGGTATCACCTCGACCGAAATCGACTCTTTATCCACTGGGGACCAACCTGGCAAATCATCCCTCTGCCAGAGATCGAGCGGGTTGAGATTGGACCGCGATTGGCCTCGCCGCTGCGCTACCGGGGCGCCTGGTGGCCGGGTTACTGGTCTGGTCACGGCCAGGTCGTAGACGTGGGGCTGACGCTCTTTTATGCCACGTCGCCGGCGGCCCGTCAGGTAATTCTCCTTACGCCAGCGCTGGCTTATGCCATCTCGCCGCCCGATCCAGAGGCATTTCTCCGCGAGTTCGAATTGCGTCGTGATATGGGGCCGACGCAGTTGCTGGAGCAGTCCTCTCATCAACCCTGTTTCGCTGGCTGGACTTTCTGGGCCGACCGGGCAGCGCAGGGGCTGCTTGTGTCGGGTAGCCTGACGGCAGTGGCCCTCTTTGGGCGGCTGTGTTGGCATTACGCCTCGTTACCGGAACAGATCGATTACATTGGGCGCATCGGGCAACGGAGCGGACTTTTTGCCTTGCCGGTCATCGGCTTGCTTGTCCTGGCCATGAACCTGGTTCTGGGCTTCCTGCTCTACCGGCGAGAACGGGTAGGCGCTTACCTCGTCTGGGGTAGCGTGGCGGCAGTGCATGTCCTTCTCTGGCTGGCCTTGGGGCAGTTGGCTGGGTAGACTCTGGAGGAGCAATGGACGTCCCCGAGGTGGGGGATGGGAGCAAAAGATGACGATAGACCTGGTTCAGCTTCTGGGCGGGTTTCTTCTCAGTGGGTTGGTGGGTTGGGCTGCCTATCAGCGACAAGCACTGACCCGCAGTGGTGTGGCAGGAGCAGTGGTCACCGGGACCCTGATATTCGGTTTTGGCGAGTGGACGTGGGGACTGCTTTTGATCGCTTTTTTCGTCTCCTCCAGTGCCCTCTCCAACTACCGTGAGGTGGAAAAGCAGGGTCTGGCCGAAAAGTTCGCCAAGGGTCATCAGCGAGACATTGGGCAGGCGCTGGCTAATGGGGGCTGGGGTGCGGTGTTGGCCGTGGCCTATGCTTTCACGCCTCACCTGGCTCTTCGAGCCGCCTTTGTGGGAGCCATGGCTTCTGTCACAGCCGATACCTGGGCCACAGAGTTGGGCGTCCTCAGCCGAAGCCAGCCGCGTCTCGTTACTACTCGCCAGCCGGTGCCGGTGGGCACATCGGGTGGAGTGTCGGTGCTGGGCACGGCGATGTCGGCCGCCGGTGGCTTTTTCATCGGCCTGGTGATGTTTTTACTGTCCTCCGTGGCCACGGGCAAGGCCCTGAATTGGATTGACCTCTGGATCATCGTCGTCGGCGTGGTGGGGGGGCTGGCGGGCTCCCTCTTTGACAGCCTGCTGGGCGCTACGGTGCAAGGCATTTACTATTGCGATCGTTGCGCCAAAGAGACGGAAAAGACGCGCCATGGCTGTGGCCAGGTTACGCGCCTGGTGCGGGGATACCGCTGGCTGAACAACGATCTGGTGAACCTGCTCAGCTCCGTTGTTGGCAGCATCGTGGCAGCGGTCGTGGCCTGGTTCGGCTGGCAAGGGCTGGTCTGATTGGCTCCGGCTTGTCCGGGTTAGGAATTCTCAGTGGATGTGGCAGCGGTCAAGGCCCTGGCTCTGGAAACGGGATTCGACAAAGTGGGCATCGGAGGGATAGAGTTGGCCCCGGGCGCACCGGTCTGGACACGATCGGTGCTAGTGCTGGGCCTGGCCACACTGGACGAGGCTTTTGACTACGAGATGCGCATCGCCTACGATGGCCATCGCCGCTGGCACAAGTTTGTCTACGAAGTGTTGGAGGCCAAAGGCGCTCGCCTGGCGGGTCGCCTGCGCGCTGCCGGCCTGCAGGCCGGGCATCTGCTGTTTGACGATAGCATCAGTATCATTGACTTGCGGGTGGCGGCTGTAGCTACTGGCCTGGGAGTAAAGGGCATCAATGGCCTCGTCATCTCGCCCGAGTACGGCCCACGGATTCGTTTCGCCGCAGTCTTTACCAACACTGATTGGGCTCGTGACAAGCCAGTACACGATTACTACTGCCTGAACTGCACCCGCTGCTGGGGGGCCTGTCCCACGGGTGCTATCGGCCCGCATGGGTTTGACCGCTCGCTGTGCATCGCCGAGTTCAATCCAATGCCCGAGATGGCTGCTTGCCAGCGGGAGATGGAGACTTTTCCCACGCCGGTCACGCGCTTGCAGTGCGTGGCTTGCCTGACCTCCTGTCCCATCGGCCAGCGGCGGCCGGTGGACATGTGGGTGGATATTCGTTAGACGGTAGATCGCCTGGGCAGGCAACAGCAGCGCACCCTTCGCGTAGTCATGGCACTATCAAAACAGAATCGAGGTTAATAACTCTATGACCCGAACGACCCCCATTCGCCGGCAGTATTTGCAGATCAAAAGCCAATACCCTGATACCATCCTTTTCTTCCGGCTTGGCGATTTCTATGAGACCTTTGATCAGGATGCCGAGACCGCCTCTCGCGAGCTAGACATTGTCCTTACCTCACGCAACGTGGCCAAGAACCAGCGTATACCCATGGCCGGCGTGCCCTATCACGCTGTCGAAGGTTACATCGCGCGGCTCATCAACAAGGGTTACAAGGTAGCCATCTGTGAGCAGGTGGGGGGGGTGCCAGATAAGGGGCTGGTGCACCGTGAAGTGGTGCGCGTGGTGACGCCAGGCACGGTCCTCGAGCCCTCGTTGCTGGAGGAGAAAAAGAACAATTACCTGGCGGCTTTGATCATTGGTGAGGATGGTGAGAGAGCAGGGGTGGCCTATGCCGACATTACCACCGGCGAATTCGCCACGACACAAATCGCGGGCCGCGAGGTGCGTGCGTTAGCACTTCAAGAGTTGGCTCGCCTCCAGCCCCGGGAATGTGTGGTGTCTGAAGGTGACGACGCGCTGGCCGGTAGCGCAGACCTGCCGGAGCTCGGTGGGACCTTTGTCACCCCTTTTGACACCTGGCGCTTTGAGCCAGGCAACGCCCGTCAGGCGCTGCTGGATCACTTTGAGGTAGCTTCGCTGGCCGGTTTCGGCTGTGAAGGTCTGCCCCTGGCTGCATGCGCAGCCGGGGCCATTGTTCAGTACCTGCGCCAGACACAGAAAAACGCGCTGGCTCAACTTGATAACCTGCGGACGTATTCCACTGCCGACTTTATGCTCCTTGACGCCGCCACGCGCCGCAATCTGGAACTGACCGGGACCATCCGTGGCGGCGAGCGGGTTGGCTCGCTCCTGGGTGTGCTGGATGCTACGGCGACCGCCATGGGCGGACGGCTGTTGCGCCAGTGGATCAACCAGCCTTTACTAGACATAAACTATCTTTTGGAACGCCAGAATGTGGCGGAGCATCTTTTTGACGACGGTTTTCTGCGAGCGGAGATTATCGCGCGATTAAAGGGCCTGGCCGACCTTGAGCGGCTGGCCAACAGAGCGGTGAACGGCATTGCCGGGCCGCGTGACCTGTTGGGGATTCGCAAGAGCCTGGAGGCAGTACCATCTCTGCAGACGCTGTTGGAGCAGGGGGAGAACAAGATGGATGTGGATCATCCCCTTGCGCGGCTGCTTCGGCAGTTGGATCCCTGCCTGGAGGTTGTTTCTCTCATCGTCGAGGCAATCGCCGACGAGACGCCGGCCAGCCTGTCGGGTGGGGGAGTGATCCGGCCGGGATATTCGGCCGAATTGGACAACGTCCTGCTCGCCGCGCGCGACGCCAAAGAGTGGGTGGCCAACCTGGAGCGCACCGAGCGAGGGCGCACCGGCATCAGCAATCTAAAGGTTGGCTTTAACAAGGTTTTCGGCTACTATCTCGAGATTACCAAATCTAACCTGGATCGCGTGCCGGACGAGTACATTCGCAAGCAAACGCTGGTAAATGCCGAACGATTCATCACGCCAGAGCTCAAAGAGTACGAATCCCTCATCCTGAACGCCCAGGAGCGCATCGCCGAGATCGAGGCCCGGCTCTTCCGCGAGGTGGTGACCCGCGTGGCGGCCGGGGCGACGCGGCTACTGCGCACAGCCCGCGCCCTGGCACGTCTAGACGTCCTGGCCGCGCTGGCGGAGGTGGCCGCCAGGAACAACTATACCCGGCCTGTGCTGACAGAGGATGGCGGCATCGAGATCATTGCTGGACGGCACCCGGTCGTTGAACAGATGGCTGACCTGGGGGAGCCGTTCGTGCCCAACGACACGCGCCTTTCGAATGAGGAGCGGATTCTGGTCATCACCGGCCCCAACATGTCAGGAAAATCAACTTATCTCCGCCAGGTGGCCCTGATTGTACTCATGGCTCAGATCGGTTCTTTTGTGCCGGCCGAGCAGTCCAGCGTCGGCCTGGTGGATCGTATCTTTACCCGCATCGGCGCTCAGGACGAGATCGCTGCCGGGCGCAGTACCTTTATGGTCGAGATGGTGGAAACGGCCAACATTCTGAATCACGCCACGCCTCGCAGCTTGCTGATCCTTGACGAGGTAGGCCGGGGCACCAGCACTTACGACGGCATCTCTATTGCCTGGGCGGCGGTCGAGTTTATTCACAACCATCCACGTCTGCAGGCCAAAACACTCTTTGCCACTCACTACCACGAGATGACGCAACTGGCCGACTTTTTGCCGCACATCCGCAACTACAGAGTCGCCGTGGCAGAGGAAGGCGATCGGGTCGTCTTCCTGCGCAAGGTAGTGCCCGGCGGCGCCGACAAAAGCTATGGCATCCACGTGGCGCAACTGGCTGGCTTGCCGCGCAGCGTCGTGCACCGGGCGGAGGAGATTCTCAAACAGTTAGAGGATGATGGTGGGCGCTCGCCGTTGGAGTCACGCCGGGTTGTCGAGGTTCGGCAGTTGCCTCTGTTTGCGACCAGCAACCCGGTGGTAGAAGAACTGACGGCCGTGGACGTGCACGCCATGACGCCGCTAGAAGCGATCACTAAATTGTATGAACTTCAAGAGAAAGCAAAAGGCCAGGCGGGGGGGACGTAAGGAGGAGATCGGTGGTACAGACGAGGGGTTACATCTCGGGAAAGTTTCGTTCTTGTATAGAAAAGTATGTTCGCTCTGAGGCCCGTCTTCGGGCCGACGCCCCCGGGGACGGGGGCTGGAGCAGGGCCGGTTTTTCCTGGATCGGGCTTGTCTTTGGTCTGACCCTTGCCCTGACAGTTCTGTTGACAGCTTGCAATACTCGCAGCAAACCGGCGACAGCCGTCACGCCGCCGACCGTGACCATCACCTCACCGGCCAGTGGACACGCCGTGCAGTCTGGCCTGGATGTACCTATCAATTCCACGGCCAACGACGGGTTAGGCATCCTCAAGGTGGAGCTTTGGGTGGATGGTTTGCTCTATCGCATGGACGCCAGTCCAGACCCTGGAGGACAGAGGACCTTTGTTGTCTCGCAGCCCTGGCACGCGACTGTGCCGGGGAGTCACACGATGGTCGTCAAAGCCTACAGCAAGAGTGGGCAGGTGGTCGAGTCCGCGCCGGTGGTGATCAACGTGCAGGCGTCGGCGGTGGCTGTGCCGACGGACACGCCAACTGTTGCCGTTCTCACTGACACGCCCACGGTGACGTCGGATACGCCGCCACCAGGCACTGATACGCCCACGCCAACCCAGCCGGCGCCGGCTGGTACTGACACACCTGTCCCGCCAGCGCCCACCGGCACGCCGACTTTACCGCCTGCCGAACCCACGGACACGCCACCGCCACCGACTGATACGCCGACTTTGCCTCCTGAACCCACAGATACCCCTGTACCTACCAACACGCCCGCATTGCCCGTGCCAGAGCCTTTTGCTCACGTGTGGGCTGCTGTCGGCGGTGCAGGTGGTCGCCTGGGCAACCCCGCCGCCGGTGCTGTGCTCGACCGCTGGGCGGCCGAGCAGTTTTTCAAAGGCGGCCTGACCTACTGGCGCAACAATGAGTCTGTTCCGGCCAACTATGTTTACGCACTGCTCTACAAAAATGGCACGGACGAGACACAGGGCACTGCCTGGCTGCAGTTCGAGGACTTGTGGCGTGATGGGATGCCTCAGTTCTCCTGCCCGGAAGCCGAGGCCAACGGTGACCTCGGCCCCAAGCGAGGGTTTGGCAAGGTATGGTGTGAAGAAGCCGCCGTCCGCGATGGGCTCAAGCTGCCGCTGGTCGGCGAGCAAGGAGCCAACGCAGGCTTTCAGGATTTTGAAAAGGGCACCATGCTCTGGATAGCCCGCCTGGGTTACGTCTATGTGCTTTACGACAACGGCGATTGGCAGCGATTCAGCGATCAATCATAAGATGCGTTTCAGGGGAAGCGCTGCCTGCGCTGGTTGTTTCGCGTAGTCGGCCTCTTTTTTCTCTTCAGTTTTCCAAGATTTCGTAGTCGCGCAGGATGCTTTACGTAGCACAATGCACTGTCCTAGATGGTCAGTACTGTCTTAGACAACAGTACAGGGTACGCGATTTGGAAATCGCGGCTACAAAACGTGAATTGCTGGTGCCAGGACAGCGCAGCCTACCGGCGCCAGATCTCTATAGGGCGCACGTAGAGAGAGCTGATCAGAGCGCCGTAACCAATCCGCTTTTGCGCTTCATCGTCGTCGACTACTTTGACGTCAAGCTCGGAGCACAGCGCATTGGCCTT
>CAYVPU010000180.1:4867-6917 GCA_964453885.1 uncultured Anaerolineae bacterium | reverse complement strand
TCCAGCTTTTTAAAGAGCGGACGGGGCTTGCGCATCGGTTGGCCGGGCGGCAGTTGGCTCGGCTCCCAGCGGCCAGTCAGCTCGCCGGCGTCGTAGCAGAGGGCCTGATGGCTGCGGGTTTCCTCTTCAAACGTGACCACGTATTGGCGGCCAAAGATGCTGCCCTCGTAGCCCAGCATCTCGTGCAGCGCCTGCGACGAGAAGGGCAGGAACGGCGTAAAGAGAATCTTGAGCGAGTCAATGGCCCGCAGCGCGGTGTAGAGGGTCGTGGCTGCTGCCGCGCGGTCTTTTTTGATCTGGAACCAGGGCGCTTTTTCGTCCAGGTAACGATTGGCCTCGCGGGCCAGGGCCATCACCTCGCCCAGGGCGGCGCGGAATTTGCAGGCGTCTATCAGCGCGCCGATAGGCTCAAAGCCAGACTCGACTTTGTTCAAAAGAGCCTGATCGATCTCGTCCAGAGCGCCGGGCTCTGGTACACGCTGGTCAAAGCGCTTGTAAGCAAAGGAGGCCACCCGGTTGGCCAGGTTGCCCCAGGCCGCGACCAGTTCGTGGTTGTTGCGCCGCCAAAAACTGGCCCAGGTAAAGTCGGTGTCGCGGGTCTCCGGCGCGTTGGCGGTGAGGTAATAGCGCAGCGCGTCGGCATCGTAGCGGCTGAGAAAGTCCAGCACCCAGACGGCCCAACCCCGGCTGCCGCTCACCTTGCGGCTCTCCATGTTCAGGAACTCGTTGGATGGCACGTCGTAGGGCAGGTTGAGTTGCCGGCCCTCGTCGGTTTTGTGGAGCCATTCGGCGCCGGCCAGGATGGCCGGCCAGATGATGGCGTGGAAGGGGATGTTGTCCTTGCCAATAAAGTAGACCGTGCGGGCGTCGGGGTTATACCACCACTCTTTCCACTTTTCCGGCTGGCCGACGTTCTTGGCCCATTCGATAGCAGCAGAGAGATAGCCTATGACCGCCTCGAACCAGACATAGATGCACTTGCCCTCCCAACCCTCCACCGGCACGGGGATGCCCCAGGCCAGGTCACGGGTGATGGGCCGTCCCTGGAGATCGCGCGCCATGTTCCGCGAGAAGCTGATGACGTTGGGCCGCCAGTGATCCTTGTCTTCATCCAGCCAGGCGATGAGACGGTCGGCCAGAGCGGGCAGGTCTAGAAAGTAGTGGGTCGTTTCGCGGATCTCGGGCTTGCTGCCATCGGTGCGGCTGCGCGGGTTGATGAGTTCGATGGCATCGAGCAGCTTGCCGCAGCTTTCGCACTGGTCGCCGCGCGCGCCGTCGTAGCCGCAGTGGGGGCAGGTGCCCTCCACGTAGCGATCGGGCAGGAAGCGGTCCTCGGTCACGGAATAGGGATGCTCTTCCGTTTTGGTGTAGAGATAGCCCTTCTCCAGCAGCCGCAAAAAGAGGGCCCGGGCCACGTGGTGGTGGCTCTCCGTGTCGGTGTGGGTAAAGAGGTCATAGGTCAGCCCCATCTTTTCAAAGGTCTCCAGGAACTCGACGTGAAAACGCTCAAACACCTCACGCGGCGAGACGCCCTCCTGGTCGGCGCGGACGGCGGTGGGCGTGCCGTGGGAGTCGGAGCCGGAGACCATGAGCACGTCGTTGCCTTTCAGGCGGTGATAGCGGGCATAGATGTCAGGCGGCAGGTCAGCGCCGGCCATGTTGCCCACGTGGATGGAGGAACTGGCATAGGGCCAGGCGACGCAAACCAGAATCTTTTCTCTCATTGTTCTTCTCCTCTAGCAGAGCTTCCAAGCTGGACAAATAAAAAGGCGGGCTTTTCGGCCCGCCGATTGTTATGCCAGGTCAGCAGCACGCGCACTGGGCGCAGCCGCTCGGTCGTCAACCGTCGGGCATGGGTTTCGAGGCAGACATGATCATTGGGGGCAGGGCCCCCATATTCCCCTTGGCCGCCGACGACTGGCGAGAAATGCCCAACCAGGCTGTCTGTTGATTCAACGTGACATTCAGATCCTGCCTCATGGCATGTCCCCGATTCAAGCTCCCAGGATGGCCCTATTGTACCACAATCGGGCGGAAATGTAAACAGTTC
>CAYVPU010000180.1:0-4767 GCA_964453885.1 uncultured Anaerolineae bacterium | reverse complement strand
CAAGCTCCCAGGATGGCCCTATTGTACCACAATCGGGCGGAAATGTAAACAGTTCGCATTCTCTACCTCTAACCCTGGAGCCGGAGACCAACCGTAGGACAACTTGTAGGTCTGGGCGATCACCAGCGTCTCGGTGGAACGGACGCCAGGGATCAACTTTACCTGCTCTGTGATCAAATGGGTGAGGTGGGGCAGGTCACGGCAAAAGACTTTGACAATCAATTCGATTTGTGCTATCATTCTGCAAGTATGCCGCTCCAAACAAACCCAAGCTACAGGAGGTTGAATGATGCGACCAAAGCTAAACATCCTCGGTGACGAACTGGTCGAACAGATCATCGCCGAGGGATTCGAACTGTTGATGGACCCGGGCGTGCGAGTCCACAACGAGGAGGCGCTCGAGCTGCTGGCCGGCGCGGGCGCCGACGTGAACCTGGAGACCCGGATCGCGCACATTCCCGAACCCATCGCCCGCCGGGCGATGGAGACCGCCCCATCCGAGTTTTACCTGTACAACCTGGATGGCGAACCGGTTGTCCACTATGGCGGCGACAGCGTCCAGTTCGACCCCGGCTCGGTGGCGATCACGATTCTCGACAGCGAGACGCAGGAGCAGCGACAGCCGCACACGGCTGACTTTTGTAAGTTTGTCAAGCTGGTCGAGACGATCCCCCAACTGGACGCCCAGAGCACGGCCATGATCTGCACCGACGTACCGGAGGAGATCGGCGATCTTTACCGGCTCTACATCGCGCTGAATTACATGCGCAAGCCGATCATCACCGGCGCGTTTCGCAAAGACACCTGGTGGACGATGAAAGAGATGTTGGTGGCGGTGGCCGGCAGCGAGGAAGCGCTGGCCGCCAGACCCATTGCCGTCTTTGACGTCTGCCCGTCGCCACCGCTGCTGTGGAGCGACCTGACCTGCCAGAACATGATTGACTGCGCCCGCTACGGCATCCCGTCAGAGTTGGTGTCTATGCCTCTAGCCGGGGCCACAGCGCCGGTGACGCTGGCCGGGGCGGTGGTGCAGCACACGGCCGAGTGTTTGAGCGGCGTGACGATCTGCCAGTTGGCCCAGGAGGGCGCGCCCATCGTCTGGGGTGGGTCGCCGGCCACTTTTGACATGCGCCAAGGCACGACGCCGATGGGCGCGGTCGGGACGTGGATGATTGACTGCGCCTACACGCAGGTCGGCAAGGCGCTGGCCATGCCGACCCACGCCTACCTGGGGATGAGTGACGCCAAGGTCGTGGACGCCCAGTGCGGGTTAGAGTCGGCTGGCGGGACGATCATGGCCGCGCTGGCCGGGGTCAACATGGTCTCGGGCGCGGGCATGATGGACTTTGAGAGCTGCCAGAGCTACGAAAAGCTGGTCATTGACGCCGAGATCATTGGCATGGCCAAGCGGCTGATCGCCGGCGTCGAAACTCGGGACGATCCGATTGCTCTCACACTGATGCGCAAGTTGGGCCACCGGGCGGACTATTTGGCCCAGACCCACACGCTCAAGTGGTTCGACAAAGAGCTGTACATCCCATCGGCGGTCATTGACCGGGGTTCACTGGACAGGTGGAAGAAGGAGGGGGCCAAGACGACTTTCGAGCGGGCGGCTGACCGCGTGAACGAGCTCCTGGCGACCTACCAGCCGTCGCCCATCTCGGACGAATTGCGCGCCGAACTGCGGGACATTACCACCAAAGCGGCACAGAGGTTTGGCCTGGACGAACTGCCGCCGCTATTAGAAGAGTGATGCAAGAGGAGTGAGAGAATGTCAGAAGAGCTTTTGACCAGGCTCACGACGAGCATGGTAGAGGGAGAACCGGACGAGACCGTAGACCTGACCCGGCAGGCGCTCAGCGCCGGCCTGGAGCCGATGGCGATCATCAACGAGGGCCTGGTGCCCGGCATGGAGGTCGTCGGCGACAAGTTTCAGAGTGGCGAGTACTTTTTGCCGCACCTGATCATCGCAGCCAATGCCATGCAGCAGGCGATGGAACTGCTGGAGCCGGAACTGAAAGCCCGGCAGCAGGCATTTGAGGCAGCGGGGACGCTGGTCATCGGTTCGGTGGCGGGGGATATTCACGAGATCGGCAAGTCGCTGGTAGCGACAATGATGTCGGCCAGCGGTTTCCAGGTGTACGACCTGGGGGTAGACGTGCCGACGGAGACCTTTGTAGCCAAGGTCCGGGAGACCGGGGCCAACCTGCTGGGACTATCGGCCTTGCTGACGACGACGATGACGGTGCAGCGGCAAGTCATTGAGGCTTTGGAGGAAGCGGGCATCCGCGAGCAGGTCAAGGTGCTCATCGGCGGTGCGCCGGTGAGCCAGGAGTGGGCCGAGGCTATCGGGGCCGATGGCTGCGCCGAGGACGCGGTGGGCGCGATTGAACTGGCCCGGCAACTGGTCGGTTGAGCGCCGGCCGTTTCTGCCGCACACACGAAAGGAGAGGGGGAGAAAGCACCCCCTCTCCTCTTTCTTTTCTCGTATCCGGCTCTTCCTGTCTCCAATCCTGGAGGGTAGAGCGAACTGGGGCGCGCAGCAGGAATAGGCCGTGTGCTATCTTTTCGCGTTTGCTTTTCCGAATCCGTCACCCGGCTGCACCCGCGACGATTTCGATCTCTTCCTCCGTCAACCCATACAACTCGTACACCAGCGCGTTTATCTGCCGGTCGGTGGCCTCGATCTGGCGCTGGTACAACTGCTTGTCGGCGGGGATGGCGGCGGCGGCTAGTTTCTGGTGCAGCGCCAGTATGCGCTACTCGCCGCGCCCTTGCACGTTGCGCACGTCCCAACCCAGGGCTTCCAGGAAAGGGGCAATGAACTCGGCGCGCACGCGGGCCTCTTTATAGTCGGGCCGCTTGTACTCGTCCAGATTGCGCTCAAAGCGTTCGACCAGTTTCAGGACTTGGTTGGGTGGGGTCATTTTGTTTTCCTTGGGTGGTGGTTACCCGGCAGCCTGCCAGTTAACGTGACCGGCTAGCAGACGACAGCCCTTCGGCTTCGCCCCTGGTCCTTTGGCCCAGGGACAAAGGGCTCAGGACAAGCTTTTCAGGACACACCGGCGAGGTGTTGGGCGGCCCGCTCCAATCTGTATGGCTGCTTAACACAGTTGGCACAACTAACACCCCTTCTTTATTTCCGACTATTCAGAATATAGAATGGGTCAAATGCCATTTCCACCCAGTCACGGTACCACTCTTGGCAATAAGGCTTGATCCGCTCGAGAGTCTCGGCGTATGCCCTCTGTTCGGGCCTGAGACCTCTGGCCATTTGATTTCTTACTTGATTGTACAGTTGCTCGACGTCCACGGTGAGAAACTTGCGATTTTCTATGATCACTTTTCCATCGACAATCACGGTATTCACGTGAATTCCCTTTGCCCGATGGATAAAGACCTCGGCGATGTTCATCTCTGGTGACATCCAAGGATCATTCATCATTTCTTGTAGATCAACCAGAACGAGATCCGCTTTCATCCCTGGCCTGATTGCACCCACTTGGCCCTCATAACCACAAACTCGAGCGGCATTCGTGGTTCCCATTTTCAATACATCAAAGGCGTCTAATGCTGGGGTATTGGCCAGGTCAAAGCCTGTAACCCGGTGAAGTCGATGGGCAAGTCGTAACTCTGTAATGGCATCTTCATCGTCATTGAACCCTTTGTCGTCGATCCCTAGAGCCACATTGACACCAGCCTTGAACAGATGGTAGATAGGAGAAATCCCATTCCGTATCACAAAGTTACAGTTTGGATGATGTGTTGTAGAGACCTGGTTGGAAGCCAGTAACTCAATATCCGATTCAGTAAGAAACACCGCATGGCCCAATGTCAGGTTCTCGTCCAAAAGCCCGATATCCTCAAAGTGGGCAATCTGCGACTTGCCATACTTTCGTAAGGCATATGCTTTTTGGATGGGGGTTTGCAGCGTGTGGATATGAATCTGAAGCTTGCCCAACTCATCAGCACGAGACTTGACTTGTTGGAGGAAATCATCAGTACACATTGTAGCCAGGGCCGGACCCAAGAGAATCCGCGTGCTGCCAGTGTGATATTTGCTGTACAGATGTTCAAAGGTGTCAAAATACTCATCTCTATAAGCCTTTTTGTCAATATAGACCTCTGGCTCCGCAAACTCTCTCAAATCCGGTGGCAGAGTATTGATGAACTCGGTGTCATCTAGAGCCAACCCATTGGTATCGGCTCCTGAAAGTGTAAATGCCAATCGTATTCCAGTCTCCTGAAAACCATCGATCAGTTCTTCTGTTCTCTCAACTGTTCCCCCGGTAATGCAATTCATCGTTGTACAACCATTGCGCAAGTGTCGAACTGCACTGACCATAGCTTCTAGTTCCGGATCAGGACTGATTCTAAATGCCCAATCAAAGCGGTTGTTTTCCAGAAAATCATAAGGAATCCCTTTCTGGAAAGGTGAAAGCCCTGCGCCATGACTATGACCGTCAACAAGCCCGGGCATGAGCAGTTGGCTACCATTCCCTTTGACGAGGGCCTCTGGATATTTCTCTTTCAGTAATTGATAGTCATTCACCTCTTTAATGATGCCTTCAGCCACATAGACCGCACCGTCAGTGAGGATTCCGGCATCTTTTGTTCCCGCATCCGTAATAATGTGTTTGCCTCTAACAAGCATCTCGAATTTCTCTCCTTGTACAGCAATTCCCGCTTTGTAGCCGCGATTTCCAAATCGCGTACCCTGTACCCTGTACCCTGTACTGTCGTCCAGGACAGTGCTGTCGTCCAGGA
>CAYVPU010000179.1:0-6948 GCA_964453885.1 uncultured Anaerolineae bacterium | reverse complement strand
GCTCCAGGGTGGAGCCCCCCGTTCGGCAAGGTCTCCTGACCGCCGCCGGGTGAGGTCTCGGTCGGAGACCTTCGCCCAACGAGAGGGAGACCTTCGCCCAACCAGATCTCTTGTTAGGCAAGGTCTCCTGATCGCCGCTGGGAGGGGGCTCGGTCGGAGACCTTCGCCCAACGAGGCCCCAGGGTGGAGCCCCCCGTTCGGCAAGGTCTCCTGACCGCCGCCGGGTGAGAGACCTTTGTCCAACGAGAAGGAGACCTCGCCCAACCAGATCTCTTGGTAGGCAAGGCCTCCTGATCGCCGCTGGGAGGGGGCTCGGTCGGAGACCTTCGCCCAACGAGGCCCGAGGGTGGAGCTCCCTCGCTCGGCAAGGTCTCCTGACCGCCGCCGGGTGAGACGTGCGCACGGGTGTCTTGGAGGCCGCGCTGACGGTGGTCTGATCGGAACACAGTCAACCGGTGATCTGCACCAAGTTAAGCAGTGACTTGTATCAAGTTAAGCAGTGATCTGCACCAAGTTAAGCGGTGGCTTGCGCCGGGTCTGGTAATGACTTGAGAGGGCTCCGGCGGGTCACTGACCCGCCGGGAGCGCAGGGGAGGTAGTCAACGGCGTCCATACTTCGGAAGTCTAATGGCCCATTGGGAAGTACGCAAGATGAAAGATGAAGGCAAGACCAAAGAGCGACTCGTGAATGAATTGGCGGAACTGCGCCAGCGCATTGCTGAACTGGAAGCGTCAGAAACCGTGCGGGTGCGGGCGGAGGAGAGGGTAAGACACCTCAACGCCGTGCTGCGCGCCATCCGTAACGTCAACCAACTCATCACCAGGGAAAAAGACCGCGGCCGTCTAATTCAAGGCGCTTGCGACAATCTGATCGAGACGCGCGGCTATTATAACGCCTGGATCGCTCTCCTGGACGAGGCCGGAGGATTTGTGACGAGCGCCGAAGCCGGGTTGGGCGATGAGTTCTTGCTCATGGTCGAGCAGTTGAAGCGCGGCGAGTTGATCGTTTGCGGCCGGAGGGCGCTGAAACAATCGGAGGTTTTGGTAACCAAAGACCCACTCTCCACCTGCGCAGGCTGTCCACTGGCGGATAGGTATGGCGGCCGGGGGGCGATGACCGTCCGGCTGGAACACGAGGGAAAGGTTTACGGCCTGTTGTCTGTGTCCGTTCCCAGAGATCTCGCCACAGACGAGGAGGAGCTAGCCTTGCTCCAAGAGGGTGCCGGAGACATCGCCTTTGCTCTGTACAGCATCGAGCTGGAGGAGGAGCGCAAGCGGGCGGAGGAGGCGCTGCAGGAGAGCGAGGAGCGGCTGCGGGCCTTCGCCGAGGCATTGCCCGACCTTGCGTTCGTCCTTGACGAGAATGGGCGACATGCGGAAGTCCTTACAGCACAGGAGCATCTGCTATATGCAGAGGCAGCACAGATGAAAGGCTGTCTTCTTCACGAGGTGCTACCGGAGGAGGCCGCCGATTCGATTCTGGCGGTGGTACGCCGGACTATTGAGACTGGCAAGCTTCAGACCTTGGAATACGAGCTTGATGTACCGATAGGGCGGGTCTGGTTCGAAGGGCGGGCGGCCCCCATGCGCGGCACTTCCGGCGAGACCCGGATGGTCGTCTGGGTATCCCGCGACATCACCGAGCGCAAACGGGCGGAGGAGGCACTGCGGCAGAGCGAGGAGCGGTACCGGCGGATCACCGAGGCGGTGACGGACTACATTTTCACCGTGCGCGTCAAGGACGGGCGGCCGGTGGGAACCACTCACAGCCCGGCCTCTGTCGCCGTGACCGGTTACAGCCCCGAGGAATTTGTGGCCGACCGCGACCTGTGGATTCGGATGGTGACTGAGGAGGATCGGGCCGCCGTCCTGGAGCAAGCCTCGCGCGTGCTCTCAGGCCGTCATGCGGAGCCCCTCGAGCATCGTATCATGCGCAAGGATGGGGCGACCCGCTGGGTAAGGAACACTCCCGTTCCCCACTACGACGCCCAGGGGGAACTCGTGTCGTACGACGGTCTGATTCGCGACGTCACCGAGCGGCTGCAGGCGCAGGAGGCGTTAAAGCGGCGGGCAACCCAGTTGGCCACGCTGGGCGAGGTCGGGCGGCAGGTCGCTTCTCTGCTCGAACCGGACCCCCTGCTGGATCACGTTGTGAACCTCACCCGCGAGGCCTTTAACTATCGTTACGTCAGCATCCTCCTGGTTGACCCGGCCAGCGGGGAGCTGGCGCTCAAGGCGGGGGCGGGTTATGAGGTGAAGGCAGTGAAAGTGTTTCGTCTCAGACAGGGCGAGGAGGGCATTTGCGGCTGGGTGGCGGCCAGCGGCGAGCCACTGTTGGTGGGCGACGTCTCCCAGGAACCGCGCTACTACCCCGTGGAAGCGCTGGCCGACACCCGCTCGGAACTGGCCGTGCCGATTCAGGTCAAGGGTCAGGTCATCGGTGTGCTGGACGTGCAGGGCGCCGAACTGGAGGCCTTTGACAAAGACGACCTCTTTACCCTGCAGACGTTGGCTGACCAGGTGGGTGTGGCCATCGAGAACGCGCGGCTGTACGAGCAGGCCCGGCAGGAAATCGCCGAGCGGGCGCGGGTGGAGGAGGCGCTGCGACAACGCAACCGCGAACTGGCCCTGCTCAACCGCGCCGGTCGGGCGCTCACCTCGACCCTCGACCTGAGTCGGGTGCTCGACGCTGTCCTGGAAGAGGTGCGCCGCCTGCTGGACGTGGTTGCCTGCTCGGTGTGGTTGATTGACTCAGAGACGGACGAACTCGTCTGCCAGCAGGTCACTGGCCCCAAGAGCGACGTCGTGCGCGGCTGGCGACTGGCGGTGAGAGAAGGGGTTGCCGGCTGGGTGGCTCGCCACGGCGAGAGCCTGATCGTGCCGGATACCCAGGCTGACGAGCGCCACTTCAAGGACGTGGACCAGCAAACCGGACTGGAGCTGCGCTCCATCCTGAGCGTCCCGTTGCAGGTCAAAGAGGATGTGATCGGCGTGCTCGAGGTGGTGGATACGGGCGTAGACCGCTTCAGGCCAACGGACCTGGCTTTGGTAGAGCCGTTGGCAGCGACGGCGGCTATTGCCATCGGGAACGCGCGGTTGTACGAGACGGTTCAGCAAGAACTGACCGAGCGCAACCGGCTGGCAGCACAAATCCACGAGCAGGCCCAGCAGTTGCAGCAAATCATGAACACTGTACCGGAAGGCGTGCTCCTGCTGGACGTTGATGGACGGGTCATCCTGGCCAACCCGGTGGCTGAAAAAGACATGGCTGTGCTGGCCAAAAAAGTGGGCGACACACTCACCCACCTGGGCGACCGCCCGCTGGCCGAACTGCTGACCTCGCCTCCCAAGGGGTTGTGGCACGAAGTGGCGACAGAAAGCCAGAGCTTTGAGGTCATCGCCCGGCCGATGGAATCTGGCCCTACGCCCGGTGGCTGGGTACTGGTCATCCGCGACGTGACCCAGGAGCGGGAGATTCAGAAGCGTATCCAGCAGCAAGATCGCCTGGCCTCGGTGGGCCAACTGGCCGCCGGCATCGCCCACGATTTCAACAACATCATGGCCGTGATTGTTCTGTACGCCCAGATGGGGTTGCGTTTGCCAGACCTGCCTCCCAAGCTCCGCGAACGGCTGACAACGATTTCCAGGCAAGCCGAGCACGCCACCGACCTGATCCAGCAGATCCTGGACTTTAGCCGGCGGGCGGTGCTCGAACGACGGCCCATGGGCCTGGTGCCGTTCCTGAAAGAGCAGGTCAGGCTGCTGGAGCGCACCCTGCCGGAGAGCATCAAGGTAGACCTGGCCTATAGTGCGGATGAGCACACGGTCAACGCCGACCCGACGCGCATGCAGCAGGTGATCATGAACCTGGCCGTCAATGCGCGCGACGCGATGCCGGCCGGAGGTGAGTTGCGCATCAGATTGGACCGGCTCCAGATCCGGCCCGGCGAGGCGCCGCCCCTGCACGGCATGGAAGCAGGAGAGTGGGTGCGGGTGACGGTGTCGGACACCGGGGCGGGCATCCCGCCCGAGGTTCTGCCGCATATTTTCGATCCCTTTTTCACCACCAAAGCGCCGTTGGGCACCGGGCTGGGGCTGGCCCAGGTGTATGGCATCGTCAAGCAGCACGAGGGTGAGGTGGACGTGACCACAAAGGTGGGCCACGGAACGACCTTTACGATCTACCTGCCCGCCCTGTCGGTGTCTGAACCGGAAGCACGGCCCTCAGAAACACAAGCCCTGCCCCAGGGACAGGGAGAGACGATCCTGGTGGTCGAGGACAACGCTGCCGCGCGGGAAGCGCTGATGGACACCCTGGAACTGCTGAACTACCGCGTGCTGGGGGCAGCCAATGGCCGGGAGGCGCTGGAGATCCTGGAATCCCCCCCTCTTTCCCCCCCATTGGGGGGGAGGAAGGGGGGGATAGCCTTGGTGCTGAGCGACCTGGTGATGCCTGTGATGGGCGGACAGGCGTTGTTCCATGCGCTGAGGCAGCGCGGCCTGGCCCTGCCGATGGTGATGCTGACCGGCCACCCAATGGAGAAGGAGTTGAAAAACCTGCGAGCGCAGGGACTGAGCGGCTGGCTGCTCAAACCTCTCAGCGTGGAGCAACTGGCCCAGGTGGTGGCGCGGGCGCTGGAGAATGACGGATGACGAATGACGAATGACCAACATCGTCCAGTCGCGTAGGAGGCTGATATGAGAGACGAGGACAAGACCAAAGAGCAACTGGTCAGGGAACTGGCAGCAACGCGCCGGCGGATTGCTGAATTGGAAGACCCGAAAGTCGGGCACAAGCGGGCGGAGGGAACGATTCAGGGGAGCAGAATATGGCTATCTGTAGCTGGTGCGTTCGTTCTGCTGTGCATTCTAGCGTGGCTGAACGAGATCCTAGATCTTCCCCACCTTCTGCTGGGCGCACCACGTACCCCCGTGAACTGGCAAGAGGCGATCATCGAAACGGTGCTGATCGGTATCGTCGGTTCCTTTGCGGTGTCAAGGCTTATCTCCGACGTCACTGAGCGCAAGCGAGCGGAGGAGGTGCTGCGGGAGAGCGAGGAGCGGTTCAGAGAGATGGCTAGTTTATTGCCACAAGTTGTTGGTGAAACGGACTTGAGAGGCAATTTTACATTCGTCAACCAGAATGCTTTCCAGATGTTTGGTTATACGCAGAAAGACTTTGAGGAAGGCATCAATATTCTTCAGGTTCTAATTCCGGAGGACCACGAGAGGGCCAAAGAGGGTATTCAGAAGGTGCTGAAGGGAGAAAGGCCGGGGCGTAACGAGTACACGGCCATAAGAAAGGACGACAGCGCATTTCCCGTTCTCGTCTACAGCAGACCCACCATCCGCCAGAATAAACCCGCCGGCATGATATCTATTGTCGTGGACATCACCGAGCGCAAGCGGGTGGAGGAGGCGCTGCGGGAGAGCGAGGAGCGATACCGGACGCTCATCGAGAATCAGGGTGAGGGGGTTGGTTCCGTTGACCCCGAGGAATGCTTCACCTTCGCCAACCCGGCCGCACACGAGATCTTTGGCGTGACCCAGGGCGAGCTGGTCGGCTGCAGCTTGCGCGAATTCGTTGACCCGGAGACCTTTGACCTCGTTCGGGCGCAGACGGAGAAGCGTCGGGCGGGAGGAAAGAGCATCTACCGGATGGAATTCATCCGCCCGGACGGAGAGAGAGGCCACTTGCTCGTCACGGCCACGCCCAGATTCGACGGCGAAGGACAGCTTGTCGGTACCTTTGGGATATTCCGCGACATCACCGAGCTGGTGCAAGCGGAGGAGTCGCTGAAGCAGCGCGCCACCCAATTGGCGCTCCTCAACGACGTCGGGGCCAGGATCGCGGCCGTGCTGGAGCTGGACATCTTGCTGGACGGGACCGCTCATCTGGTGCAGGAGGGCTTTGGCTACCATCACGTGGGCCTGTTTATCGTGGATCGCGAGCGGGGCGAGTTGGTCATGAAGGCCAGGGCCGGCGACTTTAATGCCTTCTTTCCCCCTGAACATCGGATAAAGCTAGGGCAAGGCGTGGTCGGCTGGGTGGGCAGCCACGGCGAGAGACTGCTGGCCAACGACGTGGACGCCGAGCCCCGTTACATCAACTTTTATCCCGACGTGATACCGACCCGCTCCGAACTGAGCGTGCCCATCCGGGTGGGCGGGGAGGTCGTGGGGGTGCTGGATGTCCAGAGCCTGCTGCTCGACGCTTTCGACGAGACCGATGTGATGGTCATGGAGACCCTGGCCAGCCAACTCGCAGTGGCCGTCGAAAACGCCCGGCTGGTGGGTGGTCTGGAAGCACTGGTAGCGGCTCGCACGGCCGAGATCGTCGCCGAGCAGGAGAAAAACGAGGCCATCCTGCGCAGCGTGGGTGACGCCATCGCCATGTCCGACCCGGAGATGCGGCTGCGCTACGTGAACCCCGCCTTCACTGCCCTGACCGGCTACACGGCCCAGGAGGCCATAGGGCAGCACGTCAGTTTGTTGTTCAGGGGGACGATGTCAGAGCAAGACCGGCAGTCCCTACGGCTCGCTCTGGCCCAGGGGGATGTCTGGCGGGGAGAGGTGTCTAACCAGCGCAAAGACGGGCGCCCCTACGAAGCGTCAATGACCATTGTCCCCTTGCGCGACGGCGAAGGCCGTCTGACAGGCTACGTCTCCAGCCACCAGGACATCAGCCGGCGCAAGGGACTGGAGCGGGCGCGAAGCCGGTTCATGACCAACGTGTCCCACGAGTTGCGCACGCCGGTGGCCAACATGAAGCTCTATGCCCACCTGCTGCGGATGGGACGCAAGCCGGAAAAAATCCAGCGTTATACTCAGGTGATAGAGGAACAGGCCGACCGGCTGGCCGAGCTGATCCAGGACATCCTGGAGATGACCGGGTTGGACAGCGGCCAGGCGGTGATGGCCTGGAAACCGGTCTCGCTGCCCACGGTG
>CAYVPU010000178.1:0-6955 GCA_964453885.1 uncultured Anaerolineae bacterium | reverse complement strand
GTGGAGCACCAATGGCTGGCCCAACTGCAACAATCGCAGCATCCCGCTCCTACTGCGGCGTCGCAGTGTATCCAGATTGTCGCCGGCAACAGCCAGCGTCTCTGGATGCGAGCGAGTTTCACACCGTTGCCAGCCAATGGCAAAGGCAGCCACGTCTCAATGGTCGGCCTGGGCATCTGGCGCGACGTGACGGAGCAGCAGGAGATGGCAGAGACGTTGCGCCAGCAGAACCGCTACCTGACCGCGCTCACCGGCGCCAGCCGCATCATCTCTTCCGTGCTGGATCAGGACCAGCTTGTGGAGGCGATTTACGAACAAATCACTCGCATCGCTCCGGCCGACTTTTACGAGATCGTCTTGTACGAGAAAGCGACCAACGTCGTCAGCATCGAAATCAACGTGGATGATGGCGTACGCTATCCCAAGGAGCGGTACGTGCTGGACGAAGGGTTGTTACAGCTTGTCATCCATAGCCGGCAACCGTTGCGCTTCTATAGTCTGGCCGAGGAGAAAGACAAACTAGATATAGAAATCGTATCCTCTGACTCACCCAAGCTCAGCCACGGTTGGCTCGGCGTACCCATGCTCTGCCGCGACAAAGTGGTAGGAGCTATCATTGTCGGAAGTCATCAACGGGGGGCCTTTGACGCGGAACTTGAGCAGATTCTCACCAGCATTGCCAACCAGGCTGCCGTGGCACTTGAGAACGCTCGCCTGTATCAACAGACCGATGCACGCCTGCACCAACGCATCGTCGAACTGACCGCGCTCAACGAGATAAGCCGGACCGTTAGCTCTATTCTCGACCTTGACCAGCTTTTGCAAATGACCCTGCAACTGATCAAGGAAATCTCCCAGGTCGAAGCTGGCTCCCTCATCCTGGTGGACGAGGCGACTGAAGAACTGGTGTTCAAGGTGGTGTTGCAGGCCAAGGAAGCGCATCGCCTGGTGGGCCTGCGCTTGTCCCCAGGTACCGGTGTGGTAGGCCACTGCATCGAACACAACGAGCCAATCGTGGTAGCAGACGCGACAGTTGACGGGCGTTTCTACCCGGAGGTAGACAAGTACAGTGGGTTGACTACGCGCTCCTTGCTCTGCGTGCCGTTGGAAAGCCGGGGCAAGGTCCTGGGCGCCATCGAGTTGGTCAACAAAGTCCACGGTCCTTTTACCGAGCACGATCTGAAACTGCTGGCCTCCATGGCTGCCTTTGTGGCCATTGCCATTGAGAATGCCCGGCTCTACATCGCTCTGCGCGATCATGCCTCGCTGTTGGAAAAGGAAGTGGCGAATCGGACGCGCGAACTGCGGGCCATTCTCAACAGCGTCGCTGACGGCCTTGTCGTTACAGATGCCGACGACAAAGTCGTGATGGTCAATCCCGCCGCCCGGCGATGGCTGAACTTTAGAGAAGACCCAAGCTTGCAGCAAGAAAAGGCCAGCTTCCTGTGGCACGCCATCCAGGGCCTGGCTCGCGTCTCCGATGCCAAACAGACAGCCGAGCTCAACATCCCTTTGTTGCCAGGAAACGGCAGGCCGGCCTGCTACAATTGGTTCGAGTGCACTGCCGATTGCCCTGCTCGTGAACCATCAGGGGAAAACCTGCCATGCTGGTTGTTGCCAGGCACCCGATGCCGCGGGGCACACCCACAGGGCTTCAAGGGCGACATCGCTGAATATTGCCTGGCTTGTGAATTCTATCATCGGCAAGACAAGATCACCTTGCAGGCACATTCGGCGCAAATCTACGACAAAGAGAGTCGAGTCGTCGGCGAAGTGACGGTGCTACGAGACATCACTCGCCTTAAAGAGCTGGACCGCCTAAAATCGCAGTTTGTTTCCAATGTGTCGCATGAACTCAAAACGCCTTTGAGCAGCATCAAGCTTTATCTTTCGCTATTGGAGCAAGGCAAGCCGGAGAAGCGCGAGCGATACAAGACCGTCCTCCGACAAGAGGTGGATCACCTGGAGGGACTCATCACCGATCTTTTAGACCTCTCTCGCCTGGAGATGGGAACGGTCAGCGTCAACAAGGAAGCTCTGTCCGTGGGCCAGGTGGTAGAGCGGGTGCTGGAGAGCCTGCGCCCCGTGGCGGAGGAGAAAGAACTCACATTGAGTTGCATGATACCGACTGATCTGTTGCCAGCCCTGGCCGACGGCAACCAGATACACCAGGTGGTGACGAACCTGGTCTCCAATGCCATCAACTACACGTCTACCGGCGGCCAAGTGCAGGTCAGCACGGGGTTGTGGCGTTGGGGTCGGGAGGGCTGGCAGGTCTCAGGCAGCGCGCCAACCCCGGGCCAGTTGAAGGTGGACCCGCCCGAAGGAACGTGGGTGGTACTCTGTGTGGCCGACACGGGCAAAGGCATCCCACCGGAGGATTTGCCCCGCATCTTTGAGCGTTTCTTTAGGGGGCAGGCAGAGCTTTCTGAAATACCGGGCACTGGCCTGGGGTTGTCTATTGTCAAAGGGATCGTGGATCTGCATGATGGGCACATCTTTGTCAACAGCCAACTGGGCGAGGGCTCAACTTTGACGGTGTTGTTGCCCGCCTATCGAGTACCTGAACGGCCACTGATCCTTATTGCCGACGACGAGCGAGACCTTCATACCTTGCTGGATGGGTTCCTGCAAACGGCTGGTTTCGACACGGTCCATGCTTTTGATGGACGAGAGGCCCTGGCCCGCATTGCCGCGCAACCGCCTGATCTGCTGCTTCTGGATCTAAAGATGCCAGAACTCGATGGCTGTGGCGTCGTTCGAGCCCTGCGGGCCAGCGATGCCACAGTCGATCTACCCATCCTGGTGCTAACCAGTTGGGCCGAGGAGCAGGGTCGGGAAGTGCTGCGTCTAGGCGCAAACGAGTTTCTCACCAAGCCGTTTTCCGGCGAGGTGGTCATAGATGTGATCCAGAGATTGCTCAAATTGCCACGATTTTTATGACGGCGCTTGACAGTTCCGCCAGGGTCGGGTACAATGAAAACAATCGTACGGCTGAGACCTTTGACACTATTCCCGTCCTGAGCATGGCCAGAGGGCTCAGGACAGGCTCACGCCGAAGCCTTGGCACTGTGTGATCGAGGAGAGAGAGATGTCAACTTCCATACTTGTCGTTGAAGACGATTTGGTTATGCGTGATGGGATACGCGAGATCCTCGAAACGAATGGGTATACAGTTAGCGTCGCCTCTAATGGCAGAGAGGCGCTACAACTGCTAGAAAAAGCCGCTCCAGAGCTCATCGTATCCGATATCATGATGCCCGAGATGAATGGCTATCGTTTCTACGAGCGAGTTCGCGAGGATGACCGGTGGCTGACGGTGCCGTTTATCTTTTTGACGGCCAAGGGGGAGAAGGCTGATGTTCTGCGCGGCAAATCCATGGGCGTGGATGATTACCTGACCAAACCCTTTGACCCGGAGGAACTGCTGGTGGCTGTGGAAGCAAAGTTGGGGCGGATGCGCCAGCTTCAGGAGACAACCCGCGAGCAAATCCAGTTGCTGTCCGATCAACTCACCCGCAGCGACCGCATGGCCACCGTGGGGCAGTTAGTGGCCGAGTTCGCCCACGAGATCAAGAATCCCCTGACGGCCATCACCGCCTATGCCCAGTTTGTCCAGCGGCGCATGGCCCGGCGCGAGCCGGAAGCAGCACAGGACATGGAACGGATCGTTCGCCAGGCCAAGCGTATCGCCAAGATGGCCGAGAACATCCTGGTATACACTCGCAAAGAACCCCTGGAGATACTCCAGACCGATATCCACCACCTGCTCGACGAGGTTATGGCCTTCATTTCGTTTCGCTTGCAGAAGCGGGGCATTACGGTCGAGACGCATTACGACCCCAACATGCCAACCATGTTGGTGGACCCGGACCAGTTGGAGCAGGTCTTCCTGAACATCATCATCAACGCCGCTTACGCGATGGAGAAAGGAGGAGGCACTCTCACAGTGGTCACTGACTGGCTGGACGATGATCAACCGGCCACCGCCTCCATCGCTTTCACCGATACGGGCGCAGGCATTCCTCCTGAAAACATGCCCCATCTCTTTGAACCCTTCTTTACCACCAGACCCCCTGGTCAGGGGACTGGCCTGGGCCTGTACGTCTGCCGGAACGTGGTGGAAAAGCACGGCGGGCGCATTGAGGTGGAGAGCCAGGTGGGCCAAGGTTCTACATTTCACGTCTACCTGCCGGCGAAAGTCGCATAGTCTGGCCGTCAATTGTCACGTAGAACGGCCGGGGGACTCTTTCTGCTCCGCACCTTTCGGTGAATCTGTACTCTTTGCCCGCACACGCAGGCTAAACCCTTCTCGGCCCACCACATCTATTGGAGTGCCTGCTTTGATCGTGTCTCCTTCCTCCACCACGGCGTTCCAATACTCGCCCATGAGGAACACCGTCCCCTTTGGAGTCAGATCGGTGCGGGCCACTGCCGTCGCCCCGATGAGCGCCTCTCCGCCGGTGGTCACCCGCCAGCTCTGTGCGCGTATTGCTTTGGCTACGATAAAGGCAAAGAACCCCCCAGTAAGGGCAGCCATGCTGATGATCGTTCCCCACGGCACGTCGAACGAGGAAGACTGGAACAGCAATACCGCGCCAAAAACAAATGAGGCAATGCCTCCTGCCAGGAGCACCCCGTGCGTTGGCGCTTTGATGTCCAGCACAAACAACACAAAGGCCAGCGCAATAAAGATCAGACCCGTATAGTCTACTGAGAGCACCCCCAGCGCATAGAGGCCCAATCCTAGACAGATGACGCCAATGATGCCGGTCACGTATCCGCCTGGCGCGGAGAGTTCGTAAATCAGTGCGTTGACGCCGATGGTCATCAGAATAACCGCAATGGTAGGATTGGCGATAGTGTGCATCAAATGCTCCAGGGCATTCATGGGCAGTTTCTCACTGGTCGCTCCTGCCGTGTGCAGGGTGATATCGTCTCCCATCACCGTGACCATAAACCCATCCATCTGCCTCAGCAGGTCGTTCAGGTCGTTGGCGATGAAATCAACCACGCCCAATTCCAGCGCCTCGTCGGACGAGGCGGCTTTGGACTCCTCTATAGCCTGTTCGGCCCAGGCCACGGCCTCTTTGCCCCGTCGCTTGGCCAATCCCCTGGCCTGCGCTTTCAGGATCTCCTTTGTCTTTTTCTCAACAGTTTCTCCCAGTTCTTGTCCTTCGCTACTCACTGGGCTAGCCGCGCCGATGCTAGTCTCTGGAGCCATAGCTGCTACGTGGGCCGCCAGTGTAACCACCGTCCCCGCTGAGGCCGCCATTGCCCCTGGCGGTGCGATGTAGACCACTACCGGCACTGTGGCAGACCGAATCGCTTTGACGATTTCTTCCATCAATGTCACTGATCCACCTGGCGTGTCCAGCACGATCACCATCGCCTCAATCCCTGTGGCCTCTGCATGCTGGATACCCCGGCTGATGTAGCTAAACATCACCGGTGTCACCGGCCCTTCGATCTCTAGCACCAACACCCTGTTCCCCTGCGCCGAGAGGCCAGTCACATTCAGCAGCAAAGCCGTCAACACCAACCCCACATAGATCGTCAACTTTATTTTTTTGCCCATAGTACTACACCTCATCTAAAAGCTGCATTTCAGGCCGCGAGACGTGATGCGTAAGACGTAAAATCCTCTTACGCATCACGTTTTACGTGGTTCCTATGCCTGTCAACCCGTCTCACTGGAAACTATTTTTTCACTAGTTCCGGTTTTATGCACCCATTATAACCGAAAATCCCATGACCGACAACTTGAACTATGAACTCATCTGGTGTATACTCTGGACGTCAGGACAAGCCCTACATCCAACACTGGCTCACTCAATTCACTGAGGCGCTGGAGGAACCGGAAATACTGACAGAGTATCAACCCTTGCTCACAAAAGCCAAATTCGCACAAGGAGACGCATCATGAAAATCCTGGTAACAGGTGGGGCCGGCTACATCGGTAGCATCGTCATCGAGGAATTGATCAAGCAGGGAGACGATGTCGTCGCCTTTGACAACCTCTACTTTGGACACCGGGAAGCCGTCCATCCCGAGGCAACCTTTGTCGAGGGCGATCTGGCCGACCGGGGAGGCGTCAAGGCAGTGTTCGACGCCTACGACTTTGAAGCGGTTATGCACTTTGCCTCCCACACGCTGGTGGGCGAGAGCATGGAGCACCCCTTCATGTACCTGGGCGAGAACGTCACCAACGGCCTGAAGCTGCTCCAAGAGGCCGTTGATCACGGCGTGCGCAAGTTTATTCTTTCCTCCTCGGCCAACCTGTTCGACGATCCAGAACGAATGCCTATTGACGAGGCCGAGAGCATCATCCCCGGCAGTCCCTACGGCGAGTCGAAAAATATCCTGGAGCGGATGCTCCTGTGGCTGGATCGTATCCACGGCTTTCGCTACGCGGCCCTGCGCTATTTCAATGCTGCTGGCGCATCGCCCACCGGCGAGCGGGGTGAGGATCACGATCCCGAGACGCATCTCGTCCCCATTGTGCTTCAGACGGCACTGGGTCAGCGAGATCACGTGGTCATCTTTGGCGACGACTACCCCACCCGTGACGGCACCTGCGTGCGCGATTACATCCACGTCACCGACCTGGCTCAAGCGCACATCCTGGCCCTAAAGGCCCTGGACAATGGCAGTCGCACCTACAACCTGGGCAACGGCCAGGGCTTTACGGTCAAAGAAGTCATCGAGACTGCCCGTCAAGTGACCGGCCATCCCATCCCGGCCGTCGTCGGCCCGCGCCGGCCCGGCGACCCGGCTGTGCTCATTGCCAGTTCGGAAAAGATCAAACGTGAGTTGGGCTGGGAGCCACAGTTCCCGGATCTGCGTACCATCGTCGAAACCGCCTGGAAATGGCACAGTACACACCCCAACGGCTACGAAAACTGACGGTGGAACACCGCGCCCTGACGACTGTTTCGCTAGAGTGAGCTGGCGG
>CAYVPU010000177.1:0-6974 GCA_964453885.1 uncultured Anaerolineae bacterium | reverse complement strand
CCAGTCAGGGACCTCTTCTACCAGCTCGCCAGTAGACGAGAGAATATCCTCGTCCGAGATTGCCTCTATTGGCTGGTCGCTTACTTCTTGGATATCTTGCAGCCACCCGGGGGCCTCTCTTGACTCAAAGCGATCCGCGTCTTCCGCCGGAGGGATGGCGGACAAACCCGGCTCTGTAATGTCGGCAAGATCGTGGTCCATCTCCGTACGAAGCTGCTGTAGCCACTCCGGCACGTCTCTGTCTGCTTCCTCAATGGCGATAGGCTCTTCTGCAAAGAGTTCGCTTACATCTTTTTCCGGGGGTTCCTCTGCCGGTAGCTTCTCGACCTCTTCCAATTCAAGGGCGGCCAACCAGTCGGGGATCTCGTCCGCCTCGGTGGCTAGTTGCTCCGCTGGGAGGGCCTCAACAACCAAGGGCTCTTCCTCCACAGCTTCGACGAACGGTTCAGCGACAGGTTCTTCGACTTCGTCTGCGCTCACGCCAGACAGCCAGTCTGGCAATTCTTCGGCTTCGAAATCGGGCTCTGGTTCAGGTTCAGACTCGGGAACTGTTGTCTCGACTGGGGCCATCTGGGGAACCGGTTCTTCCACATCAGCTGGTTCGAAGGCGGTAAGCCAGTCTGGCAGGCTCTCCTCCTCGACGGGTTCTTCTTCCTCTATGCCAGCGGCGCGCAATTGAGTTAGCCAATCAGGTAGTTCAGCCTCTGCAACGGCCTCTTCTGGAGCAACAGTTTCCAGATCCCACTCGCCAGGCAGCCGTTCCTCCCTGACAGAGATCAAATCCGTGGGTTTAGGAGCCTCCATCGGTAGTTCATCGAGTTGGGGGATGAGAACAACCTCCTTGGACAGAGGGCTTGCCTCGCCAAGGAGATCGCTGGCCACCTGGTTCTCAGGATCTAGCGTATGAGCGACGCGGAAAGGCCCGTGACTCTCTTCCGCCCGGCCAGTATGGAGCCAGATGTGACCCAGGATAAGATTGGCTTTGAGACAGTTGGGCAGCGCCTCCAGAACCTGTTCGCAAACTGCTTCAGCTTCAGCCAGCTTGCCATCGCGCCACAGTGTCTCGGCCAGGGCGACCTGGATGTCTATTTGCTGCGGATCTTTGCGCGACACAGCCCGAAATTCATCGGCCGATTGTTGGAAGAGTCCGCCCCGAGCGTAGAGCCGGCCAAGAGCACCTCGCGTCAATTCGATACGGGGAAATTCAGCGACCTCAAGCCGTTCGTGAATCTGTCGCAGTTGCGCTCGGATGTCACTGTTTCCTGGTGCCAATTCAAAGGATCGCTCCCATTGCCACAGCGCTTCTTCCAGAGCCTGTTCTTCTGTATAGATGATGCCCAAACCAACACGTGATTCCAAATCCTCAGGATCTGCGCTCAGCACGCGCTTGAAGAGATCGGCCGCGTATCCAACCTCGCCTTGCTCCAGGGTCGACTTGGCCAACAGGCGATAGGCCTCCACATATTTAGGATAATGTCGGAGGATGTGTTGTCCAATGGCTATAGCGGCCTCAAGATTACGCTCTTTGATCAACTGTTCGATCTCAGCGCAGTATCCGCTCAAGCTTTTCTCTTTCCCAGTCTTCATGGCCCTCCTCCTCGCCCACCTATTCTGGGGCAACGGCCCTCTTTAAATCTCACACTTCTTCTATTATCCTATTTTTTGTCGGAATTGTCAATTGCGCGTGATAGAAGTATAATTAAGCCACTCTTGTGCAAGGGAGACTCAACCGGTGTCTGTGCCTATACCCTTCCGGCGTCAATATGCGGAAATCGCCCGCGCTCGTGAAATAGCAGAGATTCTGATCAAGAACGGCCTCGGCTTTGTGGTAGAGCAATTGGGCCTGACGCGGTTCCTGTCGGCCTGGAAGCGCCACCGTGTGGAGGGGGCTGCTTCCGACGTGAGCGGGCTGTCGGTTGCGGAGCGCGTCCGGCGCACGCTGGAGGAATTGGGGCCGACGTTCATCAAAATCGGTCAGGTTCTCAGCGGACGCGCTGATCTACTGCCAGCGGAGTACATAGTAGAGTTGACCAAGTTATTGGACGCCGCACCGCCGGTGCCAGCGCCGCAGATCGTGGCGCGCATTGAGGAGGAACTGGGCGCATCATTGAACGAACTGTTCGCCTCTTTCGAGTCGGAGCCAATTGCCAGCGCCTCCATCGGTCAGGTGCATCGGGCCACGTTGCCCGACGGTCAAAAAGTGGTGATCAAAGTACAGCGTCCGGGTGTGGAGCGGACAGTGACCGCCGACCTGGACCTGTTGGCACGACAAGCCCGCTTTCTGGAGCGGCGCTCGACGCGCGCGCGCGAATCGCACCTGGCTGAAATTGTCGAGGAGCTGAGTCAGGCTCTTCAGGACGAATTAAATTATATCGTGGAAGGTCGCAACGCCGACTGTCTGCGGCGCAACCTGGCGGGCGACGAGCGGGTGCTCATCCCCCAGGTACATTGGAATCACAGCACCCGGAGGGTGCTCACGATGGAGGCATTGGAGGGATTCAAGCTCACAGACCTGAGACGGCTGCGCCAGGAGCAGTACGATCTGCCCGCCGTGGCCAAAGTGACAGTGGATCTCTACCTCCATCAAGTGTTCGTGGACGGTTTTTTCCACGCCGATCCCCATCCGGCCAACATCATGGTGTGCAACGACAAGATCGGCTTGATGGATTTTGGCATGGTGGGACAGTTGACGCCAGCAATAAAGAGCTCCCTGAGTTCGTTGCTGCTGGCGTTGTTGGCACAAGACAGTCAAGAAGTGGTGCGAGTGATCTTGCGCATGGGGGCAGTCAGCCGCACCACCGATCCAGCAGCCGTACAGCGAGACGTACAACGGCTATTGATGCGCTACTACGGTGTACCCCTGGAGGTGATGCCCATCGGTGAGGTGTTGCAAGAAGTACTGACGGCCGCTTTCAAACACCAGATTCACCTGCCACCTGACCTGGCGCTGCTGGTTCGCGTTGTGATTGTGCTAGAAGGGCTAGCGTTAGGCCTGGACCCCAGCTTTAACCTGGCAGAGATGGCCAAACCATTTGGCGAGCGTCTGCTGCGCGAGCGTTTCTCCTGGCGGCGACTGCGAGACGAAGCGCTACAGACGGTGGGTATAGCCAGCCGGATGATGCGAGATTTGCCTCAGCGTGCTGAATCTTTGATGGATCGACTGCAGGTTGGAGAGGTAACGCTGGGCATTGACTTGCGCCAACTGACACGAATCATCGCCAAGTTCGATAGCATGATCAACCGCCTGGCTTTCAGCATTGTGGTGGCCGCGCTCATCCTCGGTTCGGCGGTTGTCATCCATGGCGGGGCGACCGAGTGGAATTTTCTGGGCTTACAGTTGCCCATCGCGCACATCAGTTTTGTGTTGGCGGTCATCATGGGGATCTGGTTACTGATATCTATCGTTCGTTCCCGGGGGCCGTAGGCGAGGCTCTGATTGCTGAGGGGATCAGTCGGGAGACTGTCCGGCTGAGCGCTCACGACAAAGCCTTTGCCCACCGCAAGGCAGGCGATGAACCTAAACAAGACCTCAAGGGTATTATTCAAGCAGAGTATCTGACGTCTTTTGGCCGGTGATTCTGATACAGGGAGGCCGGCTGGACTAGCAAGGCACAAACATGAACTCAGAAAAAAACAAATTGCCGGAAGGTTGGAGCTCCTTTTTCCTATTGGCTGGCATGGTGATGAGCGTCGCCTGGGCCATCTCTTATGCCCGTTGGGTAGATGACCTCGAAATTATAGAGTGGGCCGCGGTGGCAGGGTTGGTAGCAGGGATACTTTTGGCCAAAACTCGTTTCCCGGCGCTGTTGGCACACCTTTTCGGCCTGGTATATGGCGCGGCCTGGCTCAGCTGCCTGGGCACGAGACTTCTTCCTCCAATATTTGCCCTCCGGGAGAGGTTCCTGGAACTGGGCTATCACGTCAACTCCTGGCTGTGGAAGATTCTGCATGGCGGCAGCAGCAGCGACAGTTTGATGTTTGTTCTCTTCCTGGCAAGCATCTTGTGGCTGCTGGGTTACGTGGCCTCCTGGGTGACCTTCCGCACCCATCGTATCTGGTGGGCTATCTTGCCGACAGCAACGGTGCTGCTCATCAACGTTTACTGGGGGCCGCCGCGCCTGTTGGTCTTCCTCATCGCCTACGTGACGTTTGTGTTGCTGTTTTTCATCCGCTTCAATCTCTTCCGCCAGCAACAGGCGTGGTTGGAAGCCCGTGTGCGATACGATTCAGAGATCGTCTGGGATTTCCTTCGTTACGGGACGATTTTTGTCGTCGTCGTGATGACTCTGGCCTGGGGTGCACCGGGAACGACTGCCAACGAAGAGATGGCGACCTTCTGGGAGAGATTTTCGGAGCCATGGGAGCGAGTGCAGGACACGTGGAACCGCCTGTTTTTTGCATCGCGCTACTATGGCAGTGCCCAACCCAACGTGTTTGGCACGACGATGTCGCTGGGGGGAGCAGTCCATCTGGGAGATCGGGTAATCATGGATGTGGCGGCGCCGGCCGGGCGCTATTGGCGTGCCACCGTGTACGACGAATACACCAGCAATGGGTGGCTGAACAATGACAAAGAGATGGCTTACCTCTATCCTTACGATCCAGAGTTTGTTGTCCCTGAATTTGCAATGCGACGGCCCATCACCCAGACGTACACTTCTTACCTGCCGGGACGCACGCAGTTATTCGCAGCGGCCCAACCGGTGGGCCTCGATCAGCCCACCAAGGCCCGTGTCAGCCGGGTAGGTGGCCGCCTGCCTGGAGACAGACGCCGGGGTGAGCTACTCAACGTCTCTATGATCTTTGCACGCACGCCGCTGGAAAGCGGCGCGAGTTACACTGCCGTTTCGGCATTGCCAGCCGCCGACGAGAACAGCCTTCGGACAGCGGGCACCGATTACCCCCAGTGGATCACTGCGCGTTATTTGCAGTTGCCTGATTCGCTTCCCCAACGGGTGCGCGACCTGGCCAAAGAGATCACGCGTGACAAAGCCAATCCCTACGACAAGGCCTCGGCTTTAGAGTCTTATCTGCGTCAGATCAAATACAACAAATTGATCGAGTCGCCGCCGCCGGATCAGGATAGGGTGGACTGGTTCCTCTTTGATTTGCGAGAAGGTTATTGTGATTATTACTCCTCTTCCATGGCGGTGATGGCGCGGGCGTTGGGCATCCCGGCCCGGGTGGCCGTGGGCTACAGCCAGGGCGATTACAACGCCGAAGCGGGTGCTTATCGGGTGCGTGAACGCCACGGCCACGCCTGGGTGGAGGTCTTTTTTCCGAGTTATGGCTGGGTGGAATTTGAGCCGACAGCCGCTGAGTCCGCTATTGCCCGGCCTCGCCCGGCCCAGGCCAACACGAATGACACCAGCCGCAGTAGGCCGCCCGCGGAGGACGACTATGATCGCTTGCGGGATCTGTTCGACGAGGATTACTATCCCGGGTCGCTGCCCGCGCAAAAGATCAACCCGTGGATACCGGTTCTGTGGGTCATGGGAGGGCTCCTGGTCGTGGCCACCGTGATCGGCGGCGGCTACTGGTGGCTGGAAGAGAGAGATCTGGCTCATCTGGGATTGGTGCGCAAGATCTATGTGCGCATGACCCGCTTTGGCCGCCTGTTGAGCGTACAGGAGCAGGATGCTCAGACGCCCTTTGAGTATGCTGCAGAGTTGGGCGCCGAGGTGCCGGCTGGCCGAGGGGCGATCCGTCGCATTGCCAGTCTGTTCGTAGAAGACCTGTTCAGCCCCCGCCTGACGAACGAAGAGGAATCGGCTGCCGTGTGGCCAAAGTTGCGAGCCAGTCTGTGGCGCCGCTGGTTCGGCCGATGGCTGGAACGACTCCAGGCTACGCCGGAGAAAAAGTTGTAGTACTAAGCGTTGCCGGAAAAGATAGATTAAAACGACCTTCCTCTTATTTATCATTCATGAGGAAGGTCGTTTTGCTTTTACCCCTACCGGACCGTTCTCAACGGCTGCGACTTGGTAACTAACCCTCACTGTTCAATAAGCGAACATAAACCTCCCGAAAGTCGTCCTCGCCAAGCCGAGCCTTTTCTCTGGACAAGCCCGCCTCTCCTATGCACAGGCCCAACAAAGAGGCACCCCGGTTCGCTCTGTCGGCCCGCTTCCCAGTATGTGTTACACTAGCTTCGATGACGAGTGGCTTCTCGCTCGATCCAGCGGTCCAAGAGTGCCTTCTTTACCCGCCACTGCCGTCCCACTTTAAAAGCTGGAATCTCACCCTCACGGGCCAATCTACGGACGGTCAACTGGTGCAGGCTAAGGTACCGGGCAACTTGCTCAATCGTCATGATCTGATCGGGATCCTTAAACGGCTTGGCGATAAAATCCTGAGCGCCCATCTTTAAAGCCCGGCTAATATCCTCTTCAACCGAATACCCACTCATCATCACCACAACCGCGTCTGGCACGATCTGCTTGAGCTTTTCCAATGTCTCCACGCCATCCATGCCTGGCAATTTGACGTCGAGGAAAACCAAGTCAAACGGCTTCTCCCGGGCCTTTTCCAGAGCTTCCTGACCATCGCGGGCCACCGTGACTTTCTGCGTCCCGCCCAGAAGCCGCTGGAATAGGATGCCAATCTCCTCTTCATCATCCACGACCAGTACGTTGAACGACTTTTCCTTTTTTTGTGCGCTCACCCTCTCCTCCCTGACCAAGATTATCAAGTCACCTTCCCTGCACCGACTTTACAGCCAGCCTGGACGACTTGACACCACCTCACCCCCCTTGTGGGTAGTCTCCATCCTTTGCTGCCACAGACATCTCCCAAGGGCCGCTTCGGATGTCCATCTACTTCATTATACACCATCCCTTCTGCTTTGTCAACACAAATTATCATAAATATTATTCCCTATCACTCCATATTTCCCTGCCAGCCAATCGCTTTCCGGATGCAACGGGCCAATTCCGTAAAGGCATGGCAACGGGCAAGCCTCACCCAGCCCCAAAGGT
>CAYVPU010000176.1:3370-6974 GCA_964453885.1 uncultured Anaerolineae bacterium | reverse complement strand
CAGCCCTCAAAATGCCGGCCGAGACCCGCACCTCGCCCCGGTCGGTAAATTTTACTGCGTTGCTCAGCAGATTGGTCACCACCTGCACCAGGCGCGCCCGGTCCCCTCGCACCACCGCCAGATCGGGGGCCAGCGCCAGCCGGATGGGCATCTCCTTCCCCTCGGCCTGGGGGGCCACGGCAGACACGGCGGTGTGGATCACATCGAGCGGGCTGACGTCAGCCATGTTCCATTGCAAGCGACCAGTCTCCATATCGGCCAGGTCCAACAGGTCGTTGACCATCTGCTCTAAGCGCCGACCGCTCTCGCTAATGAGTTGAAGGTGAGTTGCGACGCGTGCCAGGTCGCTTTGGGCTTTAGGAACCCCGGCAGGAATGTGCGATGCAAGACGCTCGCTGAGAGCTTTTTCGGCCAGCGCGGCAAAGCCAACGATAGAGGCGAGAGGCGTGCGGAACTCGTGCGAGATGGCTGTCAACACGGTATCTTTGACCTGTTCAGCGGCCCGGCGGCGCGACACGTCACGAAGCGTGGTCACGACCCCAGCAACCGCCCCGCCCTCTCCCTCCACAGCCGAGGCGCTCACCTGGATTCGCCGCCCGTCGTCCAGCGAAATCTCACCGACGGCGGGCTCTGGCGCTGTTTCCAGTGCCTGGCCAATGACCGGGCCAACGCCCGGCGCCAGGTCGGCCGGCAGAGGTTTTCCCAACAGCGTGGCCACCGGCCGGCCCAATATTTGCTCCAGAGCCGCATTGGTCAGCATCACCTGGCCATTGGGGTCGGTGAGCAAAAAGCCATCGGATAGATGCTCCAGCACAGCCGTCAGCAGATGGTGGCTGTCAAACTCCCGCTGGTATGGCACGTCTCCTGCCTCTGTCGCGCGCACATGCTGTACGCTCACGTCAAGGCCCTGGGCAGCGCTGGTCATTCCGTCTCCCTTTGCACTTGTTCAAAAATAACATCGCGTTTTTGAAGCCGTTTTGTGTTTGATTTCCAACCTAAAGTGCGAAGCACTGTCCTGGACGGTCAGTACAGGGTTAATAATGAACAAGTACTTTGCTTACACCTCCACCTGTAGAATTTCCTGCGTCCGATGAATGATGTCATCAGGGTCAAACGGTTTGGTGATGTACTCATCAGCGCCTACGTCTATTCCGCGCACCCTGTCCACTTCTTGCCCCCGCGCCGTCAGAAGAATGACGTAGGTGCTGCTCAGCTCAGCATCCCCTTTTATCCGCCGGCAGACCTCGTATCCGCTCAGGTGGGGCATCATGACGTCCAGAAACACGAGGTCTGGGTTTTCTGTCTGCGCCAACTGCAGGGCTTCTTTGCCGTTCCTGGCCATCAACAGGATGACTCCTTCGTCCTCAAAATCCTCCAACGTCTGTTCGAGGAGCGTTCGGATAAAGGGTTCGTCGTCTGCGATGAGGATTTTTTGTCCATGTTGATTCCTTGGCTCTTTCTGTACATCCACGATGGTGAATTAGGCACAATACGGTTTATTAGCGCTCGGAATGGAGCCTTCAGGCGGAAAAATCCGGCTAAAGCCTCGATTCCAGACCTTGACTGAATACGTATTGGAATTAGGCGCCTATCAATTGACGAATCTGGTTCAGGTGTTGGCGAGCGACCTGCTCACCCCGATGGATGATCTCGGTGGCACGATCAAAAGCAGTGTCTTCAAAGGCCTCCACAGACGGCGTCAGCAGCAGGTCTACCAGACCGATGCGATCCAGGTAAACCGGTTGCGCCAGGGCATCGTACAGGCCGAGGAGTGATCCGGCCAGGCCAAAAGAGTCAGGAGGACGCTCACTGCGCTGGCGTCGTGTCTCCTGGGTGGGGATGACACTGCTGGCCAGGATCAGATTCGCACCCCGTTGCTCCAACAAGTCCGCTGGCAGCGGATTCAATGGCGCGCCGTCGGCCAAAAGACGGCCTCCCAGGTTAAAGGCGGGCGTCAACCCCGGCGGGCTCAGAGCCACCGAGAGTGCCTCGACCAGCCGGCCCTGATCCAGCACGGCTGCCTGTCCGGAGGCCAGGTCTACTGCCACCGAGAAGAAAGGCGTTCCCAAGGCGTTAAAGTCCAGGTCGCCCAATACCCTGGCTATCGCTTCGAGAGCCGATTGGTTGTTGTAGGGTGCGCCCGATGCCCCCAACCGTTGGCGCCACGACAATTCAGCGAGGGGGTTCAACTTGCCCTCGCGGGCCAGGCGATCCAGGGGGGCACCGGCCGCATACAGCCCACCACACACCGCGCCCATCCCGCTGCCAGCAATCATGTCCACGGGCACCTTTGCCTCTTGCAACACGCGCAACACACCTATGTGGGCCAGTCCCTGCGCCATACCCCCAGACAGCGCCAGGCCCACCGTGCGTCCGGCCAATCGCCGGGCCAACCGGTCGTAGCGTGCCCGTTCCGGGGGCACGGCCCAGCGTCGTCGCGAGGCGGCAATGAGCCAGGGCAGGTCCTGGCCGGTGATGTCCAATACCACCTTGACCCGATCCACGACGTTGAGCAAGACTCCGTTCAATTCGGTGGATACCGCCAGGAGCACCCAAGCGCCGGTAGCCAACTCCTTCTCCAACTCGCGGCTGAGCGCCTTCCCACCGATGTCACCCACAGCCCGATGGCGAACACGCGGCGGCATGGCTGAGGCCGGCGGGGCAGGTCGGGTGCGCAAGTCCAAGATGCAAACCGTCCGCTCCGTGATGCTCGCCAGGTGACCGGCGATCTCTTTGACGCCCTCGCCGGCGACGACAAAGGGGTTGAACTGTTCCGGCGCGCGACGCTCGGCCGGCGCGTGCAGCGTACGGCGCGCAGCTCGTGGCGCAGCGTCACAGCCGCTGCCGGGTCAGTGGCCAGCAAGTGCTCGAAATCGGTTTTGCTCAACTCCCACACCTGCACCTCGTCACGGGCGCGGGCATCAAAGGGGCGCTTCTCGCCCAGCAAGACTGCCATTTCGCCCAAGATCTCGCCGGCCCGAAACTGCCGCACCACCACGCTTTCGCCTTGCACCGAACGGACCACCAGTTCAACGACGCCTTCGTCCACGACGAACATCTTGTCGTCCCATTCGCCCGCGCGGAACAGATACTCGCCGGCCGCATAGCGGCGTAGGACAAAGCGGTGGATAAAATCCTGGAGGAGATCGTCGGAAAAAACTCGAAAGATGGGCACCTGCCATTGGTCTTCCAATACCTGCCAGATACCCGGCGGCAAGGCGCGTTTACGACGCCGAGCCAGGCGCACCCGGTAGAGTTGTTTATCTTCCTGGCGCTCTGTCTCCAGCCATCCCTGGACCGCCAGCAGTTGTAGATGGGCCGCAATCTCTGAGGCTTTCCCCTCTAATGCCTCCGCCACCTCTTTGGGTGTGACGGGCTCGTGGCGCATGATGTAGGTCATCAATTTGCGCATTTCCTCTGGCATATCCAAGAGTTCTGCCGGGCTGAGCCCCCTCTTGCGCTGGCGGGTGTACGCCTGATCGGTTTGCAGCCACGTCAAGTTTTCGTCGCTCATGGCCGTTCTCCTGCTGTGATAATGTCCACGGTCCGAGTGGATTGAATTGATAGGTAGTCGCGCTTTCCATAGCGCGCCAGGAGCGCGAGG
>CAYVPU010000176.1:0-3270 GCA_964453885.1 uncultured Anaerolineae bacterium | reverse complement strand
TCCACGGCCAGTGGATTGAATTGATAGGTAGTCGCGCTTTCCATAGCGCGCCAGGGCACGAGGTATGGAAACCTCGGTTACCTTGCTACTCCAGGGCCAGTAGCCGGTTCGCCAGGTCGCGAACGCCCTGAGAAAAGGCGTGCTCTGGAGATTCCTGGTAAAAGACTCCTCCGCTGGCAGCGCGGGCCACTTCTATGGACAGCGGCAGGACCGCACCCACCTCGGCCTTATAAGTCAAGAACAGTTTCCGGCGATAGTCGTCAGGATGGATCTCGGGCAGCGCTTTGTTGAGCACCAGGTAGATGTTGGGCACGCCGAGCTTGCGGGCGACCTCTAGCGTGACACTGGTGCCCTGATAATCCTGAGAATCGGGTCGCAGAATGATCAGCAGAACTCCAGAGATGGCAATGGAGAGCAACGTCTCTTCGTTTAGGCCGGGATGCGTATCAAGGAAAAGATAGTCCAACTCTAGTGAGCGAACCAGCTCTTTCAAGCCATCTTTCAGCAGCCGGACGTCATATCCTTCGTGAAGAACCCGAGAGATGTCGGCCATCTTCATGCTGGAAGGAACCAGGTACAGCTTGCCGTCTTGGAGACTCGCGGGTCTGGATACGTCGTAGGCCGCCTCCGCGATGTCCTTCTGTCCCCACAGGAAGGCATTCAAGGTCACGCCGAGGTCGCTCTCCGACAACCCAAAGATGGCATGGATGCCAGGCGACTGGACGTCGGTATCAACGATGCCTACCCGATGACCAGCATTGGCCATTATTGTGGCCAGGTTAGCCGTGATGTTGGACTTGCCGGTCCCCCCTCTAAAGGAGTGCAACGAAATCACTTTTGCCATAGTCCACTCTCCTCGCGATCAATCTGATGTGCCGTCATTCGTGCTCAAAATCCTCGCGCAGTTGCTGGGCCGTTTCGGCCAGCCGACGAAAATAGTCACTGTCTACGATGGTCTTGACCGCCTGTCGTTTTCTGACTTGATCTATTTTGATGCGCAATTCCTGAATCTGCCGGTGGAGTTGCCGCTCGCGAGCCGCCACTTGCTGGGCGTTCTCAATAGCCACGGCTGTCTGAGAAGCCAGGGCCATGAGCAGCTTTTCGTCGCCAGCGGTGAAAATTCCTCCCTGCTTGTTGCAGAGACACAGGACGCCCAGTACCTTCTCCCGAGTTTTCAACGGCGCGCAAAGCAGAGACTGCAAGGCCGGCGAGCCGTCGCCGGCTGTGTGCCGTGGGTCGCTGGTCACATCGTTAACGATGGCCGAACGACCCTCTTGGGAAACCCATTGGGGAATGCCCTGATCGCCGCGTAACTTGAGGGCATCGCCTTCTGTCGCCAGGAGACCAAGCTGCCCCGTCTTTGTTACGTACAGGAAAAGCGCGCCGCCATCGGCCCTTACAATGCGCACGCTCTCTGCCAGAGCGTGCTCCGCCACATCCTTCAAGTCAATGTACGCGCCGATGGTTTCGTGCAGCCGGTAGAGGAGATTTATCTCGCGGTACCGATCGAGGAGCTCTTGAGCCATGGCCTTTCGCTCTACAGCCTGGCTCACGAGGGTAGAAAGCATCAAGAGCACGCTGTCCATGACATCGTTGAGGCCCGGAACCGACGAGGGAGCGCCGGTCAGCACCCCGACCAGTTGCTCGTCGGCCAGAATGGGCAAGGCCCGGCTCTCATTCTCGTGGTTCACCAGGGGCTGCCCGGTGCGGCACACCGAGGCGGCCGCCTCGACCAGTTGACCGTGCTCGCCGGCGGGGTAGCTGGCCAGCGCCCGGCCTCGTTGGTCGAATATGGCCAACGTCACCGGCCCATCAGCGAGCCTGGCAAACTGCGCCAGCAAGGTTTGCTGGTCGGCTGCTTTGAGCAGCTTTTTCAGCGACGGAGGTTTCATCCGGTCTGCCTCATCGTTCGTGCTTTGTCGCCTGTCTTGAACTCTATCACCACCACACACTCTCAGTATAGCATATTTCGCCCTGATTGACAATGTGCATTGCCCTCAGGGGGGATCCAAAAGCTGGCTCAGCCCCCACAATTCTGCCGCCAGCCGGTCTATCTCCGCCTCGATCTCGCACACCCGCGCGGCTGCCACGCCCAGGCCTGGAGCACGGCCAAAGTGGTTCGCGCTGCGGGAGTAGCCGAGAGATCAAAGAGGCGTCTGCGTTGGGAGGCAGACGCCTTTTGTCATGTTATAGTTGTGCCTCATGGACGTTTTTCCATCCATCTATTCCTTCCATCAGGTGTATGGTCTCTTTGAGGGCGACGACGGTCTTTTGGTAGTGAAAAAGGTCGTCAAACGATAACTTGCGCCCCTTGTTGGGCCCACCGTGCCAGGATAGCTTCCAGGCTCAGTATTCGAGTGTTAAGCCGACTCCCACTTGCTCAAGATTGACAACCCTTGACAACGCGATTTTGGAATTCAAGTCCGTACAATGGCACGCATGCACCGAACCGGGGCGCAGAGATTTCATATACGCTATGGTTCCTTGTAGTTGCTCGGCCTAAGGATCTAACAGATGAAAGCCTCCCACGATGTCAACCACTCTATCATCACCACAGACCTTTCTCGCGTGTTCTACAATGTTGCAGATTCCAGCATGGCTACACCCCGTGATTATGACCAAGCCTTCAGACGACTTGTAGGCTAACGCAGAGTCATCAATCAAAAAATCGTCCTTTTCCACCCCGCCTTCCAGAATTTTTCCTATCGGATTCCTGGCTTCAAATTCAGTAGTCCTCTCAATCTCTCCCAGAAATACCAATCGTTCGGTCAAGTGCACGGGCTCTCTGCTCAATTCAAGATGGAAATAGCCAGAAAGCTTGTCTTTCGGAAGCAAGGAACCGATTTCTGCCAAGTCACCAAGTGTTCTAGCTGACAGCGTCAATGGATGAGTCACAAGCGTAGGCTTTTTAACGTGCAGCTTTTCTATCATCCCTTCCGTGTAGAGCCGAATGAGTGGAATGAGCCCCCAGGTGTGATCCAAATGGCCGTGGGACAGCACTACAAAGTCCACGTCCAGCAGATCGATGGAGAGTTTTCGTGCATTTGTTATGAACGCATCTGAATACCCAACATCGAACAAGATCTTTTTGCCTTCATCCTCAATAAGGTACGATACCCCTGGCTCACCAACGAAATACCTGTCAATAAGCGTGTTATTGTCAATGAGCACTGTCAGTTTCACTTTACCCTCCACTGGAAGTACAAGGATTCTTTGTATCTTCTCAATATTTTGGGGCAACGCTGTCTTGAGTAGCAACTCGGGTCGAAT
>CAYVPU010000175.1:0-6990 GCA_964453885.1 uncultured Anaerolineae bacterium | reverse complement strand
TGCACCAACTTGGTAATGTACCTTCAATTCACACGACTTCGGAAGTCTTTATCAGGTTATTTGTCAGCGAAATCGCTCACAAAGACTTCCGAAGTCTGGCCGTCCACTACAAACCGGGAATTGCTGCTCCTTTTCCTTTTCCTTGTCAAAACCGCGAACTATGATACAATAGAGTCATCCCCGCGCCGCAGCCGCAGACTATGCTCGCTGGAATCCGTCGAAAGAACGGCGCTGGGCGCTGGTGCTAATGATGTCGAAAGCTCCGACCTTGCGTCCGACAACGATATACCTCCTGCGCGAAGCGGCCCTTATCCTGGGCTTTAGCTACTTCATCCTGGCCGGCGGTACGCTCAACGGGGTGATGCGCTTCCGCCTGCGAGTCCTTTCTCAGGGCGTCCTGGCGATCATCTTTATCATCTGGCTGATCGAACGGGTTCGGCGGCGGGAACGGTTAGCCCGCTCGTCACTTGATGGGGCAGTGCTGGCCTTCGTGGGCATCCAATTTCTGACCGCTGTCCTCTCCGCCGACCCCCGGCGCAGCCTGGCCTTCTGCGGCCAGTGGGTCGCCTACGTCCTCTGGTTCTACCTGCTGTGCGACCTGCTGCGTCACGGCTGGCCAGCCAGGTTGATCGTCAAGAGCCTGCTCATTGTCAGTAGCATCCCGGTGGGACTGGGGCTGGTAGGCATCGGGACACAATGGCTCAAATGGTCATCGTTAGGCGATTATGCACCGCCGCTACCTCTTCTCCAGCAGCGGTTCTACTCCCTGTTGGGCGATCCCAACATGACCGCCAATCTACTCAACCTGTTGTGGCCGCTAGCACTGGTGCGCCTGGCGACGACACAGGGACGGGTTGCAAAGGCGTGGCTGGGGTTGTGGATGACGGCTGCTCTGGCCACGCAAATGCTGACCCGCTCGCAGGGAGGGGTAGCGGGTTTGACTGTGGCAACAATATCCACCTTGCTGCTTTTGCTACTGGCCGCCGAGCCGGCCTGGTACACAGCCTGGTGGCGTCGAGCCAGAGCGAGACGGTGGCCCTTGTGGCTGCTGGGCCTGCTAGCTGTCCTTCTGGCGGCGGGATTGGCGAGCACGCTGATCGTTGCCGGTAACCTGACCAGGACACGAGAGCCATTGTGGACGGCAGCGTGGCAGACTTTTCTGCGTTCGCCGTTGTGGGGTAGCGGCCCCTTTACATTTGGCACTCAGCTTATGCTGTATGAATCCACTCCACCCCGCCCCATCTATCCTCACGCCCACAACTACCTGCTGAACACCGCCGCCGAGACCGGTCTATTGGGCCTCATTGCTTCCGCATGGGTGACGATTGCCCTGGGCATAACACTGCTGCGAACCTGGCAGGGAGCCAGCCAGTCGCGCCGATCATTGATGGCCGGAGCCATAGGTAGTTTGCTGGGCTTTGCAGCCCACAGCCTGGCCGACAATCACATCATCCTGCCCAGCATTGGCCTGGTCGTGATTGTCACGCTGGCCCTGGCCTTGGATGGCGACGATGCACCCGCGCCTCGAGCGCCCCGCGTCTATCGCCTCTCCCTCGCCTGGCTAGGTCTGCCAGCGCTGATCCTGGCGGCAGGTTCCATCCTGAGCGTAAGGGCGTACTGGCACTTTGACCAGGGCCGCCAACTGGCCGAGACTGAGAACTGGACCGAGGCCGCACCGTTGCTCGACCGCGCCACGCGGCTGGATCCTGGCTTTGCCTTCTATTACTTGCAAAAGGGCTACGTTTACAGTGTGCTGGCAGCCGAAAGCCCCGAAGAGGGACATCTGGCGCAGGCCGCTAAAGCCTACGAGCGAGGCATTGCGCTGGAGCCCAACTTTTCATTGAACCACGCCAACCTGTCCAGCCTCTATTGGACAGCCGGTCGCTGGGACGAAGCAATCTCGGAAATGGAGCGGGCCGCCCAACTGGCTCCTCGCAGCCCCCTCTACCATCTAAACCTGGGACACTATTACGAGGCCACCGCTCGCGAAAAAAAAGCCGCGGCCGAGTATGAGCGCCTCTTAAACCTTCAGTCGCACCTGATCCCAGCCAGTTATTGGCGACAAACACCGTTTCGACAGCAATTCACCGACTCGTGGCTGGCGGCACACGCGTCGCCGCCTCCGCCGGAGGATCCTCGCACCACGGCCGAATATCTGGCCCGGGGTTGGCACGAATACGAAACCGGGCACTACAAAGCCGCTTTAGACGCCTTCCAGCGAGCGTATGACCTGGGTGCCACCAGCCCAGGGACTGCCCACGGCCTGGGGATGGCCCACATGGCCCTGGGCAACTATGAGCAAGCAGACTTTTTCCTCGCCCTGGCCAACTTTTTCCTGGTTCGCTCCAGCCAGTTGAACCCTCTGTTGGATTGGGGTCAACTGGCCTACCACCAGGGAGAGATCGAACTGGCCATCGCCCGCTACGAATCTGCGATCGGGCTGGTCGAGGAATATTCAATCTACGGCCCGGGAACGCTGGGCTGGTCGCCCTACGGCAACTTTGTTTTCCAGCGTGAGAGCATCGCCCGCGAGTTAGCTCCGCAACTGATGCGCATTGACGTGACCGATGACCTGGCACAGCGTTATCTGGAACTCGGTGCCTGGTACGAAGAGCTAGAGGACGTAGAGAATGCCATCAAGGTCTATCGCTACCTGCTCGCTCGCGCCCCCGATCTGATAGTTGCCGAGAAGCGCTTGCGAGAATTGGAGGAACAGTGAATTGAGACTGGTTCAAAGGACAAGAGAAGCCTGGCAGCAATTCATGCACAAAAGACGAATGGCCCGCTGGGGCTGGCTATGGCCAATGCTGGTCATCTCGACCCTGGCTCTGCTAGCGGCTCAACCGTTGATGCGACCTTTGGTCCCTTGCAGTCACGATGGCAGTCTCTACTTTCTGCGCGTAGTAGAGGGCGATCACCTGATCCGGCATGGACATCTCTACCCCCGCTGGGCACCCGACATGGCTTACGGTTATGGCTATCCACTGTTCAACTTTTACCCACCGCTCTCCTGGTACGTGGTCGAAACCTTTCACCTGGTCGGACTGCCGTTGGTTCTGGCCTGGAACGCTGCGCTGGCCCTCTGTCTGCTGGCATCCGGTGCCTTTGCTTACCTGCTGGCCCGCGACCGGATGCCGGAACACGGCGCATTGGTGACGGCTACAGCCTACATGTTGGCTCCCTGCACCCTCTATAACGTGTACTTTCGAGGCAACCTGGCCGAGTCGGTGGCCTTGCCCCTGTTGCCGCTCGTGCTGTGGGCTTTTGGCCGCCTGGTGCAGAGTGCACAGGCGCGCTACCTGGCACTGGCCGCGATCTCGTTGTCGTTGTTGGTGCTGGCCCACCAGGTTGTCGCCGTGCTTTTTGGGCCTGTGTTGTTGGCTTACACTCTGATCCTCTGGGGGCGGAGGAGAGGCGCGTCCTGGCACCTGCTGACAGTCATCACCGCCGGCCTGCTGGCCCTGGGACTGAGCGCCTTCTTTTGGATGCCCGCCTTTCTGGAACAAGACACCGTCCAGATTGAGCAGTCGTTTACGCCCGGCAGTATGGATTTTCGGCAAGACTTTCTTACACTGAACGAGCTGTTCTCGCCACCCGTCCCTGCGCCAGCCAGTCTGATAAATCCCTCGCCGCCCCGCAGCTTGAGCCTGGCCGCCCTGGCACTGGGTCTCTTGGGCCTGCTGCCCCTGTCTCTACAGTTGGGAAGCCGTTTCTGGCGTCGCTTCAAAGCCGCTTTCCCGATCTTTGCCCACGACGTGTCAATCGAGGTCCGCCGCGCCTGGCACACTTTTGCCATCGGACCCAAACCACCGGCATCTGGAAGACTGGAAAGACGGAAGGATGGAACCAACCTTCCAGCCTTTTGTCCTTGGGCCAAAAGACCAAGGGCCTTCCAACCTTTTGCCCTCAGTCCTTGGGCCCGAGGACCAAGGGTCCTTGGGCCAAAAGACCAAGGGCCTTCCAACCTTTCACTTATTCCCCCCACCTCTCCCCGCGAACGAGGCCAACTCCTGCTGCTCGCTGGCGTGTTGGGCCTGAGCTTTATGATGCTCTCCCTCTCGCTGCCGTTGTGGGAGCACATTCCCTTGTTCCACTTTGTCCGATTTCCCTGGCGGTTCCTGGGGCCGGCCAGCCTGTTGACAGCTCTCCTGGCAGGCAATAGCCTCTCCCTATTGCTAACTGAGGGTCGCCAGCAGTGGCTAATCCGTTCGGCTGAGCGCTCACGACGAAGCCTGAGCGCGACCGCCGCAGCCGTGACGCTGCTTCTCGCTTCCAGCCTGGGCTGGCTCTACCCACAAGACTGCGGCCAACCCATGACGGGCGTCGCCTCCATCCCCCGTTTCGAGCGGAGAACCGGCATCATCGGCACCACATCAGCCAGGGAGTATCTGCCCCGCTACGTTCAAGAGATACCCGACCCCAACGCGCTAGTAGCCATGTATGAGGCCAACGTCTCCATTGCCCGGCTCGACCCCGCTTCTCTGCCGGAAGGAGCATCGGTCGAGTCGGCCGCATACGGCCTCACGTCTGCCCGGCTGCTTGTCCGCAGTCGAGAACCATTTCGCGCCGTGTACCGCGCTTTCTACTTCCCCGGTTGGCGGGTGGCCATCAATGGAGAAAACGTTCCGATCATTGTGACCACACCACATGGACTCATTAGCTTCGACGTGCCTGCCGGGCGGGCCGCCGTGCAGGTTTGGTTTGGCACGACACCCCTGCGCCTGGGGAGCACGTTGCTATCGGGGGCAACGCTGCTCATGGTGCTCTGGCTGGCCTGGCAGGGCCGTCGCGAGGTAGGATTCGCCCCGGCCAGTGCAATGGTCGCCGCCCGCTGGTGGCAGTGGCTGATCCTGGCCGCGCTGGCCGGGGGGCTGCTGTGGGTCAAAATTACCGTGGTAGATACAGGGGAAACCTGGTTCCGTCCGGCCCGCTTGGACGGGCAAAAGATGGACGTGCACCTCAATGTCGACTTGAGAGACGAACTGACGCTGCTGGGCTACAACCTGCCCCGGCAGCGCGCCTCTGCCGGCCAGTCGCTCTCCCTGGAACTGTTCTGGGCCGCCAAAGAGCAACCAACGGCGGATTACGACTTTAGCGTGCAACTGGTGGACGAACGGGGCATCGAGTGGAATCCCAAAGGCACACGGCGCCCCGGCGGCTTTCACGAGTTCCTGAAAACGCAGACTTGGCAGCCAGGCGAGTACGTCCGCGACGCACATCTTATTGACGTGCTGCCGGGCACACCGCCAGGCCGCTACACGCTGCGCGTCACCGTCTTTGAGCGCGAGACATTGGCCGGCCCGGACGTGTTGAACGATCAGAGCGTACCAGTCGGCCAATCGGTCGCCGTGGCCACTGTGGTCGTCACCCGGCCCGACCGTCCCCCGGCACCGGACGAACTCGACGTTACCTATCGCCTGGACGCACCGCTCGGCTCCGATCTGACGCTGCTGGGCCTCTCACTGGGTCGCCTTTGGACTGCACCGGGCGATCCGGTGCCCCTGACCACCTTTTGGCGCGCGGAGCGCCAGCCACGAGGCATCTACACCGTCTATGCCGACCTGGTGGACAACCTGGGTCAGACCGCCGCCACGCTGGGCTTCTTGCCAGGCGCACCGCAACACACCACCCACCAATGGCAACCGGGTGAGGTCATCCGCGATCAGCAGGTGTGGGCCATCCCGGCCTACACGCCGCCAGGTCGTTACACGATTCGCCTTCGTGCAATAGACAGAGAGGGGCAATCGCACGGACCGATCTGGTCCCACGAGCTCAAGCTAGAGATCGTCGCGCCGTAACGGCAGACCGACTCACTCTGGAAAAACCTGCACAAACTCGGCGTCTCGCACCTGAAAAACGTAAATCTGCGGCAACCTGAGGTCACCGTTGGCGTCAAAGCTCATGCGGCCGATGGGCGTCTGGATGTCCAGGGCACGGAGCGCGTCGGCTACTTTGCCGGCGTCGAAACTCTTGGCCTTCTTGACCCCCTCGGCCAGGACGGCCAGGGCGCTATAGCCGTTGATAGAATAAGTATCCGGGTTGCGATACTCGACCGCCTGGTATTCCTGGACCCATTTTTTGTCCACTGCCTGGGCCGGGCTGGGACCAAAGGCACTGACATAGATACCCTCGGCAGCAGCGCCCGCTTCGTCAACCGTCGCCGAGAGGAACGCGCCATCGGAAGCCAGGAAGGGTAAATCGCCCAGGCCGTTTTCCACCAGCGCCAACCGCAGGTATGGCGCTTCGATCTCATAGCCAGCGTAAAACACCGCGTCGGGAGCGGCGTCGCGGATCTGCGGGATCTCTTTCTCAAACGTGGCCTGCTCCACAGCCACCTGGAGGCTGACGGGCACTTTTGCGCCCAACGCCGTCAAGTCCTGGGCAATGAGCTGCCCCAGACCAATGCCATAGGGATCGTCATTGTAGAGCACAGCCACCCGGCGCACGCCCAGTGTGTTCACCAGGAATTCGGCGTCCACCTTTGCCTGCACGGTGTCGTTGGCGTTAACGCGGAAGAAATAGCGGTAGCCCTGCTGGGTGATGCTCACCTCGCTGGCGGTGGGTGTGACGACGATGAGTGGCAGGTCTTTGTAAACCTTCATCGCCTCGATCGTCTGCCCGCTGTTGTAGTGACCCACCACGCCGACAATCTTCTTACCCTCGCTCACCGCCTGCTCGATCTCTTCGGCCACGGCCACCGCCACGTCAGAGTCGGACTCGTCGTCCATGCCGACGACGGTGACCTGGTAGCCCAACAGGCCGCCCTCCAGGTTGAGGCGCTCGGCCATGAGACGCGCCCCACCCAGTACCGTCTGCCCGCCGTTGGCCTGAAAGCCCGACAATGGCACGGCGACGTAGATAAACACCTCACCCTTTGGCTTTTGAGGGCCACAGGCCGGCAGCAGCAAGATAGTCACAACCAGCAAGCCTATCAGAATTCTGCGAGTTCTGTTCTCTGTCATCATCTCACCTCACACTTCCTACCGTACG
>CAYVPU010000174.1:0-7036 GCA_964453885.1 uncultured Anaerolineae bacterium | reverse complement strand
CCTCTTTGACAGGAGGGGCGGCCTGTGCTACTATAGTGAGCCGTGGTGCGTATTGGGTTTCCGTCTCCTCACGCACCACGTTATACACAACACGTTCACACCAGGAGTTGAATCCATGATCGTCCAGATTTATGGTACCAAGACCTTAGAGGATGCGGAGGCCCTTGTCCGCCTGGGTGTAGATTACATCGGCCTTGAAGTGGAGAGTGACCCGGCCGACCAGGCGCTGATGAAACAGATCGTGGACCGCGTACGTGACCGGGTCACGACCGTGCTGTTGCCGCTTCTCACCGAGCTAGACGCCATCCTTCGGCTGGTCAGAGAGATCCGGCCTCACGTGCTGCATCTGTGCAGCAGCGATGTGCTGCCGCTGGATGAGGCACGCCCATTCCGGGCGGCACTGCGTCCTGAGCCCTTCGGCTACGCTCAAGATGCACTCGTCGAAGGGGTCAAACTGCTCCAGGCCGTGCCGGTGGGCCTGCCGGGTCGCTCTCACGAAATTGATTCTCTGGGCCTGGCCCTGGCCTACCAGGAGGTGGCCGACATCATCTTACTGGACACCTACGCCGGCGATTACTCCGAGGGGAGCACCGAAATACCCGGCTGGATCGGTATCACCGGCAAGACACACGACTGGGCCGTGAGCCGCCAGATCGTCGAGCAATGCCGCAAACCGGTCATCCTGGCCGGGGGTCTCAACCCGGAGAACGTCACGGCAGCAATAAAAGCCGTGCGCCCCTGGGGCGTAGATTCGTGCACCGGCACTGACCTATGCCGGGGCAAAAAAGACCTGGATAAAGTGGCTGCTTTTGTGCAAGCCGTCCGCGCTTGAGAAACGGATCGCAAAACGTAAAACGTGATGCGTGAAAGCGTCGGATTACGTTTTACGCTTTACGTATCACGGATCAGAACGGATAGACGACGATGGGCACTCTGAATCCCGACCTTCCCTCAAAAGAATTGCATCAGGTGTTGAACGACACCGCTGCGCTGATGCGCCGAATGAAAAAGCGTCTGTTGATGCCAGAACTTTTGCTGCTGACCTTCATCCAGATACCGGGCAGCGCCGCCCACCGCGTGCTGGCGCACTTTGCCGAAAAGCGGGGCTTTAAGATCAGCGAACTGGAAAAGCGGACAGAAGCCCAGGTGCGCGGTCGGATTGGCCGTGATGCCGATTTCCATTACTTGGGCGCGTCCGGCGAACCGATTCCGCTTTCCCACGAGATGCTGGTCGTGCTTGACGAAGGGCGGGCCATCGCCCAGAGCACCGACGAGGTCTGGATTGGCACCGACCACGCCCTGGCCGCCATGAGTCAGGCCGGCGTCTCCACGGCCGGTCTGCTTCAGCGGTTTGGCATTACCCCCCAGGCTCTGACCGATCTCCTAACCGACCGCACTCTCAGGCGCCGCACCACCCGCGATTGGGTAGACATCGCCCGGCGCGGCGAGATGGCACCGCTGCATTATCGCGAGTCGCTGCTGCGCGACTTGATCAACCTGTTGAGCCTGGCCAGCGACCGGCACGTGATTCTCGTCGGCCCGGCGGGCGTGGGCCGGCGCAGTCTGATCTACAGCCTGGCTCAACTCATTGCCGAGGGCAAAGGCCCGGCCGGCATTGGATGCGTGGTCGAGATCAGCGAGGCGGCTCTGGTGGACAACGCTGACGGAGCGGCGCGGGCCGGGCTGAGCCAGGCCAAAAGCGGCGTCCTTTTTGTGCCCAACATCGGGCGCTTCTTCGGCGGGCGGCTCTATTCCGAGTTTCCTAAAGCAGCCACCCAACTGCAAAAGGCCTTCTTTGAAAACCATCCCATCATCGTCGGTACGACCACCGAGACCGAGTACGCCGACCGGCTGGCCAGCAACCCGGCGATCACTGAGAACAGTCACCAACTTTACGTCCCGCCGGCCGACGTGGCCGAGACGACGACCATCCTGGGCACGCTCAAGCCGCACCTGGAGCGGGAATATGGTCTGACCATTGCTGACGACGCGATGGAGAGGGCGGCTTCGCTGGCCGGGCGCTACATGACCGCCACGCCGCTGCCGGGCGCGGCAGTTCACCTGATGCACCGCACCTGCGCCCTGGTGCGCATGAGCACTCAGACGCAACTCCCCTTCACGCCCGACACCCCACCCGACACCCAACTCGACGCCGAGGACGTGACGGTGGCCGCCAGCGCCATGACCGGTATCCCGGTGACCAAACTTGGCGCCGACGAGCGCGCCCGTTACGCCCGCATGGTAGAACATATTCACAAACGCATCATCGGCCAGGAGGAAGCGGTGCTGGCTGTCAGCCGCGCCGTCAAGACGGCTCGCGTTGGCCTCAAAGACCCCAAGCGCCCCATCGGCAGCTTTTTGTTCCTCGGCCCCACCGGCGTGGGCAAGACAGAGCTAGCCAAGGCGCTGGCCGACTTTCTTTTTGGCAGCGAGGAAGCAATGGTGGTGCTAGATATGAGCGAGTATCAACAAGAAGACTCGCTCAACCGGCTCATCGGTGCACCACCGGGCTACGTTGGCTTTGAGGGCGGCGGCCAGCTCACTGACCGGGTCATCGAATCACCCTACACCATCGTCCTTTTTGACGAAGTGGAAAAGGCTCATCACCGCATCCTCGACGTGCTACTACAAATGATGGAGGAGGGCCGCCTGACTGACGGCAAAGGTCGCACGGCCTCTTTTAGCGAGACGGTCATTATCCTCACCAGCAACATAGGCTCTGCCTACCTGGGCGACCCCTCGCTGGGCGAAGGTGCCAAAGAGATGGCCCTGGCCGAGGTAAAGCGCCACTTTCGCCCAGAGTTTCTCAACCGCCTGGACGACATCATTGTCTTTCAGCGGCTGACTGACGATCAGTTGCGCCTGATCCTGGGGTTGATGCTCAAAAAGGAGTTCAAACTGGCGGCCGGCCGGGGGTTGAACCTGGAGGTAACAGACGCCGCCCGCACCTGGCTCCTGGCCCAGAACGAGCACCCGGAGTGGGGCGCGCGCCCGCTGCGGCGCATCATCCAGCGCCACATCCGTGAGCCCCTGGCCGATTTTTTGCTGACCCACGACCCACCGCCGGACACGACGGTGCGCGTGGACGCGGGGGAGGATGGGCTGGCATTTGAAACAACGTAGGGGCGAGGCGACCGGATTGAGCGGTTCTTTTGCAATTGTGAGATTCTTTCCGATTGCCTCGTCCCTACACAAATACCTCTCGGAGGAACCGCGCGTTCTCCTCAGGCAACGTGGTGTTGATAAACAAACCAGTCTCCAGTTCAAAGCCACCCCACGGGATTAGCCGTGGGGTAATGGCCAGATGCCAATGCAGGCAATCGCTCTGGGACACATCCAGCGGTGACGACTGGATCACGTAATTGTAGTCCGGGTCGTCCAAGCCCACGTAAATCTTGCGCAGCACGGATCGCAGCAAAACGCCCAGATCAGCCAATTCGCTGGCGTCTGCCCGGCGAAAGCTGGCCCGGTGACGTTTGGGCACGATCCAGATGTGAAACGGCGCGAACGCGGCATAGGGCACAAAGGCGGTGAAACGCTCATTCTCGGCAACGACGCGCTCGCCGCTGGCAGCCTCGGCCTGCCACATCTGGCACAAGGCGCACCCGCCGACCTCGTCAAAGTAGCGTCGCGCCGCCTCCACCCGCGCCCGGATGCGTGGGGGAACAATGGGCAGGGCCAAGATCTGCGCATGGGGATGCTCCCGCGATGTACCAGCACCGGGGCCGTGGTTCTTGAGGTAAACGATCTGCTCGATGCGGGCATCCTGGGCCATCTCAAGGCCCCGCATCTGAAAGGCCGTAAGGGTGCGGGCGATCTCCTCGCCGGTCTGGAGGGCTGGCGGGGCGTTGTGCCGGCGCGACTCGATCACCACCTCGTGCCATCCTACACCGGTGAGGGCGCGATATAGGCCATCGGAACAAAGCTCGCGGTGGGCCTCTTTGTGGAGAGCGGCGAATTTGTTTGGCACCACCCGCACCTGCCATGGACCGTCACGGGGCAGCCGGAGCACTTCTGGCGGGGTTTGATCTTCATTTCCTGGACAAAAGGGACACGTGGCGACGTGTTCCGGGCGCATCTCGGTCCGTACCCGCCCCGGCATGGCAAAATCTCCGGGCCGCCTGGCCCGTTTGGGGGCCATGATGACCCACTCCCCGGTGACTATGTTGTGACGAATCTCTGGCATGATTTTTCTCCCATGCTTTCAGCACAGTTTTTTATGTCAAAGCCGCTATAACCAATGCAGGTTTCCTATGGAAAGCGCGTACAGCGTGGTGTGCAGAACTTGCCCCAACATAGACGTTGATCACACTATTATACCACGTTCTTCATTTCGGGGCGCTACGACGCCCAAGCACTTTCTTGCCGGTTTTGCCTAGTTTGTGATATAATATGTCAGAGGCAGCGAACATTTGAGCGATTTCTTGCAGGCGCAAGGCGCATGACCAGAAGACCTTTTTCCAAAAGATCAAGATCCAAATCCTCGACCAGAAGCAAAGGAAGAGGCAAGCAGAAAACACCACCCCACAAGCAACTGCGCATCAGCCTGGATCGGCAACTGGACATCCTGGGCATTTTGCTGGTGGCTCTGGCGGGCATCACTCTGCTCAGCTTCCTTTCCGCCACGCGGGGTAGCCTGACTGAAGGCTGGGTGAGTTTTTTGAGTCGCATCTTTGGCCTGGGCGTCTACCTGGTGCCCTTTGGCACGGCACTGGTCGGACTATGGCTGCTCTTGCGCAGTTTCGAGCGGCGGCCCGCCATCGGCGGCGAACGAGCTGTCGGCGCTATGCTGCTCTACCTGACCGCGCTGGCTTTGCTGCATCTCCTCTCGTTTTCTGACGAGCCGAAAAGCCTGGCTGATGCCGGAGGTGGTGGCGGCTACCTGGGCTACTATCTGAGTCAGGGGTTACTAAAGAGCCTGGGCGGCTGGGGCACAGGGGTGGCCATCCTGGCGGCGTTGATTATTGCGGCGGTCCTCTTGGCCGATCTTTCCATAGTCGAACTGGGGACGCTGCTTCAAATAGTCGGACAAGCCCTGCGCAGACCTCTTGCCGGTCTACGCCTGCCCCGTCTTTTCCGGCCAGGACGGCAAAGCCCAGAACAACTTTCATTTCCCATGCCTTCACCGGGACGAGGCGAGGTGCACACAGGCAGGCCCCTGCGTGTGTCTCCCTCGGCCGCGTCCGGCCCGCTCATAGGCCGGGTCGTCGGCGACCAGCAGGAGTTGCCGTTGCCACACATCGGCGAGATCCTGGAAGATGCAGTGGAGCAGGAAATCAGCCAGGCCGAGATCCGAGGACGGGTGCGGATTATCGAAGAGACGCTCTACAGCTTTGGTGTGCCAGTCAGAGTGGTGGAAGTCAACCAGGGGCCCGTGGTAACCCAGTTCGGCATAGAGCCGGGTTTCGTGGAGGGGAGGGGCGGTCGCCGCACAAAGGTCAAGGTTTCCAAAATCATAGCCCTGGCGGACGACCTGGCCCTGGCCCTGGCGGCTTCGCCCGTGCGAGTGGAAGCGCCCGTGCCAGGGCGCTCCATCGTCGGCATAGAAGTGCCCAATGCCCAGATTTCGCTGGTGGCGCTGCGCAGCGTCATGGAATCTGAGGGTTTTCAAGAGATCGACTCCCGGCTCCGCATCGCGCTGGGGCAGGATGTTTCCGGCCAGCCAGTGACCGCCGACCTCGCGGCCATGCCCCACCTGCTCATCGCCGGGGCTACCGGCTCCGGCAAATCGGTCTGCGTCAACTCGATTATCTCATGCCTGTTGATGAACAACTCACCGGCCGACTTGCGCATGATCATGGTGGACCCCAAACGGGTAGAATTGACGGGCTATAACGGCATCCCTCACCTCCTCGCACCGGTCATCGTCGAACTGGATCAGGTCGTCCAAATGCTGCAATGGGTCACCCGCCGGATGGACGAGCGATTCCGGCGGTTCGCCAAGTCTGGCGCGCGCAACATTGACGAGCATAACCAGCGGATAGAAACCCCTGCGGAACGGCTGCCATATATCATTGTCTTTATAGACGAGCTTGCTGACCTGATGATGACTGCCCCCGACAGGACAGAGCGAGCCATCACCCGCCTGGCACAGATGGCTCGAGCCACCGGTATCCACCTGGTCATCGCCACCCAGCGCCCCAGCGTGGACGTGGTCACCGGCCTGATCAAGGCCAACTTTCCCTCCCGCCTTGCTTTTGCCGTGACCAGCAGCGTAGATTCCCGGGTCATCCTCGATACGCCGGGCGCCGAGCGGCTGCTGGGCCGGGGAGACATGCTCTACATGGCCTCCGACTCGGCCGAGTTGCGCCGTTTGCAAGGGTGTTTCGTGTCCGACCGGGAGATCAATCGCCTGGTGAATTATTGGAAAAGCGCCGGGCCAGCGCCAGCCGATACGACATTCCCACTGGCATCGAGTCCACTGTCCCGGGTCGAACAGCAGGTCGTGCAGCAGCCCCTGTGGGAGGAGATGCGTCAGAGGGAACGCGAGATGGCCAAATCGGATGTATTGCTGGATCAGGCTATTGCCATCGTGCGGCAGCACAACCAGGCGTCGGTCTCTCTGCTACAGCGCAAGCTCCGTGTCGGCTACTCCCGTGCCGGTCGCCTGATGGACATGATGGAGGAACGCGGCATCGTTGGGCCGACCGAAGGACCGGGCCGCGCTCGCCGGGTGCTGGGCCCCGGAGAAAGGGATGCTGCTGGACAGCACCGGTCGTGAGTTAACCCCATCCCGACAGGAGGATCCCAGGAGAGAGCCATGGCAAAGAACGAATTCCAAACCGAGACCCAGGCTTCTGGCAAGACCATTGCCCTGGATGATTCCAGCCTCTACATCAACCGTGAACTGAGTTGGCTTCAGTTCAACTGGCGAGTGTTGGAGGAGGCGCTGGACGAGCGCCACCCCCTGCTGGAACGGGTCAAGTTTGTGTCTATCTTTGCCAGCAACCTGGACGAGTTTTTCATGATCCGTATCTCTGGTTTGCGCCGCCAATTGGCCGCCGAGGTATTGGAAACCCCTCCTGACGGCATGACG
>CAYVPU010000173.1:4126-7049 GCA_964453885.1 uncultured Anaerolineae bacterium | reverse complement strand
GTAAATTACCAAGTATCCAGACCTCCGAGGTTTTCAGAAACCTCGGAGGTCTTTGCAAGATGTATTTGATTGTTGGTTGATGCTGCCCGATAAGTGACAGGCCAACTCTATCGTTCTCGCGAACCAGCCGACCTGCCAGCGTGCGTTTTTTCCCACAAGTCCCGATAAGCCGCCTGCACCGAGGGGTCCAATTGGCTTGCCAGTGTCAGGGGCAAGCTCAGGCGGGCGATCAGGTCTTGCACGTCGGCCAGGTCTCGCAGTCGGTGGGAAGCGCTCATCCCCGACGCCAGTTTCAACTCGATCAGTTTCTCCAACGTCACTATGCGGATGCCAGCTACCTCCACCGTCATCCCAGGGGTCGTCGGGTCGGGGAAAGTTACTGGCTTGGGCAATCCATCGCCCGGATACTCCCCGGCGGTCACGATTTCGATACGCACGCCAGTCTCGGTATCACGGAATGTTTTCTTGGCCCCACTGAAGGTCGGTCGGTATCCCCGTCCCACCAACCGCCGGCGGAAACGCTCCAATCCAAAAGTCGTCAACAGCAAGTCAATGTCCTCCGTCAGTCGTGGATACCTGTGTTCGGCCAGGGCAAGTCCTTCCAACAGGGCGTAGGGAATTCCTCCTGCATCTAATCGTTGCGTCAACCGGCGCAACGCGCTGTGCAATCGTCCCTCGCCTGCAAAATAAGCACTCGCCTCGCGGAGCATTTGATCTCCTCCCTGTCGTAGCAGGTGCTCATAGGCCATGCTCTGCTTCACTGCCATACATCCCTCCGATACAAGATTCTGTTGTCATGGTTCTGTCAATGCCTGAAAGGCCAGCACTAACTGCCGGCGACGCCCCTGAGCATCCCGGCCTGTTATCGTAACACGGTCCACCAGGTGTCTCGTTGGCGGCGACAGGCAGAGCGCCAGTAACTCGTCCAGGGAATGAAAAGCCCGGGCGCTTTCAACCAGGCGGTGGTTCTCGTCCCAGTGATGGTAGATCACTTGGCCGCTGATCAAGTTCATGGGTATCGTGCTTATTGCATCGGTCATGGTCTTCTCCGCAGGTCAGGTTCCTTTAGGCAACAGTTGGGCGGCCCCGGACGAGCATTGCAGTTGGCACGCACCGCAAGCGATACAAAGCTCAGGATGATACAATTCGATCTTGCCCTCATCTGTCGAGGGACAGAAACACCCCACAGGACAGACTTTGTAGCACGTCTGGCAGCCGCTACAGAGTTGGAGATCGATGCTCACCGAGTAAAAAAGGGTAGCCTGTACATGCTCCCAGAAGCTCTTCAGAATGTTCATCCTGGCATCGCTTCTGCCCGCCTTCACAGGCCCAAAAAGCGGGGGAGGAACAAGTAAATAAGCAACAGGCCCAGTTCCAGCGGGACGACCCTCATGAAGTGCACGATCTCGCCTCCGCGCATGTGGGGCGTGCCGCCCTGGTAGTCGGCCCCGGCAAAGAGGGCCAACGCACCGAACCCCAGGGCCGTGTTGAGAGTGCGGAGCGTGTCCCAACCACCAAGCCAGGGACCGGCGATCAGGACAAGAACCATGCTGAGGACGGCCAGGAAAATGCCCTTACGAAAACAATCGCGGCCCGGCAACCAGGGGAAAAAGGCACCAGTGAAAAGATAGTAAAAAAGTGCGCCGCCTAGCCCGATCCAGAATACTCTTCGATTGATCAGCAGCAGCGCCAGCCCGAGAATGAGCCCCCAGAACCCCCACATCACCACTGCCATTTCCAGGCGAGTCTTGAGGGGAAAGTTCACCCAGCGGATGCCATCGTCTTTCTGCTGACCCGCTGCCAGGTAAGCGGGGATGTCCTTGCTATAGACCGGCCCCCATCGCACTTTCCAACCCGTCTCCGAGGTGATACGGTTGCCATTTACTCCATTGGCACAGAGTTGCGGCAAGATTAACCGCCGGTGGTTGACGACTTGCTCCAGGTGGCTGGTGCGCATGGCGGCGATGACCTTATCGCCGGTCAAGTGCCCGCCGCCCGAAGCACACCACACATTGATGCCAGCGCTGTTGACGACCAGCAGAAGCGCGTCCACTCCCTGGGTATCGCGCAGCAGGCGGCGCACGGTGAGGTCATAGTTACCGGTGACTAGCACTGGCGAGTTGGCATCGGGCCGGCCGATGGCATAGAGGCCCGGTTTGACAGAGGGGTAAGGTGGCACATTGCGCATGACCAAACACCAGATGTCTTTGGCCAGGGTCCAGGGTGTTACCCGGTGGCACAGTTGTGGTATCTCGGGCAATGTGGCTTTTTCCAGGCCAACGACCAACCGGGCAGTGAGAATCTCCAGGCTGCCGCCTAGATAGGTGGCCTCGACCTGGCCGTCGAGGCCGGTCTCTTTGAGCATCGCAACGTAGTCACGCAAGACGCGGGTGGTGGTTCGGGTAAGTAGCCAGGTCAAGATCGTCAGCAGAGTGCGCACCAGCCAGAACAGCAATTTGGCAGGTAGGGCGCGTGGAACCACCTCGTCGGCAATGATCAGCCTGCCACCGTCGGCCAGCAGCCGCCGGCAGCCGGAGAGAACGTATTGGAGCTCATCCTTATCCAACTCGCTCAGGATCAGGCTGAGGATGATCCTATCAAAGCTATTGGGAGAGAAATGATCCGTGGCGGAAGCGGCGTCCATCAGGTGCCATTGAATCTGGTCAGCCAAGCCGGCAGCGGAGGCCCGGCGGCGCGCTACGGCCAACATGCGAGGTGAGATGTCTATGGCTGTGACTGTTGCACCTCGGCGCGCGCAGCGCAGCGTCAACGCGCCGGTGCCGCAGCCCATATTTAGCACACGATCGCCTGGCTCGATCAAGCTGGCAATGCGCTCGTGGATCTGCCGGATGCGACCCAGGGTCAACAGGGCGATTCCCCGGTCATAGTCGGTGGGGGAGGTTTCCAGCCATTTCATAAAGAC
>CAYVPU010000173.1:1834-4026 GCA_964453885.1 uncultured Anaerolineae bacterium | reverse complement strand
TAGCGGCGACACGAAGCCGGCCAAAGATCTAATCCCACCCACAGTTCGCCACGGCTGGGGGCGAACAGGGCATTGAGCAGCGTGGATTCCCCACAGATGCCAGACAAGCCCTCGTCAGGAGCCCAACGGCTGGACAAGGCGGCCAGGGTCTTGTCCCGGTTCAGCCAACTAGAGTTGTCGTTCAGGAGCGACGCCAGTTGCGCTTGGTCTGGGCCAAAACTCAGCATACCTGTTGGGGACTCAATGATGTCATATTGGTGCGCACCAAATGCAATGGCTGTCGTGGTCTGACGTCCCCCATCAGCAATGAGCAGTTGAAACGTGGCACTAAAGTCGTGCCGGATGGCCTGGCGCAGCGCTTGTTCGCTGTCCTGGGCATGGGCCAAAAGCTGGCGGGTGAGAATCGCGGGCAATAGTTCCGGGTTGCTAGTGTCGCCACCTTTTGCTGGCGTGGTACAGATGGCCAGACTCGCTTCGTTGAGGCCGCACCACGCACCGACCTGACCGCTCCAGGTCAGGATGATATGGGCCTGCCCATCGGCGGGCTGGTAAATCACGGCCAATAGATGCCGTCTCAAAGACGCAGCCTGGCCGGGCGCGTTGAGGCGACAGCCCAAAAGCGTGCTGTCCAGCACGTCACCGCGGATGGCTGGGGGCCAGGCGGCAAAGACGAGAGCCTGTAGGTTTAACGTGGGTGGCGGAGGTAGTGTTTCCATCGGCGCCACGGGCAGGGAGGGACGATTTAACACCAGGTTCAGGAGAAGAATGTCTTCGTAAGACAAGCCAGAGCCATCGGCGATGCCGCGCAACTCGCGCTGGATTTCAGTTGGCAGCGTGCCCTCCAACTGGCGGGCGTGGGCCAGCAAGATGCCGTGGGACTGCTCGCTGCCGAGAACCGTCTGGCCATACACCTTCTCGCTCACCCACTGCCGAATGGCCTCGCGCAGCGCGAGGCCGTGCTGATAGCCCATCTCGTAGGGCGTGCCGCGCAGTCGCAACACGGTCAGGTGCCCATGGTTTTCGACGATAGCCGGAAGGATCGTATCGCCACGTCCTCCAGCCGGTCCGGCGAACCGGGGTGCGGCTGGCCAGCCAGCGATGGTGCCTATGGTCAGGATAAGTACAAGACGGCTCAGCTTTCCCACGCTATCCTCTGGAAATATCTGGGTAGCCGCGTTTTTCATAGCGCGCCGGAGCCGCGAGGTATGGGAACCTCGGCTACCGGCCATCCTGCAGAAAGTCGCGGTACCAGGCCAGTGTCTCGCGGAGGCCACCTTCCAGGCCCCAGGCTGGCTCCCAACCCAACAACCGGTTCGCTTTAGTGCTGTCCAGGTATTGATGCTGGATCTCGTTCGGTGCTTTGTCCAGAATGATTGGCTTCAAGTCCTGGCGTCCCGCGACGCGACAGATGGCGTCTACTAAATCTAGCACCGTTTTGGGGTCATTCATTCCAAAGTTGAACGCCTCGCCGTGCAATGCCGAATCGTCCATACGCTCTGCCAGCAGTATGTAGGCAGACACAATGTCCTTCACATAGAGGTAATCGCGGGTCAGCGTGCCGTCGGAGCGAACGACCGGGCGTTCGCCGCGCAGCACGGAGCGGATTGTCCCTGGCACAACGCGGTCCCAATGTAGGTCGCCTCCGCCATAGATGTTGCCACAGCGGGTGACGCACACCGGCAAATCGTAAGTTTCGGCGTAGGTCAGAGCGATAAGGTCGGCGCAGGATTTTGAGACGTCGTAGGGATGACGGCCTTGCAGCGGAGCTGTTTCCGTGTAGGGCAGCGTGTCCTGGTCGCCGTAGGCCTTGTCCGACGAGGCCGTAACCACCCGCCCGACGGAGGGGCTGCGGCGGGCGGCTTCCAGCAGCGCCCAGGTGCCCTGGATGTTGGTTTCAAAGGTGGATAGCGGCGCGCGGTTGGCCGCCCTGACCAACGGTTGAGCCGCCAGGTGAAAGATAGTTTCGATGTCATGTTCGTTCAGCACCCGCTCCATCAGGACGTAATCGGTCACAGAGCCGTAGACGCGACGGATGCACTCACTGTAGTCAGAACGCACCAACTGCGCACGGGGATCCTCGTCAAAGATAAGGCCGACGACGTTGGCTCCCCGATCTACCAGGGCGATGGTGAGCCAGGAACCGAGGAAACCGGTGCAGCCGGTGACAAGGACGTTGCGATCGAGCCAGAAGG
>CAYVPU010000173.1:0-1734 GCA_964453885.1 uncultured Anaerolineae bacterium | reverse complement strand
TCCAGAGTTCGGTCAGCCTCCGGTGGTCATGAGGAGTGTCCATGCACTGCCAGTAACCTTTGTGGGGATAAAGCGCCAACTGGCGATCTTTTGCCAGCTGTTCCAGGGGAGTAGTCTCCAGGACGCTATCCTCTTCAAGATAGCCAAAGATGGCACGGTTAAAGACAAAGAAACCACCACTGACCAGCCCTCCCACCTGAGGCTTTTCCTTGAAACTCATGACCAGTCCAGATTCGTTCGTCTGCACCACACCAAAGCGAGAGAGATGATGCACGCCGCTTACGGTGGCGATTTTCCCACGCTGGCGATGGTAATTCAGCAAGGCATAGAGGTCAACGTCCGCCACACCATCGCCGTAGGTGGCAAAGAAAGTATCCTCGTCAATGTATTTCTCGATGCGTTTAATGCGCCCCCCGGTGGGCGTCTCCAGTCCGGTATCGGCCAGGGTGACGCGGAAATCTTCGTCGTGGCCGTTGTGAAACTCGATGTGGCTCTGTCGGCCCAGCATGACCGTAAAGTCGCGGTTCATGGCTTCGTAGTCGAGAAAGTACCGTTTGATGACCTCGCCCTTGTAACCCAGGCAGAGGACGAAATCCTTGTGCCCGTAATGGGCATAGGTTTTCATAATGTGCCACAGGATCGGCCTGCCACCGATGGTGACCATTGGTTTAGGTCGGAACTCCGTCTCGTGTCCCATGCGGGTGCCCTTGCCGCCGCAGAGAATGACAACTTTCATAGGTACTTTTCCCGTGCCAGTTCTGAAACTTGCGCCGTCATTTGAAAGACGCGCTCGGCTATCTCCTCACTCAACGTGCCGGTGCCACAGGAAGGAGTAACGAGGGAAGCAGCAATGATCTGCTCTCGCGGAATACCTTTGCGCTCCAGGTGGCCCCACGCTTGCTCCAGATGACCCAGCAAGCTCTCGGCTGCCTCGTAGAGGATGTGGTCGTTGCGGGGCACGATGCCCCAGGCAATGATGCCGCCTCGATCCAGGAAGGCACGCACGGCGTCGGGATAGAGAGCCATTGTGTAGCCGTAGCCGTAAGTGTCAAAGTTGAGGATGTCTATGTTGGTTTCCAGCAGGATGGACCAATCGGTGTTGCCGCAGCAGTGCGTTCCTTTGATGCCTTCAATGCCGGCCAACACCTCTTCGATAAGGGTGATGACCTGATCGCGCTGGATGGGGATGAGCGCGGAACCAAAGCTGGCCATGTATGGCTCGTCCACAAAGATGATAGTGGTGGGAAAGACCTGTCGGAGTTGTTCTTCTTGCCAGGAAGCTTTGAGCCGCAGAAACTTGGCCACGGCATCGGCCAGGATTTCGTCGTATAGCACCGGCCGGCGGTCCTGATCGCACACCTGCAGGCCCCAACTCACCGGGCCAGTAACCTGGCCCTTAACGGCGAGGAACCCTTCGCTGTGCGCCGGGGCGCGATCCAGAAAGGCGTGCAGTCCGGTGGCATAATCAGGCGAGACAGCCCCAAATGAGACATCGTTTTCCAGGTAGGCCAGGTAAAGGTGTTCCAGTTCCGGGTCCAGATCGGCCTCGCGGTTTACATAGATGCGATTGTTTTCGGGCTGCAGCACCACACCGGGAAATCGCTCGCTGTACTGGATGTACATATTCTCCGACGGGCTACGCCGGGGCAACTGGGGCCACGTGGAGATCTGTGGAAAGTGCTGAAAGGTCAGGTCGCAGGCCACAGTTGGGTCAGTGTGGGGCATGCTGCCGAC
>CAYVPU010000172.1:0-7114 GCA_964453885.1 uncultured Anaerolineae bacterium | reverse complement strand
TCGATACGTCGCTCCGCTCCTACTCGGCCGGCGCTTCCTGACCATTACAGCGTTAACTTGATGCCTATGGAGCAAAGCTCCCCCCCAGACCCCCCACAGGGATCAGGGGACAGAGAACAGGGTATTTGTGAAGGGGAACCCCTGGCGAGGCGAAAACCGTTGATGACGAGCCTGTCCTCAGGAGTGAGCCTGCGACGGTACGCGCAGCGCACGATGTTGCGGTCATTGTACCACGAGCCGCCGCGCAGAACCTTGTAACTGCCCTCCGCTGGGCCAACCGGGTCCTTTTCCACGCGGCCGGCCCGGCGACGGTAGGTCTTCTCATCGAACCAGTCGCTGCACCACTCCCATACGTTGCCGCTGAGGTCGAGCAACCCTCCCGTGCTGGCGCCATCGGGAAAGATGCCCACAGATGTCGTGCGCTCCAGGTTCAACTCCTTGCTGTTGGCGCGGCCGGACTGCCAGTCGTCGCCCCAGGGGTAGCGCCCCCCCTCATTCCCCCCCGCGCGCGGGGGGGAGGTCTGGCCTTCGCCCCCAGCAGCAGGGGAGAGAAGGGGGCCGCGGGCGGCGCGCTCCCACTCGGCCTCGGTGGGCAGGCGGTACTCGTGGCTGTCGTCCAGGGTCGTCGTCAGCCAGCGGCAGTAGGCAACGGCCTCGTACCAGGTCACGCCGACCACCGGCTGGTTGGGGCTGTTGAAGCGGGCGTCATCCCAGTAGAACGGGTGGCTGCGCGGTTCTTTGCTCAACCAGTCCTTGACCGTGCCGTCGGGACGCCAGACGTTGGCTGACTTGGCCTCGTCCCACCAGCGCGGATCGGCGTAGCCGCCGGCCTCCAGAAAGCAGGCGAACGTGGCGTTGGTGGTCGGGTAGCGGGCCAGGGCAAAGGCGCCCAATTCGACCTGGTGTCGGGGCTTTTCATCGTCGTCAGCATCAGGGTCGTTCTTGTCGCTGCCCATCCAGAACCGCCCTTCGGTCAGAGAGATAAACTCGGGCAGCCGCAAGTCGCCCTGGAAACGAGGATCCCCCAGGTGGCCCAGCACGTCGCCTGCTTCCACCCGCGCCGCGACGGAGGTCGTGGGTGGGTTCTGCCACAGCACTCCCAGCAGGCGGCGGGCCAGTTCGTCGCGAGCGTTGGCGTGCCAGCCTACCCGCCGGGGCGGGATCTCGAGCAGGGCGCGCCCGGCCCAGGCCAGGCCGTAGGCGCGTGCGTCGTCGTCCCCTGGCAAATTGCCCAGTTCATCCAGCAAGAAACGACGGGCCTGCCGTGGCTGCCGCAGCAAGTAGCCGGCGGTCAGCAGGAACACCTCCCGCCACCAGGTCTGCCCGGCGTGGTTTTGCAAAAAATCCGGCCAGCCCGACTGGTCGCGCAGGTCGTCCACCAGATAGCTGGCTGCCAGGAACTCTTGCACCGTCAGGTGGTCGCCAAAGCTATAGCCCTCCTCGTGGGCGTGGAGCAAGCCGCTGCGTTCGGCCATGAGAGCCACAAAGTCGGCTGCCTCCCGCTCGGCCTTGCGGCGGTCGTCCAGCCCCAGGTAGTCGGCCATAAAAGGGGCCAGGATGCGGCGCACCAGGTCGTGTTCGTCCACCACCACCAGGGCATCTCGCTGGCGGTCTGTCCGCTCACCGGCTGCCCCTCTATGGGCCTCATAGGCCGCGTAGGTCAGGTAGAGGCGGCGGTCCTCCACGGGCCACCGCTCCCCGCGCAGTCGCTGGGCGGCCTCGGCGCTCTCCTCTTCGTGCAGTCGCTCGCCCAGGAGCACATCCACGTAGGCGTTATAGAGCTCGGCCCGCTGCTCCGGCAGCTCGCGATCGGCGTAGTGGATGAGGGTGGCCGTCCAGACCATGAGGGGTGTCTTGACCATCTCTCGCAGCAGCGACGAGGCGTCCATCCGGGCCAGGAGTCGCCGGGCGCGCTCGGCGGCCACACCGGGGCCGGCCTCCAGTCCGGTGTAGAGGCGCTCCACCAGGGGAGCCCACTGGTCGCGGGTCAGATCGCGCACTGCCGCCAGGTGAAAGCGCTCATCCAGGCGGGTGTTGGCGCTGGTATATGCCGCCACCCGGGCCGTGACCAGCAGCCGATTGCCGGGAAATCCACCGGCCAGCCGCTCTATAACCTGGCGCACGGCAATGCGGTGGTCGAAATTGGCCACCTCGTCGAGCGCGTCCAGCAGAAGCCAGGCCCGGCCGGTCCGCACCAGCCCGCTGAGAAAGCCGGGCGGCACACAGCCAGGGTGCCAGCGCTGAAAGTGGTCGTCCATAAAACGGAGCAGACCGTCCACGTCGCGGCGGTAGGTGCGCGGCGAGGTCTGGCAGGCGTGCTCAAAGTCGCGCAACGCCACAAAAACCGGCCGAGGGAGCGGCTCGGCTCCGTCATCCAGGGCCAGCTCGTCGCGGGCCGGGGCGGAGTCCTGGGCGGCCAGCACTGCCGCCACCAGGCGAAGGATCGTGGTTTTACCACAGCCGGCCGCGCCGATGAACACCAGGTGGCCTGGTGCGGACAGCACCTCGGCCAGGGCGACGTCGGTGCGGGAGAGGTCACGCTTCATCTGCTCCCGTGGTTCGTTGCCTGCTAGGCCATCCCCCAGGCCGGCGCGGCTGGGGTGCAGGTCGAAGCGCAGCGGCACGTAGACGCCGGCCAGATCGCCTTCGCCCAGCAGCGACAGGCGCGGTGGCGCGCCGCGCAGCTCGGAAAGCTGGCGGTAGGGTCGGGTCTCCATGCGGCTGCACTGGGCGCGCACGACCTCCAGGTAGGCGGCGATGGTCTCGGTGTCGGCAGGGGTGTAGCCGCGCGACAAGTCCTTGGCACCAGAACCGCGCAGCGTAAAGGTATACACCCCGTCCGGCACGTTACGATAAGTCATTACATCTTTGGTCCAAAAGCCGCCGCGCCGGTCCGAGTAACGCCGCAGATAAACGGTGCCGCTACCGTCTGTCAGATCCAGCCGGCAAAAGTTGTACGAGTTGGGATACTGGCGCGTCTCGTAGCAAGCTCCACCGGCGATGACCATTGCGCCGCTATCGGGGCTGATCAGTTGAGCCAGGGCCGCGCGGTGCAGGTGGCCGTGCAGGATAAAATCGCAATTGTCGAGCAGCATGGCGGCGCTGTCGTCCTGGTCGAACTCGCGCAGCCAGTCAAAGGGGTGGTGCAGCAGCGCGATCTTGAGGTCGGCGCCCTCTGCCCCCTCCAGGGCCGCCCGTGCCTGGCGCTCGCCAATGAGCAGGCCGTTGGCCTTGTCCTCGTCCGAGGCGCACAGCCAGGCAGAGTTCAGGCCCAGCAGGGCGATCCGCTGCCCGGCCAGGTCCAGTGTGCGGACGTAGAAGTAGCGTTCGTCGTCAAAGGGCGAGTGGCCGCCCAGGTAATCATTGACAAAAGCGGCGTAGCCCTCGAAACGAGCGAACATTAACCGGCGGTCGCGAGGATTGGACAGGACAGCGTTGGCACTCTTGCGATCGGTCAGTGAGTCACCGATGCCCTGTGCTCCCCTCGAGACCAGGTTCCTGTTCACGTCGTGGTTGCCTGGGACAAAGAACAGCCGCTCTTTAGGCAGTTTGGTTGTCCTCAGCAGGTCATCAAAGAAACGCCGCGCCAGGTCGTACTCGGTCGGCCGGCCGGAAAAGGCGATATCGCCGCTGACGGCGAGAAAATCGGGTTGCAGGCCCTCTTGCTCGATGCGCCCGGCGACGTCGCGTAGCAGTGCCCGCAGCACGACGTTGGCATCGTAGGCTTGCGACGTGCGAAAATGCAAGTCGGAAACGTGGAGCCAGGTAATCGTGTTCATTCGTTTCTCCTATGCAGTCGCCGCGAGGATCTCAGATAACAATCCGATACCCTGTACCCCGCTCGCTGACGATATACCGGGGATTAGCGGGGTCATCTTCCAGCTTTTGCCTGAGATAGTGGACGTAGACCTTGAGTTGCCGGATGTCCGCAAGGTGGTCGTCACCCCAGACTTCCTGAAGCAATTGCCGATGTGGCACCACCACTCCGGCGTGCTTGACCAGGCTAGAAAGCAGACGGAACTCGATGGGGGTCAGCTTTACAGCTTGGTCATTCACGACAACTTGACGCGACTCTGGAACCAGAACCAGGTCGCCAGTGGTCAGGGATAGCTCCTCCCTTTTCCCTGCCACCATCCTTACCCGGCGTAAGAGGGCGCGAACACGCCCCAGCAGTTCACGAGGTGAGAAGGGTTTAAGAATATAGTCGTCAGCGCCTTTCTCCAGCCCGCGCACGATATCGCGCTCCTGCCCCATAATGGTGAGCATGATGATCGGCACCGTCGAGATATCGCGCAGCCGCTGCAACACCTCCCACCCCTTCAGGCCGGGCATCATGACGTCGAGGATCACCAGGTCGGGGCCATGTCGCCTAAACATCTCCAGGCCAAAAAGCCCGTTAGCCGCTGTGATCACCTGGTAGCCCGCTGTATCCAGAGCAGTAGAGATCATGTCGAGCAGGTCCGGATTGTCGTCAATTACCAGGATCAAGCCATTCGTTGGCTCTGCTGTGGCTTCCATATCCCCCCCAATCCTTTACTCACCAGGATCTCCTGGCAGAACGTTCACCTTCCAGCCTCCCACCCCTGGCTCTATCCCAGCCGTCTGGTCAGCGCTAAAGCCAACTCGGCGGGCTGGCTGCGCTCTATGGTCAGGGCCTGGGCGTTGTGAAAGGTCATGAACTCGCGTGTCGCCCCGGCGAGGTCTTTCAGCAGGGCGTCGTCCAGGGACACGCCGTCCTCATCCTCAAGGTAGACGGCGCGCCAGATCATCGTCCCGGTCCGGCGATCTATCTTGGGGTCAACGCGGCCTATCAGCGAACCCCGCCGCAGGATGGGCAAACAAAAGTAGCCCCATCGGCGTTTGGCAGCCGGGGTGTAGGCCTCCAGGCTGTATTCAAAAGACCACAATCGTCCCACAAGCTGCCGATCCCAGATCAGATTGTCGAACGGCGAAAGAAAAGTGGTTCGATCGGGGTAAACCTCGCCGGCGACGATTCGCTCCAGCAGAGGCAAATCCTCGCTCGAGACGATGCCTGGGTCGGCCAGACCTTTGATCTCGACCGCTGTTAGCGCGCCCTCGTCCAGCAGCGTCCGCATCAGCGCGCCGATGGCGCGGCTCTGTCTGCGCAACGTAAAGTAGAGAGCGGCTGTGCGCGGTCGGAAGACAATGCCCATAGCGCTGACCGCTCGCAGGACAAAGTGGCGCAGTCGCTCCTCCTCTGTAGGGGGCGTGCGATTCACCCACTCTGGCAGCACCCGTCCGGTCAGGTCGTAAAATTTTTGAAAGTTGACCCTCCGGCTGACCATGAGGTCACCGGTCGTCCACAGATGGTCCAGGGCCCGTTTGGCTGGTTTCCAATCCCACCAGGTGCCTCGCCTGTCACGGGTATCCGCAAAGTCGCGTGAGCCGAGTGGCCCCCGGCGGCGCACCTCGGCCAACACATCGGCGATGACCTGTTGATTCTCCTGGCGCCATTTCTGCCCCCAGGAGGGTCCGATGTCGCGGTGCCAGGCCATGCGGGCCAGGTAATAGGAATAGTCCTCCAGCGGCAGGATCGAGGCCACGTGTCCCCAGTACTCGAACAGACGGCGGTCGTCGGGATCGTAAAGCAGGTCGTCCAGTTCCTCGGGCCGGTAGTGGCCGTGGCGGCTGAGAAGCACGAGATACTGGCTGCGGGCGACGACGTTGATGGTGTCTACCTGCACGTAGCCCAGGCGGCGGACGGTCTGCAGGATAGCCTCCTTGTCGTTGCCCTGCCCGCGATGGGCCAATCCTTGTTTCATCAGTGCCAGCGTCCTGGCAGAAGAGAGTGGGATTTTTTCCATGGTCGCTCCTAGTCGCTGGTGGGGGCCGGTAACCGTTCACCAGAGGGCCAAGAATCCCGGTTTTTTTGCCAGGGAATCCTATTGGCCCCTGGAAAGCGCCTTGCAGCCCAGCAATTCTCATTTTGAAGGACTCTGTGGCACGCGCGTTCCAAGACGCGCGGGGCTAAAGTCCCCGCGCTGAGAGGGCGAAGCCCCTTCGGGGCTGGATTTTAGCCCGTAGGTTTAGCTCCGGGCGGTGGCTCTTGGCCATAATGAGAATTGCTGCTTGCAGCCAGCAACTTTTTGACCCGTGGAGCCCAAAAACCCCGGTTTCTGATCTACCCCCTGAACGTTGAAGCCCATTAGTAAGCGTTCAGCGGGTACGTCGAACCGAGGGATTCTTCGCCGGGATGAGGGGATTGGGAGATTTTTTCGTTTATTTTCATCCCCTAATCTCCCAATCCCGGCCCAATTCTCGGGTTTTTTGAACACCCCCTGAACGGTTACGCCCATTATAGCATGATTTGAGAGGGCGGGCAATGAAAAGTGAGATTTGGCAGAACGAGGTGTCTATGCTACAATGCGCGACCAGAAGGAGATCATGGCAGGGCTGTAACCATTAGATGTGGAGGGTGGGGAAAAGAGTTGCACGCAAGGAGGGGAAATGATGAATAGCCGTTTTCGTCTTTCTGTGGCTCGGGCCGCCCGGCTGGCGACGATAACTGTGCTGATCTTTGTCTTTGTGCCGGTTGCTCAGTCGGGTCCGGTGTTGCCCCAGAACGGCATGAATTTGCTGGATAACCCAGGCTTTGAGACCAATACCAGCGGCCACTTGGCCGACGGGTGGACAGCTTGGCCAGGTAGCGGTGACACGGCGCCCGAGTATTATTCATCTAGCACATCTCGTTCGGGTAGCCGTTCTCAATGGGTGGGATCAAAGCCAGCTCACAATCATTACGGCGGTTTCTATCAAAAGGTCAGTACAGACATCACGGCTGGCGACGCTGTTAGCTTTAGCATCTGGCACAACTGGCCCGACGACCCACATGATGGAACGCAGTCGGTGAAGGTGTGGATCGGCATTGACCCTCATGGTGGAACTGATCCTCACTCTGCTAACGTGGTCTGGCGACCCGAGGATCCTGATATACAGTATGCTTCTGATTCCTATCAGCACCTCTCACTGACGACTACAGCCATGAGTACTACTGTGACAGCCTTTACTCGCTCAGAGGCGCAATATCCCAGTGAGGCCTACGTCCTGTGGGATGATGCCGTCCTGACTTCCGGCCCGTGGCATCATGGCTATC
>CAYVPU010000171.1:0-7147 GCA_964453885.1 uncultured Anaerolineae bacterium | reverse complement strand
ATTATTCCCTGACAAAGAGCCCCACGTCCGAGACCATGCTCTCGTAATCGTGACCCGAAGCATAGACCTCTAACGTGATAAGGTGTACCGGCCGTTGGCTGCCCAGCAAGAGTATGAGGTTGTCCGACTCGAAAGGTCGCCAGAGATTCTGCGGAATGAGAATGCCCTGGTACGATTCGTCGTCACGCACGAATAAGCCATCCCTGTTGGAATAGTAAAAGCCTCGTACCCAATCATGCTCTCGCCCGTTGGCGTCACGGTAGAGGAGGCGTACCATTAAGGGGAACTCGGAACTGCGCACTCCCCCCCCGGGCAAGCTCTGATGGATCACCCTGACGTTGAGACGGATTTGCAGCAAACTGGCGTCGCGCACGTCCAGGTCTAATCCCTGGCGGATGCCGCTCTCGGCATGCCGCTGATTTCCTCCCCGCCGAATGAAATGAACCACTTGGCTCCCGTTGATTGTTTCGATCGCCACGGAACCTTCAGCTTCTTCCGCCTTTTCCCGTTCCCCCCAAGAGATCCAGCCTACTGATAGGGACTGTTGAAAATCACCATTGCTCAGAAGATTTTGTTCGCCCGGCAGCGGCCCTTCGGGAGGATGGCCGGCTTCAATGCGCCCACGTTCACCCACTTCCAGGGGAATACTCTCCCCTACGGCCTGCAAGATGGCGTGCCCCACGGCCCGGACCGTACGGACATTGACGTCGGTCTCAGTCTCGGTCACATTGATGGAGTAATTGCCTTCCTCTAACAGGATGACACCGTGAGATGTGTGGACCTCAAACTGCCGGGAGCGGTCTCGAGGAGGGGGAGCGACACCCACCAGCACCTTGCCGCTCTGGACTTTTATCATAATGCTGGCCGGCCGGGGACTGCTGTCAAAGCGGGGCGTGCGGGTTTCCAAGATCACCACCTGGCTATCGTTCCTGACCTGCAAATTGCTATCGTCAAACAACCAAACTACCGCTTGCGAAGAAGATTCCGTCTTTAGAATGGTTTCTTCCAGGATCACTTGATCCGGTTCGGTGATAGCTGTCCAGGTATCCTGTGCCGCCAGGCGCATCAAAACAGCACCGCCATAAGCAGTCACGCGAACCTCGTGGCTTTCGGCGGCCGTAACGATAAATTGCCGGATACCCAGTGGGATACTGATAACCAGCAGGCAGAAAATGAAAAACGAGACCAGCAGGATCGTCCAGGCCAGCCTTTCGGGATTGTCTCGCATCAATAACGTACCTCAAAGCCTCGAAATTCACCGCTGTAGGGCAGCCACTGCGCGTCTACTTTTTCTACAAAGGCCATGCGGGGGCCTTTGTGAAGCCAGTTCAGAAGCCGAGTCACATTCTGACGTGCACCCTCGGCCACGACTTTTACTGTACCGTCCCACAGATTGCGGACGTAGCCGGTGATACCCAGGTGGCTGGCCTGTTGGCGGGTATAGTAGCGAAAGTTCACACCTTGCACGCGGCCATGCACGATGGCTCGCAACCGCACTTTGTCACCCATCTCCAGATCTCCTCGACCACGGATTATAGCATGAGGTACAGATCTTGTAAATTCTGAGTGTAAAACTCAAGTGCGTGATGATTACGTTTTACGTTTCACGTTTTACTCTTCCACGTGCACCGGGCCCAGCACCACCCAGTCTCCCTCCATATTGCCCTGGGCATCAAGCGTGCCCAGACGACGCTCACCAACCGTGTCATAAACGCCTACAGCGATGAGATAATCACCTGACGGCGCGGCGGGATCGATTACAAAGTCGTGAGTGTCGGCCACCCGCTGCCCTTCGACCCACTTGGGAATCCACAGGTGCGTAGGAAAGGCCCCGCCCACGGGCCAAAAGTCGTGCTGACCCCACAGCGGCCCCTGTGTCCTGGGATTGAACAACCCCAACCCCACAAACTGGACAAAGATTTTGTAGTTATCGTCCATGCGACGCAGACATTGCCAGTGCAGCGTCACCCGCACCGCCTCACCGGCGTGGGCTGTCAAAGGTGCGTCCCATGGGACACGACTGGCCCGCCCGCCGATGCGCACCGTCGAGCCCGTGAGCAACATCCGGCCACCAAAGTTGCCTAGAGCCGAATTCATGGTCTCAATTGGCGGTGGGAAGCGAGGCGCGTCCACCTGGATGGTCGTCAATGACACGGTTGTCTCACCAGCGGCGGCCAGGGATAGATCCTTGCCGCGCAGCATGGCCCGCACGCCCAGCCGCAGCGGGTACGCGCCGGGAGAGACCGTGGGCAACACTGGCACGTCATAGTCCTGGGTCACGATCTCGCCAGGCGTCCAGTCGCGGGTGAGGAACTTGCTGTCGGTGGTGAAGCAGAGTTCGCCAGCGTCGCCCAGTTGGAGAAAAGGCAGATAGATCTCGTCGGTTTCGCTCCCCAGGCGCGCATAGACTGTTAACCGCAGCGACTCGCCAGCCCGCAGGCGGGTGCGGTTCACGTCGTAACCCAGAAGGGTCAGGGTGCCGTTATCAAGAGAGATGTCAAGCCGATGGCCAATGGGCGGCACATCGCTTTCCGGGCGCGGGCCAGGCAATACGCGGTAAAAGTGTCCCTCAGGCTCAAGCCGGAACCCTGCGCGGACGATCTCGGCGCGGTAGTCGGCCACATAGAGCGGCCCAGACCCCAGGTTGGCCCAGACCGCTTCCGTCCAGGGGGTCACAGTGCCCGCCGACACCGGGACGATTTCCACGTCTGCCGGGTCTGGCGACCGCCCTTCGGCCAGGCGGTAGTAGTGCAGCGGCGTCATCTGCTCCCAGGCGCAGAGGAGCCGCGCGCCCTGGCCCTGGCCGCCGAACTGCTCAAAGACGGCGTCCACAAAAGCATCCCCCTGGCGATAGTCGCCCAGGTCTACGCGAGGTTGATTGTGTATCGCCGTTGTGATTGGAAAGACAAACAGTACGACAACCAGTGCTACTGTCGCGGCTCGCTTCAGCCGGGGAACGGCTCGCCAGCGGGCCAGCCCTTCCGCGAGAGCCAGCCCACCCGCGCCGATCAGCACGCCGACGACGACCGTTGGCCCCACCAGGTAAGCCAGCGCATCCTGGAGAATGTTCACTGTGATATAGACAGTGGTAGCCACGTAGCCACCCAGTAGCAACAGCGCCCGAGGCCGTCGCACCGCCAGCCAGAGAAAGCCGACGACGGCGAGAATCGACGTCGGCCAGGCAAACTGGAGTTGCATCAGCCGCGCCACATCGCCCAGGCGGAAGAGTTGCTCTTGCAGAGTAAAGGGAAAGACATTAACCGTCAGGCCACGGGCCAGCACCAGGTGCAGAAAGCCATCCCAGGTGTGGGCATTGCCCGGCCCAAAAGACGGCGGCCCCGTGACACTGCGGATAGGATAATACAGGTAGACCGTCAGGCCGAGGAACGCGCAACCTACCATCGTCAATAACTTGCGAGACTGGCGCAGGATGCGCGGGCGCACGGCCAGGATGAACAGGGTGTAGACAGGGAAGCCGAAAACCAGCAGAGGATGCTGCGTGGGGCTCAGGCCGGCGGTGAAAGCAAAGGCATACAACCAGCGGTCGTCGTCCGTGCGCCACCAGCGCAGCAGCAGCAGCACGCTGACCATAGCCAGCATGGCAGTGACGATGTGGGCGTTGGCATGGCTGGCGTGTTGCATCAAGCTCACACTGGCGGCCAGCGACGCCGCACCCAGGATCGCTGGCAGTTGCGCCGCCGCTGAGTTGGCAGGCCGGCCGACCAGGTGCAGCGTTTGTAGATAGGCCAGCGTCACCAGCGTTGCACCGCAGACGCCAGCCAGCAGATTCATGCGAAAGGCGACCTTGGCCACTGGCACCAGCGTGGCGAACAGCTTGCCCAGCAGCGTGTAAAAGCCATACCCCGGCGGGTGAGCAATGCCCAGCACGTAAGGCACGAACTGGTACTCGCCGGGATCGCCCATGATCACCGAAGGAGCCATGATCGAAAGGTACAGCGCCAGGCTGCCCAGGAACAGTGCGGTTCCTACCAGTGCGGTTAGATGTCGCCGCCAGAATGATCTCACTGTGCCACTCCTCCTCGCAGACAGGCCCGACGGCCTGCCTGCGAACGGCGGTATTATAGCACCATTCGGCCCAGGAGACAATGGCCTTGACATTTCCTCAAAGTTGTGCTATAATACTGGTACAATAGTGTTCTAGTACTATCTGGAGGCGACAGTGATCCACATTGACTCGGCAAGTCGAGTGCCCCTATACGCGCAAATCGTGGAGCAGATCAAAGCGCAGATCGCGGCCGGGCAACTCACTCCCGGCAATCAGCTTCCTACCATCCGGCGGCTCGCCACCGACCTGCGCATCAACTTTAACACCGTCGTGCGGGCTTACCGGGAGTTGGAAAGGGAGGGTCTGATCTCCACGCAACGGGGGCGCGGAACCTTTGTCGCCGATAGCCCTGAGGAGGAGGCATTGGCCAAGATGCGAGACGAAAAAATGGAACTCGTCATCGTCACAGCGTTGGAGGAACTGTTCAACCTGGGATACTCGCGCCAGGAAGTGGAGCGAACTATCCAGAAAAAGTTAGGAGAGACATACAGCAAATAAGTGAAGGACCGGAGGTGTGAAAATGGCACAAACAAGACGCGCAAGGATTCAATCCCGGCAGGCAGGCAAAGGCGGGATGACGGAGCCAGACGAGCGCTTCGGTATGCAGTTGACGCACCCGCTCGCGGCTGAGGTGGAGACGTGCGCCAATCTCGCGGTAGAGGGCAACGCGGCATCCTGCTAGCCCGTAGCGGGCGACGATGATGTACCTCAGTCGCCTCGGCAGTCGCTTGACAAGGTTGTAGAGCACGCCCCAGACGGCGGATGCTTCCCAGATGACAGCAGGGTCCAGTGCCTTTGCCGACGGGAAAGAGAACGCCACCGTAGACAGGGAAGGCAAGCCATCCACCCGTGAACGGGTAGTCCACGCAGACTGTCTATGCCCTTCATCGGCGACATCTTTCTTAACCGCTCGCCAGATGTGACGGGTGATGCTGGGCCAGGCATAGGTGGAAAACGTCCAACCCCGGTCGGGATCATAGCCCAGAATGGCTCGCCACAGACCGATACGACCCGTTTGGACGGCCTCAGCGTATGACAGGTCGCCCAAAACCTGCCGCCGCACCACGGCGTGAACCAGACCGTCGTGCCTTTCCATCAGTTCGTTCAGGCTGTCACGGCATCCGGCCTGCGCCTGTCGAAACAGGATGACCCCGGTGCCCACGCCGGGGTCGTCCGCCAATCGATGCTGTACAGACATAGAGCACCTCTTTTTTTGAGATGCCCTATTGTCCACTAAACGCTCGATTTGTTAAAACTCAGACTCCGTGCTTTTGGGGTTGATTTTCGAGCCTAGTTTTGCTTCGAAAGCCCTTTCACGGGCCAACTTGCTCCTGGTCGGCTTTGGGTGTATAATTCGCACATGGGTATTGGCTGGGACTATCCCTAGCTGATTCGTAACCGCCACTGGCGCTGTCCCTCGTCGCCATCGCCAGTGGGCGGATTTGTGAACGGAAAACCGCTGAAATCATGAGATATTTGTTGCAGAAAAGTTACAGTTTTCGTGGATTCTGGCCGCCGTATTGACAAGTCTGGGACTTTGTGCTATACTATATTATGTGTGCAGCCGAACACGGCCTGTGTTCATGCGCGCTTATGTGCCTGTACACGACCGGGCAGCCCGCGAACAACGGGCTGCTCTTTTTTGTTAGTCAGGGGAGGATATCTTTGAGTACCTGCGTGTTCTACATTGACGAGGCTGGCAACAGACAACCTTATTCTGTTTTCTCTACCGTACAAAACATCCGTTCTATACTCAGGTATGGTGAAAAACGCCAGTTTCTTGTGCCGCAAGGCCAATCAGTGTCCCAAAATCGCTCGGCAACTGACCCGACAGGACGATTATTGGCCCGTCCAGGGTGACAGACTATGAAAACAAAGGCTTTTTGTCGTATTTGGGCACAGAACAAAGGTTCTGTACGGTAGAGAAATTCTGTTCCGATCAGAACTGGACAAACCCCCTTGTTCTGCATTTTCTCGCTAGCCCTGCCTCTGGCTGGTTGGCGAGACTTCGACCGGGACTACCTTCAATTGAAGCGGCATTTCTTCAAGAAAGAAATTTCCCAGAGCAACTGGCGCGCTGAGCAATGGGAGACAAAAGGCAATGCCCTTTGCGCACCACGCAACAAAGGCAATCATCGCAATCATGCTTTTCTTCGAGAGACACTTGACCTTTGTGAGCGTTATGACGCTGCTGCATTTGGTGTCACTTTTCTGAAACACCCCACAGATATCATGGCCCCAGAGGCTTGTTATAGGATGGGGCTCCAATACCTTTCGGAACGTCTCAATACCTATATCGTGGAGAGTTATATCTATGATCACGGTATCCTCATTGCTGATAGCCGACGCAGAGCTTTAGACCTGGGGTTGGTTCAATCCTACCAGAGTTACATATTCGGGCACGAGACCGGTCGGCAACTTACCCGTCTTGTTGAAAGTCCTCTCTTTGCTGACTCAAGGCATACTGCTGGACTCCAAATCGCCGACAACGTCGCTGCTGTTCTTTTTTCTAACCATTATCACTATTATTTCAGGGAGCTGCCTGGTGCTCCCGACTACTCTCATATCCAAGAAAGATATTGGTCCAGATTAGACAGCTTGCAGTTCAAGAGCAAGAAGCGCTATGAAAGCTATATCATGTATGGCTTCAAAACCTGCGACCACCGTCAACAGCAATCTCCTTGATGCAATGTTCGTTTCCCATGTGAGGCAGATGCTGTCCCACCGATTTGCTACGATCCCCCCCAGCCCCCCGCTTGCCCCTGGTCGGCTTTTGGTGTAGAATTGCGATGACCGGCCCTCAAGGGCCACGAAAAAGCCAGGTGGTATCGAGCCTTTCCAGCGGTGCGAGATCCGAGACGTCGTCATCCCGGAGGCGTTGGAGGACGCCATGAGCCGTCAGGCACAGGCCGAGCGCGAGCGCCAAGCGCGGGTTATCCTGGGCGAGAGTGAGGAGCAAATCGCCGACAGCTTTCGGCAGGCGTCGCTGGCCTACGTGGACAACCCGGTGGCCCTGCACCTGCGAGCCATGAACATGCTCTTTGAGGGTTTACAGGAGCGCGGCGCGCTGATCATCGTGCC
>CAYVPU010000170.1:2891-7171 GCA_964453885.1 uncultured Anaerolineae bacterium | reverse complement strand
CTCTGGCATACCGGCACCAGTACCACGCATCACAGCCTGCTCTTTTTGCTGCCCGATGATGGCGTGGGCTTGTTCATGTCCGCCAACCTCCTGGACCGCCGGATGTCGCACGACCTGATGGAAGCGTTTGTGGATCACTACTACCCCGCGCTGACGGAATCTCGCGCGCCGCAGCCGCCGGCCGATTTCCAGGATCGGGCCGGCCGTTTCACCGGCGCTTACCGGGTTAATAGGCACGCGCACTTGACACTCGAAAAGATGAGCCAACTGGGCCGCGATGTGCGCGTGACCGCCGCTGGTGACGGCACGTTGACCGTTCATCTCCCTGGTCAAACGTCGCAGTGGGTGGAAGTAGAACCGTTGCTGTTCCAACGGGTTGGCGGCGGCGACTATTTAGTTTTCAGGGAGAACAAGAGCGGGCGCATCAGCTACATGTTCCTCGGTAGCCAGCCCTACGTATCTTACGAGAGCCTGGCCTGGTACGAGACCAGCCCAGTTCACCTGGGGTTGCTCGGTTTTACTGCGCTGTTCTTCCTGTCGGCAATCCTGGCTGGTCCAGCCAGCTACATAATTCGCCGTATCAAGCACAAGCCGTCACGCCAGGTCGAGCGACCGGCTCGGCTTGCCCGGTGGCTGGCTGTTCTGGTCATTGCTCTGTACCTGATCTTTTTCGTTGCGCGGGTACTGGTCGGCGTGCAAGTCACGCACGATGTGCCGCCCATTCTGAACACGCTGTTTGCCCTGCCCGTCCTGGCCATCGTCCTGACGATAGGATCGGCTGTTTTCACCGTGCTGGCCTGGAAGGATCGTTACTGGGGCATCCTGGGGCGACTGCACTACACCCTGGTCACGCTGGCCGCGGCGGCTTTTATTCCGTTTCTGCACTACTGGAATCTGTTGGGGGGGCGGTTCTAACCGATAGTGGGATGATAACTGGTCGCTTGACCAGGCCCAAAACTCCCGGGTTGGCCGGTGCGCCGGGGAGTTGCCTATAGAATTACCCCACAATATTTGCATTGTCCGCGAGAATTATCACGGCTGTCATTCTGAGCGCAGCGAAGAATCTCGCCTCCGAGCAATGGGGAAACCTCAGCGGATGATGATTCCACCGCTATGATCGACCAGATCCATTTCACAGAACCCAGGCCGGTCCTCAGTCCAATCAGCCCAAGTGCGAATAGGGATGTGGTGCCTGAGCAATGTGCCAGGCTTTGTGAAGCCCCGCGACTTGACCACTTGGAGGCGACGGCCTGCCAGAAGCCGATCTATCGTCGCTGGGCTGATCTGTAATAGCTTCTGGTAGCATTCCGAACCAATCTGGAGAGAGCCAGCCTCGTACAATCGCGGCAACTCGATATTCATTGCTGCGCGCAGTCGTTTGGAACAGATGCCATCGAACAGATCAGACAAAACGAGAAGTGCTCGAACCTCTTCATCACCGTATATGGCCTGCCTCGGGCGACGCACTGGAGGCTTGGCCGTTCTGCGTTTTCTGCCAAGAACACCAATGGCATACTTGCGGTTTTGTCCTGTAGTCTTCACATACTCGTCGAGAATAGCGCTTCGTTCCTTCTTGCTCGCTTTGCGATACCGAGATCTGAGTAAGTCTAGGTACATGTCGTCTGGGTGCCTCATGGGATCCTCCTTTTTGGGTAACATTATCCCGTGAGGCAACGAATATGACAAGGTCACCTTTTTAGTGAGGCAATTCGAACTATTGACTTTGACTCCGATTTGTTGTATACTGAGATTGTGTTCAGTCTTGTGAAGACTTCACAAACGCTCGCCAATTGTGTATATGGCTTGGGCGAAAGGAGGACGGGCGTAAGGTACTGAGGGGTTATCTTCCCTCTGCTCTTGTAGGTCAGACTCGCTGGGGCGTTGTTGCGCACATTCGGTCATTCCCCGGCCGAAGCGCACAGTAACCCCGGCGAGTTTTTTTGACCTCGTGCTTCGCGGCACTGTGAGGCGGGCGTCTCTGTCCTTGTCCCCTGCAACCAGGAAAGCGTGGTCAAACCTGGACGAAAGGAGATTCTATGATCCAACGGTATTCTCTCTGGACAATACTCTTTCACTCGTTTCTTGCCAAGAAAAGGCGGGAAAACGATCGCGTCTTACCACCCCGAGAAAAGAGTCCAATAAGAACTGTGGCTTTGGCATCCATTGAAATGCGCAGTAAAGGATCTATAAAATGAAAGGGAAATCGTTTACCACAGGGTGCGTTGTGTTCTTCTCAGCGGTTGTCATACTTGTAAGTCTATGCCTGCATGAAAGGGGGAGCGCCACTTACGCTGATGATTCAGAGGACCGACCAAGTGGCAGGGCACTAGATTATTTGGATTCACTGAAAAGTTTAACTGAAGAACAATGGGTGATTGAGACGGTTGACAGCAATGACGTTCGACTGACGGGAACTTCATTGGTCCTGGATGCAAATGGAAATCCCCATATCAGCTACAAAACCGGTAGTGATTTGGGGTATGCGTACAAGGACGATGGCGACTGGCACATCACACTTCTGACAGGTCGCGAGGGTTCATACAGCTCACTAGCGCTCTTGGGAAACCGTCCCCACATTATGTACTTTAAGTACTTTAACTATACCTCCAATTTGGAATATGTCTACCAGGATGCCGCAGAAGATTGGTATGTGGAAGAGCTGGTTTCCGGGAATAATCAGTTGTCAGCGCGCGACAATGTCTCACTGGTGCTGGATGGAGAGGGCTACCCGCATCTTGCTTTTACCCTGTTCCGCTGCATGATGTGGGTTTCTGGCAATTGTATTAGGTGGGACCCAGGGGATTTAATATACCTTCGCGAGGATGGTTCTGGGTGGAAGGATCCAGTCACAATGGGATATTCGGCCGATTACAGCTCCATGGCTCTGGATAGCGACAACAATGTTTTTATGAGTTTTTACAACGATTACTCTGAAGAGCTGAAGCACTCTTACTTGCATCATGACCCGTTCGACCCTGTCATTTATATGGTGGACGACGCTGGTGACGTTGGGAAATTCACCGACATCGCCGTGGATGAAAGATTCTACCCGCCCACTCCTCACATTAGCTATTTTGACGCCACGAACGAAAACCTCAAATACGCATACCGTACAGGTGCATTTTCCTGGCATATCGATGTGGTTGACAGCGAGGGAAGTGTCGGCAAATACACCTCTCTCGCTTTGGATGCCGACGGATATCCCCACATAAGCTACCGTGATGAAACCAATCAAGATTTAAAATACGCCTACATGGATGATGTGGATTGGCATATCTATACCGTGGACAGCACAGGGGACGTCGGAAAGTATACATCTCTGGCGCTGGATGCAAGTGGTCGTCCTCACATCAGCTACATCGACGCCAGCAATGGCAACTTGAAGTATGCCTACCTGGGAGGTCCTTCAACCGGATCCATGATCTATCTCCCCCTCGTCCTAAAAGCCCGGACTGCTCCATCGCCTACCCCAACAATCACACCTGGCGGTCCCACATTGACGCCCACAGCTACGTCCACCTCTACATCGACACCCACTTCTTCTCCTACTCCAACCGCTACACCGACACCCACTTCCACACCTACCAACACGCCAACGCCCACGAGTACAGCCACGAATACGCCGACACCCACACCCACACCCACACCCGTACCCGCTACCTTTCCCTATTACGATGGCTTTGAGTCCGGCACACTGGGAGACGAGTGGATGGTCCACACCACCTCCCAGGGCCGCGTTCAGGTCAGTTCATCCTATCCCCATTCCGGCACGTACAGCCTGCTGCTGGACGATTATGAAAACGACTCGATCTATTCCACCGCTGCTGCCATATTGACGATAGATTTGAGCGGGCAGACTCAGGTCGACCTCGACTTCTGGTGGGATGAGTGGGGTTCTGATAGTGTGAGTGACGGTGTTTTCATCAGTGATGACAGCGGTGCGACCTGGTACCAGGTGATGTCTTTCGACGACGACCCTACTTCCTGGCGCCACCAGATCATCGACCTGGACGAAGAGGCTGCGTCTCAAGGAATGACGTTCAACGACCACTTCCAGATCAAGTTCCAGTTTTATAATGACGACCCCATTCCCTGGGATGGCTACGCCGTCGACGAGGTACAGGTGCGCGCCGCACCGTCCCCCACCCCCGCCACGTTCCCTTATTACGATGGCTTTGAGGCCGGCGCGCTGGGGTATGAGTGGATGGTTTACTTCACCAACGAAGGCCGCGTTCAGGTCAGTTCATCCTATCCCCATTCCGGCACGTACAGCCTGCTGC
>CAYVPU010000170.1:0-2791 GCA_964453885.1 uncultured Anaerolineae bacterium | reverse complement strand
TGACGATAGATTTGAGCGGGCAGACTCAGGTCGACCTCGACTTCTGGTGGGATGAATGGGGTGGAGATGGGACCCTGGATGGTGTTTTCCTCAGCGACGACGACGGTGCAACCTGGTATCGGGTGATGTCCTTCGACGAAGACCCCACCTCCTGGCAACACCAGATCATTGACCTGGACGAAGAAGCAATGGCTAACGGGCTGACGTTTAACGATCACTTCCAAATCAAGTTCCAGTGCTATCACGATGACCCCATTCCCTGGGACGGGTACGCAATTGATGAAGTAAAGGTGCGGTCGGAGCACCGAACAAGCACGACACCGTGTTCCCAGATGGCGTTGACGTCTACTCTTGCTCGTGGAACCCGGTCACTGAGTGGGATGTGCAGCCCAACCAGGACATCGGTGTATGGTATGGAGAGCCTGACGGCAATAGTGTTTTCAACGTCTTCCGCGCGCCGTGGCGGGTGTTCCTGCCGCTGGTGCTGCGCAATTACCCGTAGCGTCCAGCGTCGCACCACAAACGAGCCGGGCCTCGCTTGGCAAGCGAGGCCCGGTCTGGTTACAAACCGTAGGATGGTTCGCTAGTCCGTGATGGGTTTGATGCATCCGAACGGCACTTCTTCCCCCTCTCCTGAGATCGGGAGAGGGGGCCAGGGGGCCAGGGGGTGAGGGCGTGACAGTACGGAATGCCTGTCGCTGGGGCCCCCTTTCCCACCCGTTCTTGCATCAGTAGATGGTGTAGATGAACGATTCCACTTTCGGAAACAGTGTATCCACCAGCAGCCGCCAGGCTGGCGCGACGCTCACGTCGGGGTAGGCGGCGCGCAACTCCTCCATCGTCCGATACCCGAGCACCAGCGGGATGAACTGCAACGAAGGGAAGCGGATCGCTTCGCCGCCGGTAAAGCCCAGGTTGGCGATCTCCGTCATCTGGCCCGCCACGAAACGCAGCAGGATGGTATGCCGTGATTCTGCTCACCGTCCCCGCGCTGACCGCACTGGCTGCCCTGCTGGACGTCCTGTTTGGAGGAAACCCGCCGCAACTTGAGGCCGACCTATCACAACCGCTGACGCTTCTGCCCTTCGCGCTCTTTACGCTGCTCTTCGGCCCGCTCCCTGAGGAACTGGGCTGGCGCGGTTACGCCCTCGACCGCTTACAGGCAAGGTGGAACGCGCTTGTCTCTAGTCTGGCTCTGGGCGCAGCCTGGTCACTGTGGCACTTGCTTTTTTTCATCAAGGGCACGTACCAAAGCGACCTGCGCCTGGGTTCGCCGGACTTTTGGCTGTACATGATCGCGATGATTCCTACATCCATCCTGATGACCTGGATTTACAACAGCAACCGGCGCAGCACACTTTCCGCCGTGCTGTTCCACTTCACGGTCAACTTTGTTGGGGAACTCTTCGAGTTAACGGGGCGGGCGGAACTCTATCAAGTCCTATTGTGGATAGTCGCGGCGACAGCGGCCACCATCGTATGGGGTTCAAAGACGTTGACCCGCCAGCAGAAAACCCCAGACCCATCCAGGCAATTGCCGGGCGCTACCTGGTCACCTGACCAGGCAAAAGACTACCCACCTGACCAGGCCCAAAACTCCCCGGTTGGCCGGTGCGCCGGGGAGTTTCTTGTTCATGTGCGTTGTTCAAGTGAGTTGGCAGTATTGCGAGAATGGACAAGATGTGATAAGATTACAACATTGCACACTCCTGATTCGCGAGCAAGGTTGGCCGCGCAGTGCTACCAGAGAAGGCGAAATGTCCACACCACTGTTGACCACCAAACTCTATATTCCCCCCGTCCGGCCAGAACTCGTCTCGCGCCCGCGCCTGATCGAACAATTGAACGCGGGGCTGCACCGCAGACTGACCCTCATCTCCGCCCCGGCCGGCTTTGGCAAGACCACGCTGCTGAGCGAATGGGCGAGTCAGCGAGTCAGCGAATCAGCGGATGGGCGGCCCGTCGCCTGGCTCTCGCTGGACGAGGGGGACAATGACCCGGCACGGTTCTGGGCCTACCTCATCTCCGCCCTGCAAACGATCCACAAAGGTATTGGAGAAGCCGCCCTCGAAGCACTTTTATCTCCGCAGCCTCCGCATGTCGAGGCATTGCTAACTGGCTTGATCAACGAGATCGCCGAGATACCCGACCTCTCCGCCCTCGTCCTCGACGACTTTCACGTGATTACTGATCAACGGGTCAACGATGAGGTCACTTTCTTCCTGGACAGTATGCCGCCGCAAATGCACTTGATCCTCTCCAGCCGGGCCGACCCGCCTTGGCCGCTGGCTCGCCTTCGAGCGCGCCGCGAAATGACCGAACTGCGTACGAATGACTTGCGCTTCACACCCAAAGAAGCCGCAGCATTCCTGAACGAGGTAATGAGGTTAGACCTCTCGCCGGAGGACGTGGCCGCGCTGGAGGATCGCACCGAGGGCTGGATTGCCGGCTTGCAGATGGCAGCCCTTTCGATGCGAGGACGAGAGGACGTATCAGGGTTCATCAGGGCCTTTACCGGAAGCCACCGTTTCATTCTGGACTATCTGGTGGAGGAGGTTCTCGAGCAGCAATCCCCCGCCATCCAGGAATTCCTGCTAAAGACTTGTATCCTTGAGCGGATGACCGGCCCCCTATGTGATGCTGTTACGGGCGGCACCGACAGCCAGACGATCCTGGCACAATTGGAACAAGTCAACCTGTTTCTGGTTCCCCTGGACGATGAGCGGCGTTGGTATCGCTATCATCGCCTGTTTTCTGAGCTGCTGCGCAACCAGTTGGCCCTGATCCATCC
>CAYVPU010000169.1:0-7212 GCA_964453885.1 uncultured Anaerolineae bacterium | reverse complement strand
TAGGGTTCATCAACAACAAGAATTCCCGTTTCTCTCACCTCCTGGCAAAAGTCAGAAGCTCACGAACGACCTCCCGCAAGTCCCGGCTCGAAAACGGCTTGACAAGATAGTAGGCAACCGCCAGTCTATCCGCCAGTTCGGCGATTTGCGGTGAGGGATAGGCCGTCATCCAGATGATCTGTATCCCTGGGTGGCACTGGCGGACGGCTTCCGTCAGCTCCAAACCATTCATATAAGGCATCCGATAATCAGTAATAAGCACGTCAAACCACTTGCCGTTCAATAGTTCGAGGGCCTGAGCGCCAGAGTTGGCCACCCACACTTCCAGGTCGGGTCCCAACCGCGCCAGGCTGCGCTGGAGCAAAACCGTCACATTCTCCTCGTCATCTACAATGAGCACGCACCCCTTGGGAGATGGAAGCAAAGGAGACAAGGTCGGCGATGAAATCTGCATGGGTTCCTCGCTATGGCCAGGTTGACATCAATGAATGAGAATTCCTGACAAATCGCACGCCGCTTTCCAGATAATTTGTCAGGTGATTCAATCATACCACGCTTTTCGGGACCCGAAATCCAAGTTCCGTTTAGAAACTATTGAGAAAGTATCAACATCCGGGGGAAGCAAAGAGGGGTTATGTAAAACGGCCCAGGTACAGGGGTTCTATTGAACAGCCACGGTCTCGTCCTCAGCGGCAGGGGCCAGGACGTAGCCCACCCCCCGCACGTTGAGAACGTAGGGCCGCGAGTCCAAAGAAGTGCTTAGCTTCTGGCGCAAGTTGGTGATGTGGGGCCGGATTACCTTACGAGCCTCGTCCTCTGAGGTTTCATAGCCATGCGCTGCCAGCACTAACTCACTGCAACTGATCACCCGCTCTGTGTTTTCGGCTAGATGAGCCAGCAGCCCGAACTCGGTGGGTGTAAGGTCTACCTTTCGCTCTTCCACAGCAACCTGATGCCTCTGGCGATCCACCGTCAGGTTGCCATGGCGCAAAGTTGCCCGCGCCTCAGGTTCTGAAAGGACAGGAGAGAGCGCAGGAGACTGGGCGCGCAGGAATGTCCCCTCGCGCAACTCGTTCAGGCTGGCGCTCATCTGCTCCAGCAACTGGCGGCGGCGCAGTTCTCGGAACCGCCGTGACAGGCCCTTTTCCACGCTGGCCCGAATGTCGGCTGTCGAGCAGGGTTTGGTCAGATAGTCAATGGCTCCGTGGCGCAGCGCTTCGATAGCCGATTCGAGGGTAGCGTAACCGGTAAGTATGATAATAGCCGTGTCCGGCGACATGGCTCGGGCCTGGCGCAACACGTCCACGCCGTCTGCGCCCCCCATTTTCAGATCAGTGAGGATCAGGTCAAAGATGTGATGTTGCACCAGACTCAGCGCATGTTGTCCGTCCTCAGCCGTCCACACTTCGTGTTCATCCCGCTCCAGGGCGCGCCGCAGCGAGAAGCGGATGGATTCTTCGTCATCCACGACCAGAATTCGTGCGCTCATGGCCTTTCTCTCCCCCAATCTTTACTCGCCTTACGCCCCCTCTGAGGCAGGCAACCGAATAGTGAATGTCGATCCGTGGCCAACCTGGCTGCTCAAGTCCAGCGTGCCCTGGTGGCGCTCTATAATCTCGTGACAGATGAACAGCCCCAGTCCGACCCCCTTGGGCTTGGTCGTAAAGAAAGGATCGGCAATGCGCGCCAAGTCCTCCGGCGCGATGCCCACGCCGGTGTCGGCTACCTGGACTGCAACGACGCCATCGTTCTCCTGATGTGTCGTCAGGGTGAGTTGCCCCCCTTCAGGCATGGCCTCGATGGCATTGAGGATGAGGTTGATAAACACCTGCCGAACCTGGTCGCCACGCCCGATGACGTGCGGCCTGGCGCTGCCCAGGTGTGTCTCAACGCCAATATGATGGCTCTCCAACTGCTTGCGCATGAGCGCCAGCACTCCTTCCACGGCAGCGTTGAGGTCTACTGGCGCCATCTGCCCTTGCTCTGACCGGTAGAGATCGAGCATTTGTTGGATGATGACCCGAATGCGCTCCAACTCGTTCATAGCCACATTCAGATAGACCCGATCTAGCGGCTCGCCCGCTTCCGCCTCATCAAAGATCAACTCCAGGCAGTTCTTGATGGCCTGCAAGGGATTGTTGATCTCGTGGGCGATGGAAGCCGCCAGGCGGCCTGTGGCTGCCAGCTTCCCACTCTGTATGAGGCGATGCTGCGAACGCTCCAGTTCCTCGGCGGACTGTTTCAATTCGGCGTAGAGCCAGGCGTTCTCCAGCGCGCTGGCAGCCTGATTGGCCAGGGCCTGGGCCAGTTGCAGATCTTGTGTGTTCAACTCGCTTTCGCCGGAACGCCGGTTCAGAGCCAGCAAGCCCAATACCCGATCGTGTCCCTCTAATCGGACGCGGACTAGTGGCAAAGAGTCTTCGAGGATCGTCGTGTCGCCATTGGACAGATCAGCCACTGACATCTGTCCCCCCGCAAACCTGGCTCGTGGAACGTAACATTGCATCGTCTCATCCCACAAGGCCACAACACACTCGTCTACTCGTACCGTCTTGGCCACCGCTTGGAGCAACAACCAGAGCACCTCATCAAAGTCTAACGTGGCCACCATGGCCTGGCCTACCTCATTGAGCAGTACCAGTTCATCAGCGCGGTGGGCACCAGCCAGGTTGAATAGCTGCTCCACCTCGCGCTTCAATCGGCAGAGTTCAAGCGCACGGGCCACCGCCAGCCGCACCAAACCCGGCAATGGTGGCTTTACCAGGCAATCGTCCACATCCAGGGATGCCAGGTCCATCAAAGCCACATCGTCGCGCCCCAGCAGAGCTATGATGGATGCCTCCGGCTGGGACTGGCGAATGTGACGAGCCAGCGCGCCCACCCCGTCTTGCCCTTCAACTTGGGTTTCGGCCAGCGGCCAGTCGAGAATCACCACGGCGACCTGGTGTTCGTCAAGGGCAACGATAGCCCGTGCAGATCCCTCGGCAACCAGCACAGCGCCATCGTGGGAAGAGAGGGCTTGGGCAAGCAAAGCTCGGGGCTCTTGTTCGTCACTGACTATTAAGATGCTCTCCTGAGACATATCCACTCACCGCTGTCACGATTCAAAATCGAGATGTCACCCAACACCCCTATTATACCACATTTTGCTTCAGAATGGCGACTGTGGATCCCGACTCACAAAGGCCGTCTGGTTTGTCAAAGGACTTGCTACTCTTGCCCATATATGATAGAATACAGGCATAACTTGTCCGCTTTGTCCGCAAGCTAAAAATAGACGGTTGACAGCCGCCCCGGGGCGGTGAATGAGCTTTCGCCAACATACGGAGGCCGCTATGGTCACCAATAGAAACACTGAGTGGAAGCAAATACACTACGTTGACTCTATCATTGTCGATCTGCATGCACATCCCTCCCTGAAAGCTTCCCTTTTCAACCGCGTGCTCACATCACGCTTCAGAGCCAGCCGCGCTTTTGATCCCCTTGGCGTTCGCACAGATTTTACCAAACTCAGGCAAGGCGGCTTGGACGTACTCTTGTCCACCGTTTATGCCCCGGAAAAGGGCATTCTCGACGAATGTCGGTACCTCAAGATGCTTCGCTATCTCCTGCCCCTGACCTGGAAGAAGGTCTTTTCCAGGTCCTATTTCGACGTCACGATAGATATGCTAGACGTGATGGAAGAACAGGTCAAAAAAGCGACAGATCGAAAAACCGGGAAACAGTTGGCTCAAATGGCATCCTCAGTGCGGGAATTGGACGCCATCTTGAACCAGGGCGATGACAGGCCGATAGCGGTGATTCACAATATAGAAGGCGCCCACAGCCTGGACGGGGATCTGGATAACGTCCAACGCCTGTTTGACCGTGGCGTGGCCTATCTCACGCTCGCGCATTTCTATGAAAACAAAGCCGTCCATCCGTGCTTCCCCTACCCCGAGAGCGTGCAAAAGTTGGGCTGTTTCCAGGGTGGCCGCAACCTGGCGCTTGGGTTGAAAGAATTCGGCGAGCAGGTTGTCGAGAAAATGATTGAACTGGGCATGATCCTGGACATTGCCCACTGCACGCCGCCCGCCCGCAGACGGATATACGACATCGTAGGCAATCGGTTGCCCATCATCGCGTCGCACGTTGGCGCTTACGAGATCAACCCCAGCCCGTACAATTTGCCGGATTGGGAGATAAAAAAGATCGCCGACATCGGTGGGGTGGTGGCAGTGATCTTGATGAATTTTTGGCTGATGCCACACGAGACGAAACGCGGCCTGAATTTCGTTGCCCGAACCCTCCAGCATTTTGTCAACGTTGGAGGAATTGACCACGTCGCCATCGGCACAGACTTTGACGGGTTCACCGATCCGCCGGACGATCTAAAGGACGCCTCCGAGTTGCCCAAGCTAACCCAGCGCTTGATGGCGGAAGGCTATAGCACAGAACAGATCGTGAAAATCTGGGGCGGAAACACCCTGAGGGTGTTGCGGGAAGGATGGGGTAGGAAGGAGTGAGCACCTTTGGTAGCTGTTCGGTAGTTTGACAGGCATACTATACCTATCACGTGAGGAGGCAGAAAAGTGGCAGAACATTATCTTACCGACGATGTGCAAAAGAGATACCATTACACCATCGGTCCCTATGCGGATCCCGTGCTTCATGTCAGACCGGGGGACACTGTCATCGTTGAAACACACGATGCCTTTGAGGGGAAAATTATCAGTGAGGACACAAAGCCTTCCGCTGTCCTCGAGTTCCCCTTTCTCAACCCACAAAACGGTCCTATTTATGTGGAAGGTGCAGAAAAAGGTGACGCCCTGGCGGTCAGTATTCATTCTGTAAAGCCTAGAGGACCACAACCACGGGGGACCACATGCCTTGTCCCCTATTTTGGCGGTCTAACCAGTACGGACAAGACGGCCACTCTTCAGGATCCTCTCCCGGAAATCGTGCGGAAAGTGCAAGTTACCGAAGAGTATGTCAAGTGGAATGACCGCATCACTCTGCCCTACGAACCGTTCATCGGCACAATCGGCACCGCACCGGAACTTGATTCTATCAATTCTCTTACTCCAGGTAATCATGGTGGCAATATGGATCTGCCGGATGTGTGCCCGGAAAGTACCCTCTACCTTCCTGTACGGACAGAGGGGGCGTTTCTCTATCTCGGTGACTGTCATGCTGTACAGGGTGATGGTGAGCTTTGTGGTGTGGCTATCGAGTTTCCCACAACTACCACTATTACAGTTGATGTGGTCAAAGAATGGACCCTGAATTGGCCACGCCTTGAGAACGACGAGTTCATTATGAGTATCGGAAGCGCCCGGCCCATGGAGGATGCTGCCCGTATTGCCTATGCTGATCTCGTTCAATGGATGGTTGCCAGCTATGGCTTTGACAAGTGGGATGCGTACTTGCTTCTCACACAGATCGGCAAGGTACGCCTTGGCAACATGGTAGACCCCAATTACACTATTGGTGCTAGTATCGCAAAGCGATACCTGCAATAACACGCTTTCAACAGCGCGCGTCGAACCGGGGCAGAGCTCTGCTGATATGAGTGCTCCCAGTGCGGTTGTGGTACCAAGACCGAGCAGAAAAAAGGAGTGGCGAGATGATCATAGACTCTCATACCCATGTAGATAGGTTCGGATGGTACGATCCACCGGAAACTATCATCCGCCTCATGGATGAAGCAGGGGTGGACAAGAGCATCATCATGACATACCGCGACGCACCCGATACTGAGGGGTCACTCGAATACATCGCCGAGGCTGTGCAAAAGTACCCAGATCGGTTGATAGGTTACGCACGGATGAACCCCCGCAGAGGCGATGCTGCTCATCGGCTTTTCGAGAAGGCGATGGAAGAGTACGGCTTCAAGGGTCTGAAACTACATCCCGTTGGCAACCTGTGCCATCCCGGTCGCCAGGAAACCGTTGACATGATTCGCTTGGCTGTCCGTTACAGGGCTCCCGTGTTGTTTCACTGCGGCGACGAAGAATTGACACTGCCCCTGCAGATCGCTCAGGCCGCCAAAGCCTGTCCTAAAGCTACCATCATCCTTGGGCATTGCGGTGGTTACTTTCACACGAAGGATGCCATACGGGTGGCAGAACGTTATCCTAACATCGTTCTGGAAACCTCAGCCATGCCCTACCCGCAACTCATTAAAGAGGCGGTGGAACGCGTGGGCGCCTCCAGGGTGCTATATGCCAGTGACGGCCCAGGCTGTGACCTGACCATTGAGGTACATAAGGTCAAGATGGCTGGGCTAACCGCAGAGGAGCAAGATGCCCTTTTTTACCGAAACATCAAGAAAATCCTGGCCAACGTAACGGCAGGGGGAGGCTTGTCATGATTGTAGATGCCCACGTTTGTCTAGGCCCATGCTTGTTCGGCTACGGGCAATCGCTGGCCGAAATCCGTGCCAATATGGACTGCCTGGGGATTGACAAGGCCGTGCTCGTGCCAGTAAAGCCGCTCGACTATCACTTGGCCCCCATGAACGACCTCGTGGCCAACGCTGTCCAAAAGTACCCCGATCGCTTCCTGGGTCTGTGCCGCGTCGATCCGTGGCAGGGCGAAGCGGCTGTGGCCGAGGTGCAAAGGGGTTTTGAAGAGCTTGGGGCATGTGGTCTCTATTTGGACCCCTGGGAAGAAAACTTTCAGGCCAACGACGAGATTGTGTTTCCAGTGCTGCAGGAGGCCAGTCGTTACAATAAACCGGTCGTGCTAAACGCTGGACACGTGCGGGTGTCTCACCCGACACAGGTCCACGACATAGCGTCCCGGTTCCCTGATGTACGGTTCGTTGCGTGCAATGGCGGTCAGATCAACATCAGCGGCATGTTGCAATTTGAGGCTCGGCGCATGTTGGAGGCCTGTCCCAATGTTGTCATCCAAACGGCTGGTACGTACCGCGAAGACTTTCTTGAAGAGATAACAACTGAGGTCGGAGAGGAACGGGTGCTCTTTGCCAGTCGCAGTCCTATCTACGATCAAGAGTTTGAGATGGCCCGCGTGCGATTTGCCCATCTCAGCGCGTCACAGAAAGAAAAGTTGTGGGAGTTGAATGCCCTGCGAGTGTTCGCCACCGAATGACTCAGGTGGCACGACAGAGAGCCTGTTGTCTTTACAACAGGCTCTCTTTTGTTGCTTGTGTAGGAAAGCAGGCCCCTCGCGATATAGAAATCGCGGCTACGATACTCTTCCAACTGA
>CAYVPU010000168.1:0-7254 GCA_964453885.1 uncultured Anaerolineae bacterium | reverse complement strand
CGCCTGATCCCACGGCACCAATTGGCCGTCGAACCAAATCTTGTCCGATTTTTGCATTGCCATGAGTTTCTTCTCCTTGTCAGGGTAATCCTGCCCTACCGTCTCTTGGCATTGCCGCAGCGCTCACCGTAGCCATAGATTCTGGCAATCTGCAACCTATGGCGTCGGTTCCGGCGTTGGCGGCAACTCAAGAAAGTCGTCACGCCCTTTCTCGACGAAATCCTCCACCGTGTAGCTGGACACCCGTACGAAATAGGGAGATTCCGACGAGATGACCACGAAACTGTTGTCCTCGTCGCTCTGGGCCCCTACGCGCAGGGTGTAGGTCCTGACAGCCCCCTCCTCGTCACGGGTCTGGACGGTGACCACCGCGCCGGGTTCTTGCAGCCCATAGCCGGATTGTTCGGTCTTGCCCAGCGGGCGGAGCATCTGCACGGAGGCAATCCAGCTAGCCAACGTCTTTACATTGTTCTCCAGGAGTGTCTCGTCCGGGGCCAGGTCTTTTAGCGTCCACGTCCCGCCGTCGTCCTTTTCGAACTCGAGCCGGCAGTTCTTGTTTTCCAACGTCAGGGCCACAATCTGATCCACAGGCACGGAGAAATAGACCGTGTCCACCCAGTCGGAGGCCCGAAGCCCGGCGTCCGAGGCCGACAGGCCCGAAACCAGGTAGACATCATCCTGGCCATCGGCCCGCACGTGGGCCACGCGGTAAGTGGGTGAGGTACCCAGGTAGAGCCTGTGTTTCGTGCCATCGGCCAGTTCAAACTCGATCCGTCGCTCAAAAGCCTCTTCGGCTACCTTGAGTCGCTTGTGGCTGGCAGGGGTTTGGGTCACCAGGCGGTCGGCCTTTAACTCGACGATCCTGCCCAGGAATTCGTTTATTTTGCTCCCCTGGGCAATATAGTCATCGCTCTCAGGCAGCACCCACACATCGGGGCTTTTGGCCAGCCGGATCTGGTTGCCATCAGCCCCGCTGATCGTCAGGCGGACGATCTGATCGGCTTCGAGTTCGACAAAAAGGCTCTCGCCACCAGCAACCGAGGAGGCCGGCCTGGGCCAAAAGACGACGGCTACCAGGACGATTTGCAGCGCCAGGACAACTACCAAAATCTGGTTCTGAACGTAAAGTCGTCTGCTCATTTTCCTCCTCCTCGCTGATCGATTCTTTCGGCCTCGAGGTCCACCAGCGGCATGGGTTCTTCGCTGCGCTGCCGGGCGTTCCATACCACGCCGATGCCGACCACCGCCAGCAGCGCCACGGCATAGCTCAAGCCCTCCCAGAAAGACTGCTCGCTCTTTTCCATCGGTGGCAGCAAGCGGGCGTAGGTGCCCCGCGAGCGGATGCTGAGCAAGTCCTCGTCCTCGACAGACCAATCCACGGCGTTTTGCAAGAGTTGCAGGTTGTGCAGATAACGATCTTGAGACAGGCTACGCGAGATGTCCAGGACGACGTCGTCCACGAACTCGGCGCTGCCGATGACCACCAGCCGCGAGGACTCGGGTGAAACCTCGATCGTTCCCAGGGTCAACGCCTCGTCCTGGCCCCCACCGACCGCGTCCTCCTCCGGACTGCCGGCATCTTTGCCTCCGGCCTCGTCCTCCTGGAACGGCGAGGGACGGTCTTTGAAGTAGCTTTCGAACGAACCCCGGATGCTCGCCGCCAGTGGTCGCGCCTTTTGTTCACCCTCGACGGGGAAACCAAACTTGGGGTGGGCCTGCAGGTCGGGCTGGACATTCGCCGAGGTTCGCAGCCAGGATCCGTCGGTGGACTGTAGCAGCGTCACGACGTCCCGGGCACTGTTCTTCTCGGCGTCAATTTCCACCGGCGATGCCCATTGGAGCGTGACGGCCGGCAGATTGGCCACGATGGGGCTATCCTTCGCCATGCTGTCCCGGCGCACGTCCACAAAAAAGGGATAATCAATCTGCTGGATCTCGATCACGCTCATCCCGCCCACAAGACGCTGAACCTGGATGGGGAAAGGTTCGTTGCGCGGGTCCATGACCAACGCCTCCCCCACCATCACGCCATAGTGGGCCAACATCTCTTTGAGGCCATCCTGCACGGCTTCGACGAGCAGCCCACCACCATACTGCTGGGGCGAGAGGATATAGTTGCCTGCCGCCACGACGACCGCACCGCCGCGCATCAGGTACTGGTCAATCGCAAATCGCTCCTTGTCCGTCATGCCCTGCGGGGCGATCACGACCAGCACGTCCACGTCGCCCGGCACGCGCCCAAAAGTCAGGTCCACCGGCTTGACGGTGTAGCTCTGCCCAAGTAACTCTTGAACCAACCGCCAACTGGAAATGGGCTGGCTCATGCCGCCATAAGGATCGGGCACCGCATCTTCCGAGGGATGCCACAGGCCGGCGGTCTTGAGAAAGCCTGGCGCAGCGCGTTTGAGCGCGGCCTCGATTTCGGCGCGCAGATCAGCCTCGCTCATTTCACCATAGGGGTACAGCAGTTGTGCCTCGTCCCCAATCTGCAGGATCAGGTGAAGGTAGTACGAATCAGGCGAAAAGAACGAGACGGGAAACGGCTGCAGCCCATAGGCCTCGAACAGGCTTTGACGAGTGACCGAACCATTCGGATCGTCGGGGTCAAACATCTCAAAGACGAACTTGGCCCCGGATTCCCCCTGCATCTCCTGGGCCACTTTTTCGACGCGCCCCGGCACCTCTTTGAGCGATTCCGGCAGCGTGTTGGGGGTGACATAGGCAGCCAGCCTGACCTGCTCCTCCAAGCTGGCAAAGACCGCATCCAGGCTCTGGAAACCATAGACCACCTTTTTGATGGAGCGGGTCAGGTCGTATTCCAGGTTCCGCAGGCCGACGTCCAACTGGTCGCCGGCGATAGGCTCGATCTCGATCAAGTCTTGAAAGCCCAGCGTGACCGACTGGTCGCCGTAGCGGATGAGAATGTCAAAGTAGGAACTGATCACCGACGATTCGTAACGGCCGGCGACGCGGAAAGGCATGGGACGAATGCCATAGACCTGGTTCGCCTCAGCTTCCAGGTCCTCGTCATCCCTGGGATCTATGATTTCGGCTTTGATCTTGCCGCCAGCAGCGATCTCGTACTCGCGCATCATGTCGCGGATGGCCGGCACCAGCGGGGCCAGCAGTGGATGGGTCTTTTCGCTAAGGTAACCCCGCATCAGCAGCGGCTCCTGCAAATTGCGGATCAGATCGCGCGTCGTTTCGGACAGGCTATATTCCCGTTGAGCGGTCAAATCGGCGCGCAAGCCATGCACGGGAAAGAGCCAGGTGTTTAGGGCCAGCAGGTTCGCGCCGACCAGGACGGCGCTCAGAACCGCGTTGCGGCGGTAGGTGGCTGTGCGCGCGCCCCGGCTCCATCGCTTGCTGTCCAGCGAAACGACGTTCAGCAGCAAAAAAAAGGCCGTCAGCGACAGATAGTAGGCCAGGTCTCGCAGGTCAATCACGCCTCGCTCAATGCTCTCAAAGCGGCTACCGGTGCCGATGGCGCGCAGGACCTCGCCCAGCGTGTCTCCCACAAAATCGGTCACGCCCCGGTCGCCCACCAGGTAGAACACACCGCAGAGCAACACAGTCGCGATCAGGGCAACGATCTGGTTGTCAGTGCGCGATGAGACAAACAGCCCCACCGCTGCGTATGCCGCCGCCAGGAGCACCGCCGCCAGGTAGCCGCCCAGCACCGGCCCCCAGTCCAGGTCGCCCAGGATGTTCACCATGATGGGCAAAAAGAGCGTCAGCGCGAGAGCGACCACGATCAGGACCATAACAGCCACGAACTTGGCCCACACCAGGCTGGCCCGGCGCACAGGCAGGGTCAGCAGCACTTCGAGCGTGCCTCCGCGCTGCTCCTCGCTCCACTGGCGCATGGTCAGCGCGGCCACCAAAAAGATCATCAGGATTGGCATCCAGCGGAACAGAGGCCGGACGTCGGCGATGTTGCGGGCGAAAAAGGTCTCCGCCCAAAAGAAAGAAAAGAGGGTGGCCACCAGAAAGGTTCCCACAAAGATCAGCGCCATGGGAGAGCCAAAGTACGCGCCCAGTTCCTTCCGGGCAATCGCCCACGACTGTTTCCACGACTCTTTCATGCCCCAACCCCTCCTTGCAGTGCGTCAGGATCATTGCCCGCCGCTGTGACCAGTTCGTTAAAAACCGCTTCGAGTGTTCTCACATCGCGGCGCAGTTCTCGTAGCGGCCAGTCCTGTTCGCGGGCCAAGGCATAGATGGCCGGGCGAAGGTCTGTCCCGTCGCTGCCCCGAACCCGGTATTCACGTCCGTCGGGCGTCGGATTGGCCTCGACTGCCTGAACGCCGGGTATCGCTCTCAGGTCGCTCGCCGCATCAGGCGCGCCCTCGCCCAGCAGCAGCACCGCGTCGGTCGTCGCCGAGATTTCTGACAGGCGGGCATCAGCCCTGACCTCGCCATTCAAGAGAATGATCACCCGGTCGCAGGTCGCCTCCACCTCGGAGAGGATGTGCGTGGAGAGGAGTACCGTGCTGTGGCGAGCCAGCCGGCGAACCAGCCGGCGCACCCCAACGATTTGAGTCGGGTCCAGGCCAGCCGTGGGCTCATCAAAGATGAGCAGCCTGGGCTGATGCAAAATGGCCTGGGCCAACCCGACCCGCTGGCGATACCCCTTGCTGAGCTCGCCGATGGGACGGGTCAGGTGGTCTGTCAGGGCGGTGGCCCGGATCGCCTCGGAGAGGCGCAGCGGTTGTTCGGCCGTGGGAACCTGACGCAGGTCGGCGATCATCTTGAGGTACGATTGGACCGACAGTTCCGGGTAGAGCGGCGCGTTCTCGGGCAGATAGCCGAGCCGTTTCTGCACTTCCAGGGTCTCGGTCAGCACGTCCAGGCCATCTACCATCACCTGCCCGCTGTCTGGCTGCAGGTAGCCAGTCAGGATCTGTATCATCGTCGTCTTGCCCGCGCCGTTGGGGCCCAACAAGCCAATGATCTCTCCGGCCTCGACGTGAAACGAGACCTCTCTGAGCGCCTGAACCGGGCCATACGATTTGCTCAAATCAGTGACGTCAATCATACTGCTTCTTCCTCCAAGAAATTGATGTGGTCTCTGACAATGGAATCCTGTCTTGCCATCAACCGAAGGATTATACACAATCCCCCGCAACTTCGCAAGTCGGCGCTTCTGTTCTGCCACCCCCAACAAGTTGGCACCATCGCCAGGCCCTGGCGGTGGACCTGGCGACGGTTGGGTCCGGGCAATTGTAGCGATCAAGCCGGTAGCGAACGGTAGATCCTGGTATAGCTGTGATAGCGCGTTTTCGACAGACGACCCTGCTGCACCGCCGCTTTGACGGCGCAGCCCGGCTCGTGGGTATGTGAGCAGTCGCCAAAGCGACAATCCCGCTCGACGCTGGCAATGTCCGGGTAAAAGCGGGTCAATTCTGCGCGGCGCAGGTCGCTCAACCCAAACTCACGGATGCCCGGTGTGTCCACGACAAAGCCGCCTGTTTCCAGGCTCAACATGCTTACCTGCGACGTGGTATGGCGGCCCTCGCCGCTGCGCTCGCTCACCCCGGCGGCACGGAGTTGCAGGCTTGGCTGAAACGCCATCAGCAGTGACGATTTGCCCACGCCCGACATCCCGGCCAGCACCGTCGTCTGCCCGCGCAGCACCTCCCCCAATTCGCTCACCCCTTCGCCGGTGAGGGCGCTGGTAAAGAGTACCTGGTAACCCAGAGTCAGGTACGGTCGGAGCGCCCCACGGCAGTCCGACGGATCGCCGGCCAGATCAACCTTGTTGACACAGATGATGGGCCGCAGGTTGTTACGTTCGGCGGCGATGAGGTAACGATCCACGAGTTCGAACCACAGGGGCGGCTCGCGCCACGAGGCAACGACGAGCAACTGATCGGCGTTGGCGACGATGACCTGTTGCAGGTGGCCGTAGAACGTGTCAGGTCTAGCCAGGGCGCTGCGTCGAGGCAATACCGCCTCGACGATGCCCCGATCCGATCCGTTCTCTGAGATGATCACTCTGTCGCCGACGGCCACCACGTTGGTGAAACCGGTGTCTTGCGCGCTGAGCGAGCCGCGCAGGCCACACACCAGGCAACGCCCGGCCAGGTCTACGCGGCACAGGCTGCTGCTCACCTCGACGACGGTACCGTGCTGGCCTGGCATCTCTGTCTCTGCTACCGAGGACAGCTCTTCGGCGTCCTCGGTCTCTTTTTCCAGAGCCGCCAACGCCGCCGCCATGACAGTCTGGCGGCGCTCTCGCTCTCCGCGCGGCACGATCCGCTCGCTCTGCGGAAAACCGATTTCGTCGAGGGTATCGAGGTCATTGAGGTTGCCAGGCATCCAGCCCCTGCGTCGCGGCCGCTTGGATTTGCGATTCTGCTTGATCTGTTTGCGCACCTGGCGCATCGTCTTGTTGGCTCTGTAATGCTGCCATTGTCTTTCTTCACGAGTAGGCAAGGTTCTGTTCCTCCATAGGCTGGTGAAAAATAGGCGAGGCCACGAATGTTCGCTCACTCATGGCCTCGCCTCGAGCTCGGTCAGGCAACTTTTAGTCGCCCGCCAGCAAAAAGCCACGAGTTAAACGATCTCGTCGCCAACTCGTGGCCTGGGCATCGTTATGGAGATGACAGCACAGAACTCTGCGCTACGCACCTCCCTCAACCAGGGGGCGGCGAGCAAGATCGACACAAAGAGCAACGACCTGCACAAGCGTATTCATCTGTGTCATGTTGCAGCCTCCTTTCCCTGCTTTGAGAGGTGAATTTAGGACCAGTCAAAGTTATTATACACCAAACCTGGCATTTGTCAAATTTGAGAACTAGATGGCCCTCCAAAGCGCCGGATCGCTTCGGCGCAAAAAATGTCAACCGTGTGGCGGTCCAGGTTGCAAAAGTTCACCTCGCGGACGCTGCCCTCTGGGTGCGCCGCCAGGTAGTCCAGCACCGTCGTCCACATCACCTCGGCGCAGAGCGGCTTGGGGAAGCGAAAGATACCAGAAGAGATGGCCGGCAGCGAGACACTCTCCAGGCCGTGCGCCGCCGCCACCTCCAGCGCGCTGCGGACGGCGCTCGCCAACAACTCAGGCTCACCGCCCCGGCCACGCCATACCGGCCCCACGGCGTGAACCACCCACTTGGCCTGCAATTTCCCCGCGCCGGTGATGGCTGCCGTGCCGGTGTGCACCGGGCCGTGCTCCCGCACCCAGCGGTTGCTCTCCTCCTGGATGCTGTGCCCACCTTTGCGCACGATAGCCCCCGCCACCCCGCCGCCGTG
>CAYVPU010000167.1:0-7268 GCA_964453885.1 uncultured Anaerolineae bacterium | reverse complement strand
TAGCGCGCCAGAGCCACGAGGTATGGAAACCTCGGCTACCTTGTCAGTTCCGTTGGCCGTAGTGGCCGCGCTTTCCATAGCGCGCAAGGCGTTTTATGTATCATGGCGATGCGCGGTATGGAAACCGCGTCTACGAACCATTGTCTTTGCCCAGTAGTGTCAAGATCATTACCTGAATGTCTATAGCTGTAGTGGGAGAATAACCATGTCCGACGAGTACGCCGACATCCTGATTCGTATCGGCGCCTGGGATGAGGCCGCTGGAACCTACCCCGTCGAGGCTACTCTGGACGACGGTGGCCGCTTCCTCGGTGGCGAGTTGCGTCTCGACCAGGAAAAACTGCTGGCGGCTGAACTCAATGCCACAGAATACGGGCTTGAACTCTTTTACGCCCTTTTCTGTGGGCCCATCCGCCGCGCTTATGACAAAATCACCGGCCGCGCTGAGGCCGAAACAGAGGGCCGCCTGCGCGTCCGTCTCTGGATTGATGACGGTGCGGCCGAGCTCCACGCCCTCCTCTGGGAGCGGCTTTACCACATCCACAAGGGCAAACCGGCCCCCCTTGCTATCTCGACGTTGACCCCTTTCTCACGCTACACCGGCCTGGAGATCGCCGAGCCCAGGCCGGTCAGTGAGCGGCCGGTACGCTTGTTCTTTGCCATCGCCAACCCCCGCAACCTGCCGCCCGGGCTCAACCCCATTGACGTCGAGCAGGAAGTAGAGAACCTGCACCAGGTGCTGGGCAACCTGCGACAAAAAAACCAGGTGCAGGTCACGCTTTTGCCCGGCCGCAGTGGACTGTCGCCCGAGTTGCGGACGCACCTGGAGCGCGAGGGGTATCAGGTCCAGGACGGCGTGACCAGCCTGGAGGCCATCCTGCGATCCCTGGCCAGTTGCCACGTGTTTCACTTTCTGGGCCATGGCCACTTGAAACGGCCAAGGGAGCGCGGCGAGGGCACTGCTGCCCTCTTTTTGGAAAAAGAGGACGGGACGTGGCAGGCGGTCAAGGACGATGTACTGGAGACCGAGCTGAGGGCAATAGACCCTCCGCCGCACCTGGTCTTCCTGGCCGCCTGCGAGAGCGCCAGGCGCGAGGCCAAGGCCGAGCATCCCTTTGTGGGCCTGGGACCCAGGCTGGTGAGAGCAGGCGTGCCCGCAGTGGTGGCCATGCAGGATGTGGTGCCGATGGCCCTGGCGCGGCGATTGACCGCCGACTTTTATCAGCGACTCCTGGAGCATGGCTTGATTGACCTGGCCCTGAACCAGGCGCGCCACCTGCTATTTGAGCAAGAAAAGGCCGACTGGGCGATTCCCGTGCTCTTTATGCGACTGGAGAGGGGCCAGCTTTTCGCCGCCGACCCGGTTCGCACCGTGCTCCAGGCTATTCACCACGACTATCAGCCCGCCCACCTCTGGGGCGAGGGCGAGTATCTGCCCATACCCACCGAGGTCGTACACCTGGCTGGCGACCAGGACCCCGGCGACCTGGAGTGGCTGGAGCAGGAGTCTATGCCGTCCCTCGATTTGGTCGAGGCGGCCATCGATCTCTTTTCCAGGAAACATCAGGCCGCGATCTCGGAGCGCGAGGGGCGAGGGCAGCTCGTCCTCCTTGTGGGCGGCCACGGGACGGCCAAGTCCACCCAGATGTACCGCATCGCCTGGACCACCGCCGATCGCTCACTGCATCCCGATGCCGACCGCCAGGTCATCCCGCTTTACGTGGACCTCAGAGCCCACTCGATCAAACAGTCGGGCCCACGAAATCCCCTCGAGGCCCTGATGCTAAAGAGCCTCAAGGAATTTTGGGCCCAGTTAACAGCCACCGGGCTGCGCAGCTTGCTTCGACGGGATGACGGCCCTGTCCTGCGGGTCCTGCTCGACGGCAGCGACGACCTGCCCGACGGACAGCGTCGGGATGCCTGGCGCGCGGTGGGACGCCTGGTGTTAGACTATCCCCGGCACGAGTACATGCTGGCCATTGACCCAGCTTACTTTGACCCTCGGCGGCTGGGGGAGACCACCGACATGCTGGTCGTCCAGCCCCTGTCCCAGCGCAAGATTGAGCAGTTTCTGCTAAGGGGGCCGGCCCATCCCGCCGACCCTCGGCTCTATCGCGCCCTGAGCCAGGCCCAACTTTTCGACCTGGCCGCCATTCCCTGGCTGCTGGCAAGAATGCTCAAGCAGGCACGACGAGAGGGAATCTATCCCCATTCGCGCAAAGAGGTGTTGCAAAGCCTGGTCGAGGATGCCATCGCCGAGCTCCCCACCGAGCGCGGGATGCGCTCCCGGGCCGAACAGACCCTCTATGCCCTGGCCTGGGAGATGCAAACAGCGCGCAGCAGTACCTGGGCGGTGAGAGATGCTTTCCGCACCATGGCCGCCGTGCGTGGGCATCGTGAGTACAGCCTGGAGGATCTATACGAGGCCATGGTAGGATGTGGCCTGCTGGCCCAGGTGGGCCAGGATGCCATGCGCTTCGCCTATCCCGTCATCCAGGCCTACTGCTGTGCCAGGGCCATCCTACAGATGGATGATCGCGACCAAACCCTGGATGACATTACAGCCTCCCTGGGGCGACTGACCCGGCTCCGCTGGTGGGAGGATACGCTGGTCTTGCTGAGCGGGCTGATGGACGATCCCAGCCTGCTCATCGGCATGATCGTCTATGGGGTGAATCTCACCGAAGGTGAGCAGGTCTTTCTGGCAGTGCGCTGCCTCCTGGAAAGCGACCACCAGCGGATCGATCCGGACCCCCTGATAGACCAGGTGATCGATGCCCTGGTCTGGCGGATGGACAGAGCCAACGAGCCTCGCACATCGCGCCGCATCCGTGCAGCCCATGCCCTGGGGCAGTTGCGGCATCGCTCGGCCATCCCTTACCTGGCCCGCGTAGCCAACCAGCGGGTCCGCATCAAGTGGAGCGGAAAGCCGGACTATGACTATAGCAACGTGCGGATGGCTGCCGCCGTCGGCCTCCAGCATTTGATGTCCCAGTCGGCCAATAAGGACGTCGAGAAAGAGATCGCCACCGCCGATCCCGAGCTGGCCGAGCTCCTGCGGCTCTGGGTGGACGAGGACGTGGAAACGTTGGCCGACAGGCTGCGCTCGAAAGGCGTGGCAGCCCAGGCCATTGCCGCTTTCGCCCTGGGCGATCTGCAAACACCGCAGGCGGTGGACCTTTTGATAACGGTCTTTCTCGATCCCGGTACCATGTCACATACACGTTGGGCAGCGGCCAATGCCCTGGCCCTGCTCGATCCGGTCGAGATCACAAACCGCGCCATCCTCCCCTTCCTCGACGCCGATGCCGCCGAGCAGGAGGGCCTCGAACCCAGAGCCTGGAAACGCCGCGCCGACTGGTATGGCCGCCTGGCCTACCTCATTGGCAAGGTCCGGGCCCAGGATCCAACCACGCGCGATTTCCTCGACTGCTGCCTGTACGAGTTCAGGGGCGTCGAGCTCAAGGGTAAGGCCATCCAGTCCCTGGGTTGGCTGTACGACCGCAGTTACAAGGACCTGTTCGAAGATATCGCGGTGGGCGACTTTCGCCAGGTCGCCTTGCGCAAGAGACCTTCCAAACAAGACAAGACGTACCTGCGCCGAAAAGCAATAGAGGCGCTGGCCAACATCGGGGATGAGGACACGCTGAATCGCCTGCGCGAGAGCCGCGCTGACTGGAAGAACCCCGAGTTGGCACGAGCTTTTTACTGGACCTGCGAAGAGATTTCCTGGCGCTTGAGTCTTGGCGCGAAGCGGTAGGCGGCGAGCAGTGATTAGGAATGAGAATTAATTAACTTGCCCACTTAGCGGAGCATTGAAATGCCCCGCTAATACGGGAAACCTGTTGAAACAGGTTAAATCGCCGGTTTTGGTGCGTTTCAACGCACTTTTTGTATCAGCCGATGATTTCAATCATCGGGCAAATGGGCAAGTTATTTAATCACGATTCCTTAGCTCACAGCGGATGGAGGGAGGGATGGGAGTAGATGACGAATCATACCATTGACGAGCACCTGGACCTGGAGATTCGCATTTTCCAACGACGGGATGAGGGCTACCCGGTCGAAATGACCCTGGGCGGCGAGCAAGAGTTCCCCCGAGGATACCTCTCGGCCGATATTCTGCCCTGGCTCTCCAGCGGCGACCCGGTCGCAGATGGGCAGCGGCTCTTTGGCGCTCTCCTGGCCGATAGCGTGCTGCGCAGCGCCTGGGCCGAGGCCCGTGGGCAAGCGCCCCAGCGCCGCATCCGCTTGTGGATTGACGTGAACGCGGCGGAATTGCACGCGCTGCCGTGGGAACTGCTGCACAAAGATGGGGTGATGCTCTCTGCCACGGCGGGCACGCCGTTCTCGCGCTACCTGCCCGTGGCTCTGCCCTGGGGCGGGGCCGTGGAAGAGCGGCCTATTCGCGTGTTGGCCGTGATTTCCAACCCCGACGACCTGGAAGCTAATTTCAACCTGGTGCAGCTCGACGTGGCCCTGGAGCAGTCGGCCCTGCAGGCCGCCTTTGGCGGCCTGGACGCGGCCGAGATTCAGCTCGACTTTCTCGACGCGCCCGTGACGCTGGAACGTCTCGAGGCGGCCCTGCGCCAGGGTTATCACGTCCTCCACTACCTGGGGCATGGCGCCTTTAGTCGCCAGCGGCAGCAAGCCGCGCTGTATCTCCAGGATGAGGAGGGGGATACCCACATTATCACCGACGATGCGCTCATTGGTATGCTGGTGCGCCAGCAAGTGCGGCCGCGCCTGGTCTTTCTCGCCGCCTGCCAGAGCGCAACGCGCTCGACGGCAGATGCTTTTCTGGGCCTGGGTCCCAAACTGGTCGCCGCCGGGGTGCCGGCAGTGGTGGCCATGCAGGACCTGGTGGCGATTCAGACGGTGCAAAAGCTGAGCTCCGCTTTTTACCGCTGCCTGGCAGAGCACGGGACGGTGGACCGCGCCATGAACGAGGCGCGGAGCACGTTGGTGACCACCGGTCGCCCGGACGCGGCCGTGCCGGTGCTGTTCATGCGGCTCAAGTCTGGCCAGTTGTGGAGCAGCGAGGCCGACGTTCGCGGTGAGGTGCTGGGCACCAGAAACCCTCGCATTTTCTGGACCGGGCTGATGGCCATGATCCAGCAGGGAAAATGCACGCCCATCATCGGGCCGCAGGTGCACGGGCGCTGGCTGCCCACCCCGCAGGAGGTGGCCCGATGCTGGTCGGAGAGACACGCCTATCCCTTTGCCGACAAGGAGGATCTGGCGCGGGTGGCGCAATACATGGCCAGCAACCAGGGGGAGGACTTTCCGCGCTACGAGTTCTTGAATACGTTGATGGACGAATTTGTCACACGGCTGCCGGAGGGGCTGCGGGCCGAGGAACAGCACGACACGCTGACCGGGTTAATCGGGGCCGTCGGATGGCCGGGACTGGTGGCCGATGACCCCAATGACGTGCACAGGGTACTGGCCAGCCTGAACTTGCCGCTCTACCTGACGACAAACAGCGACAGCTTTACGGTCGAAGCACTGGCGGCACAGGGCAAGCAGCCAGCGCGGGAGATCTGCCGCTGGCGCGAGGCCCTGGACTGGCTGCCTTCCCATTTTAGAGAGGATGACGACTACGAACCCTCGCCGGGAGCACCGCTGGTTTACCATCTCTTTGGCAGTGACAAAGAGCCGGATTCTCTGGTGCTCACCGAGGATAACTGCCTGGACTTTTTGGTGCGCACTTCGGCCGAGAGGGATCGTATTCCGAACTATATCCGTGGCGCGCTGGCCAGCAGTTCGTTGATGTTCGTGGGCTACGGCCTTTACGACTGGGAGTTCCGGGTGATTTTGCGGGGGCTGGTGGCGACCCTGAACCGGCGACGCAGGTTCAAACACGTGGCCGTCCAGCTGGACTTTGAGGAGGCGGGCGGGGCAGACATGACGGCGGTGCAGACCTTTTTGCAGCAGTATTTCCAGGACGCCGACATCAATGTCTTTTGGGGAAGCGTCGCCCAATTTGCGGCCGAGTTACGTGAGCATTGGGAGGCAACGGGCCGATGAAAGAAAATCCTTACGTTGGACCGCGTCCCTACGAACGGAGGGACCGGCTAAACTTTTATGGCCGCAACCGGGAGTCCCGGGAACTGCACTCGCTGATCCTGGCCGAGCGGGTGGTGCTCTTTTACGCTCAATCGGGCGCGGGGAAAACCTCGTTGCTCAACGCCCAGGTCATCCCGGCACTCGAGCAAGAGGGCTTTAACGTGCTGCCCGTGGCGCGGGTGGGGATCGATCTGCCGCCAGGGAGCGACACGCGGCAGGTGGACAACGTCTTTGTCTCCAGCGTGCTGATGGCGCTGGCCGGGCAGGAGAGACTCGCGGAAACGCTGCTTCACCACACGCTGCGCTCCTTTCTGGAGGCCTTTTGCCCCCAGCAGGAGGACGATTTCGAATACCGGCCGCCGCTGTTGATCCTGGACCAGTTCGAGGAACTCTTTACCACGCACCGCGACCGGTGGCAGGAGGCCAAAGGTTTTTTCCTGCAGCTCCGAGAAGCATTGGACGCGCTGCCGAACCTGGGCGTCGTCTTTACCATGCGCGAGGATCACGTGGCCAAGCTGGACCCCTACGCCCCCTTGCTTCCCCATCGCCTGCGGGCGCGATTCCGGATGGAGCGCTTGAGCAAGGGAGCCGCCCTGGCCGCCGTCAAAGGACCGCTCAAAGACACCAGTCGCTCCTTCGCCCAGGGTGTGGCCGAACAACTGGTCGAGGAACTGTTAAAGGAGCGGGTTGCGACCGCCCCGGGCGAGACCACAGAGATCGGGGGAGAGTTTGTAGAGCCGGTACAGCTCCAGGTGGTTTGCCAGAGCCTGTGGCGAGACCTGCCGCCTGACGTAACCGTCATCACCCTGGACCACCTTCAGACCTTTGGCGACGTGAACCAGGCGCTGTTAGAGTTCTATGAACGATCTATCAAGAGGGCCATCCGGGAAACCGGCGTAAGAGAGGCAAACCTGCGTTCCTGCTTTGAGGATAGACTTATTACACCGGCCGGGACACGGGGAACGGTCTACCGGGGGCGGGAGAAATCCGGCGAGATTCCAAACGAGGCGGTGGACGTGCTCGAGAATCTGCACCTCATCCGAGGGGAGTGGCGAGCCGGGGCGCGGTGGTATGAACTGACCCACGACCGGTTCATTGAGCCTATCCAGGGCTCTAACAAGACGTGGCAGGAAAAGAGGCGGCGAACCCTCTTGACCGCGCTGGGCGCTGCGGCTGCGGCCCTCGTCCTGATTCTGGGG
>CAYVPU010000166.1:5542-7293 GCA_964453885.1 uncultured Anaerolineae bacterium | reverse complement strand
GGCAGCACCTTTACCCGGCCCGACGACCCGCTCAACGTGCAGGACGCCTACACGCTGCGCTGCATCCCCCAGGTGCACGGCGCAGTGCGCGATGCCATACTCTACGCTCGCTGGGTGTTGAGCATCGAGTTGAACTCTGCCACCGATAATCCGCTCATCTTTTTCGACGAGGAAACCGGTCAGGCAACGGTGCTCTCTGGCGGCAACTTTCACGGCGAACCGTTGGCCATCGCCATGGACTACCTGGCGTTAGCCCTGACCGAACTGGGCAACATCTCGGAGCGGCGACTCACCCGTCTGACCGACGAGTGCAGCAACCAGGAGACGCTGCCAGCGTTTCTCATCAAGCACGGCGGCTTGAATTCTGGATTTATGCTGACCCAGTACACAGCGGCGGCGCTGGCTTCGGAGAACAAGGTGCTGGCTCATCCCGCCAGTGTGGACACGATCCCCACCTCCGCTAACACCGAAGACCATGTCAGTATGGGGCCCGCCGCAGCGCGGCAGGCGCGGCAGATCGCGGCCAACGTGGAGCGCATCCTGGCCCTGGAACTGTTCGCCGCCGCGCAGGCCATAGACTTCCGTCGCGAGGCGTTAGGGCCAGAGGCCCGGCTGGGCCAGGGGACGGCCCCGGCCTTTGAGTTGATCCGCCAGCGCGTGCCCTTTCTGGATCAGGACGCGGTGATGTATCCCCACATGGAAGCGGTGCGAGAGCTCGTGGCCAGCGGAGAGTTGATGCGCGTTGTAAAGGACGGTTTGGTTCAGGAATCCACTGATGTTTAGAAAACGTCTTCTCTTACTCTTGGCGCTCGTCGTTGTTTCTATACTAGCCTGTGCAGGTCCCGACGACCTACCGCCGCCAACAGCTACCGCCGTGCCTACGGCTGTAACGGAAGCCACCGAGGCTCCCACGCCGACTCTTACGCCGCCGCCAACCGGCACCCCAACTCCATCGCCAACACTGAGTCCTGAGCCTCAGCACAGGGCAAGGACGCCCACAAACATCGCAACCTCCCCAATTCCCACACATTCAGCAGACTCTTTAACGGTTGAGGTTATTTCGGTCTATACTTATGAAACCGTCAGTGCTTATCCTCACGACCGAGATGCTTTCACCCAGGGGTTGGTCTTCCAAGATGACATTCTATACGAGGGGACAGGGCTTCGTGGACGCTCCACGTTGCGCAAAGTAGAGTTGGAAACTGGAAAAGTCCTGCAACTCTATGCGCTGCCCCCTCAATTCTTCGGTGAGGGTGTGACCGTTTATGGCGACGAGATCATCCAGTTGACCTGGCAATCCAACACCGGTTTTGTCTATGACAAGGACAGTTTCAAATTACTGCAAACGTTCAATTATCCAACCGAGGGCTGGGGCATTACGCACGATGGCGAGCGGTTAATCATGAGCGATGGCACGTCAACGCTGCGTTTTTGGGATCCCCAAACCTACGTGGAAATCGGTCGCATTAAAGTCTATGACGACGATGGCCCCGTGGTCAGGCTCAATGAATTGGAATACATTCAAGGGGAAATCTATGCCAATGTCTGGCAAACGAACCGCATCGCCAGGATTGATCCTCACACAGGTCAAGTGACCGGGTGGATAGACCTGGCAGGGTTAAGCCCGCAAGACAGCAGTCAGCCGGTTGATGTGCTCAACGGCATTGCGTATGACGCAGAGAACGATCGGCTATTTGTGACCGGAAAACTATGGCCCAAGCTCTTTGAAATAAAGTTGATTTCCACATCCC
>CAYVPU010000166.1:3561-5442 GCA_964453885.1 uncultured Anaerolineae bacterium | reverse complement strand
TACAAGGGCCTTTGGCACAGAGCTATGAAACTGACCATGCGTATGTATCAAGATAAAGATGACTACTGGCGTATCCGGGATTTCCTACGCCAGGTGTTCCTGGTCAATGGCCGGCGGGAACTGAGCTGGCAGGTTGCCCGGCTCGATTACTGGCGGTGGCATGGCATTGAGAACATGGGGCATGGCCGGATGGAGGAGGACGTGTTCATCTGGGAGATGCCAGACGGACGGATCGCGGCTGTACTTAATCCGGAAGGCAAAGGCGAGGTGTTCCTACAGGTACATCCCGGTCTGCGCACGCCGGAACTGGAGGATGAAATGCTGGTCGTCGCCGAGAAGCACCTGGCCGTCCCCGGTCCGAACGGCCAGCGGAAGCTGCGCGTTTGGGCCAATGAACACGACGACTTGCGTCAGGACATTCTGACACGCCGTGGCTACACCAAAAGCGACTGGCCGGAGTATCAGCGGCGGCGGTTGTTGGACGTGCCCATCCTGGAGGCACAACCGTCGCCGGGTTACACGGTGCGCGCGCTGGGAGATAACGAGGAGCTTTCTGCGCGCAGTCTCGTGTCGTGGAAAGCGTTCCATCCCGATGAGCCGGACGATCGTTATGAAGGTTGGGACTGGTATTACAACATCCAGCGTGCTCCGCTCTACCGGCGTGACCTGGATATCGTGGCTGTCGCTTCGACTGGCGAGTTCGCCTCGTTCTGCACCGTCTGGTTCGACGACGTGACCCGCAGCGGTGTGTTTGAGCCGGTGGGCACGGCGCTGGCACACCAGAGGCGCGGCTTGGGCAAGGCAGTGATGTGTGAAGGCCTGCGCCGGCTCAAGAGGATGGGGGCGACGATGGCGTATGTGGGTTCGTATGATACGGCTGCGCACGCATTGTACGCCTCGGTCGGGTTCACGGAATATGACCTGTCCGAACCGTGGGCAAAGGAGTTGTAAGCTGCTTGGCGTTTTCCCATAACGGGAATTGCTGTTGGAGACGCGAACATGTATAAAATTTTGGTCAAAGAGGATTTGACTCCTGTCACCAAGTTGTTTGAGGTGCGGGCTCCGGCTGTGGCACGCAAGGCCCGGGCTGGCCAATTTGTCATCGTCCGTATCCACGAGAAAGGTGAGCGTATCCCGCTGACGATTGCTGATTACGACCGTGAGCGGGGGACCATCACCCTCGTGGTGCAGGAAGTGGGCAAGACGACGATGGAGATGGGCACCATGCAAGTGGGCGACCAACTGGCTAGCATCACGGGTCCCCTGGGCAATCCCAGCGAGATCGAGCGCTATGGTACGGTGCTCTGCGTGGGTGGCGGTTTTGCCATTGCTCCCGTCTATCCCATCGCCCGCGCTCTGAGAGAGGCGGGCAATAGCGTTCTCTCCATCATCGGTATTCGGAACAAAGAGCTACTGTTCTGGGAAGGGAAGATGCGGTCTGTCAGCGATGAGTTGGTCGTCTGCACCAACGACGGCTCGTACGGGCGCAAGGGTGTGGTTACCCTTCCCATGAAGGAGATGCTGGAAGCAGGGCGGCGCATTGACCGCGTCTGGGCCATCGGTCCGGCGATCATGATGAAGTTCTGCGCTCTCACCACGCAGCAGTTCGGCGTGCCTACGATTGTCAACTTGGACTCGATCATGGTAGACGGCACCGGCATGTGCGGGGCGTGCCGGGTGGAGGTGGGCGGCCAGACGCGCTTTGCGTGCGTGGATGGCCCCGAGTTCGACGGGCATCAGGTGGATTGGGACCTGTTGATGGCTCGCCAGAGCATCTATCTGGAGGAGGAAAGACAGGCTGTAGAGAAGTGGACACGGGAGTGCCAATCCCTGCGTAGCCAGCACTGATTTGCCCAGGCCGCCACGCTGGAAAATTGAATC
>CAYVPU010000166.1:0-3461 GCA_964453885.1 uncultured Anaerolineae bacterium | reverse complement strand
TGCTTTTTACATTCCATCCCATGGACGAAATCAACGCCCGCGCCATCTTGAACTGGCGTTACGATGCGCCCTATGACCTTTACAACTCGGATTCTGACAATATCGAGGAGGGCGTCCGGGTCTTTCTTGACCCTCAGAATGTCTACCATACCATCACCGACAGGCAAGGAGCACTTGTGGCGTATTGCTGCTTTGGCCCAGATGCACAGGTGCGGGGGGGTGACTATGGGACTGCCGCGCTCGACATCGGTTTGGGTATGCGTCCCGATCTGACTGGTCAAGGGCGTGGCCTCACGTTTGTCAGTGCTGTCCTTGATTTTGCACGTCGCACGTTTACACCGACCGCGTTTCGCGTCACGGTGGCTGAGTTCAACAAGCGCGCGCTACGGGTGTGGGAAAAGGCTGGCTTCCAGCCAGGGCAGACGTTTCAGAGGAGCCGAGATGACATGCCTTTTGTGGTACTGGGGCGCGAGGGGGGTTGAGTTCAGCAGATGCTGGCCCAATGTTGAGAGGAGAGAGGAGAAAGGTTATGCAAGCAGTTCAATTGGTCGGGATAGGACAACCGCTTCAGATGAGAGAGGTGCCTCTACCTGCCGTGGGCGAGAAGGACGTTCTCGTGCGCATCAAGGCCGCCGGCATCTGCCATTCGGACGTGCACTATCGGGCCGGGACCTCACCGGTCGGCCCCTTGCCTCAGACGCTGGGGCACGAGATCGCCGGGGTCGTGGAGGATGTGGGGTCACAGGTGACTAACGTAAAAGCTGGCGACAGGGTGTGCCTCCACTATCTGCTAACCTGCGGCGATTGCTGCTATTGCAGCGCCGGCAACGAGCAATTCTGCGTCCGGGGTGCGATGATGGGCAAACACTGCGACGGCGGCTTTGCCGAGTACATTGCCGTGCCCGCCCGCAACGCCGTTCTCCTGCCTAAAGAGATCCCCTTCGAGCAAGGCGCGGTTCTCATGTGCTCCTCGTCCACTTCGTTCCACGCCCTGCGCAAGGCAAGGTTAAAGCCCGGCGAAACGGTGGCCGTCTTTGGGGTGGGGGGGCTTGGCATGTCGGCCATTCAGCTCGCCAGGGCTTTTGGGGCTCTGGAGGTCTATGCGGTAGACATCAACGAGAACAAGCTGGAATTGGCCGGGAAGTATGGAGCCATTGCGGTGAACTCGACAAAGGGCGATCCCGTGGCCGAGATACGCCGCTTGACCGGCGAGAGGGGCGTAGACGTTGCCCTGGAAGTGATAGGGCTTCCCCAGACCATGAGGCAGGCTGTGCAATCCCTGGCCATATTCGGTCGCGCTGTGGTGGTTGGGGTTACGGATCAGGCTTTCGAGATTGATACCTATCGGGAGATTTTGGGCAAAGAGGCTGAGCTCATCGGCTCGGCCGATCACCTGCTGCACGAACTCTCGTTGTTGTTAGAGTTTGTCCGCCAGGGACGGCTTGACCTGTCGGAGGTCATTACCCGCACAGTGCCCCTGGACGCCGATGCGATCAACGAGGCAATGGACGGGCTGGCGCAGTTTGGCGGCAACGCTGTCCGCACCGTCATTACACCATAACGAGATTCTTCACTCCCAGCGGTCGCTCAGAATGACAAATTCGCAAGCCGCCAGGATAAATGCGATTGCCCTATATCAGGGTTATCAAACGACCGCGCGTACATTGAACCGCCACCAGGTTGAACAACTGATGGACGGCAAAGCCGGATGGCGTAAACACATTTATGAGCCTATGCTTCAGGCAGTTGAGAGGTGCAGTGCGCGCAACGACTGGCCTTGATGGGGATGGTGGTCAGGCAGTAGGGGCACTCTTTGGTTGTCGGTTCGGCGGGCGGCGCTTCCTCTTCCCGTTTCATCCGGTTCATGTTGCGGATGAGCAGGAACATGACAAGGGCGACGATGATGAAACTGACGACGGCATTGACAAACAGGCCATAGTTGATCGTCACTGCTCCCGCCGCCTGGGCGTCGGCCAGCGATACGTAGGGCGCAGCCGGAGAGCCTGACTTGAGCAAGATGAACAGACTGGCGAAATCCACGTCACCCAACAACAGGCCAATGGGTGGCATGATAATGTCGTTAACCAGCGACTTGACGATGGTGCCAAAGGCAGCGCCGATGATGATGCCTACGGCCATGTCAATCACGTTCCCCCGCAGGGTGAATTCCTTGAACTCTTTTAACATGTTCGATTATTTCCTTTGATTGAATTGATGCCAAACGGGACCAAACTCCCATTCACTCTTGCCTTTGCTTCAAAACCATGCTATCATAGGGGTGTGACGCGTTGCACTCGAGTTGCTGAGCAAATTAGCCAGGAGGTGTTTATGCCTACCGTAACTATTGCTATTCCTGACGATCTTTCCACTCAACTTGACCCTTACCGCGACAACCTGGACGACCTGCTTCGCATCGGCTTGCGTGAAGTCAAAATGGCACAAAGCCTCGTTCTGCTCCAGGAAGGGGGCATCTCTCTTTGGAAGGCCGCCCGCTTGGCCGGCACCTCCCTACGTGAGATGACCCGCTACGCCGTTGCGCAGGGCCTCCAGGCACATGTTGACGACGAGACCATCCAAGAGGAATTGGCGTGAAAGTCGTTAGTAACGCCGGCCCGTTAATTGCCCTGGGCAAACTGGGCCAACTACCTACCACACCACTGCGACTTCCGGGCGCAGCAGCGCCGACAACTGGTTGAACAACTGATGGTCAGCGAGACCGTAAGGACTGGCTGGAGTCGCACAGCGCATCGCCAGGTGCGCGACTTGTTCGCGGTTCACAGTGGAAATGCGAATCACGTGTCCCTATTCTACCAGAGTCCAGATTTCGTTGGTGCCACCGGTTTCGGTCAGGTCACTCCATTTCTCATTGAACGCGGCACCTTCCGGCGAGGCAAACCACTCAGCCCAGAACCTCTCGTATTCCTCCAGGCTCTCAAATTCCACCTCATGGGCTATTACGTCCAAAGGGCCTATGCTGGGTATATAGAGGCGTCGAGCATGCGGGTGGCTGACCCGCTCTATCTCCGCCTTGACGAGCGCCACGACTTCCTCCATGCGCCCCCTCTTTGCAATAAACGTTCTGCGATTTACCAACATCGTTCCTCTCCTTTCGCTGTAGAAAGAATTGAATAGGCTTGGGCAGGATTGAGCCCTGGCTGCCATTGCGTGCTCATTCCTGCAACCGTTGTGTCCCGTACTGCTCCACCGCCACCACCTCCGCTGGCCGCAGCAGCGCCGTCAACTGGTTCAACAACTGCTGGTCGGTGAAGCCGTGCAGCGTGATCGCCTCGCCCCGGCAGACGGCCACGCACAGGCCGCAGCCCTTGCACAGCGCCGGGTTCACCTCGGCGACCGGCTGGCCTGGGCGTCGCTCCACCAACTCGACCGCGTCGGCGGAACAGCCCTCAATTCACGTGTCACATGCCACGCGACGACGTTGTTATCTTTTTTGGTTCAACTAG
>CAYVPU010000165.1:0-7356 GCA_964453885.1 uncultured Anaerolineae bacterium | reverse complement strand
GCTCTCGCTCCCTGTCATTCTAATCCGTTCATTCCGAGAATCCTGCTCTCGCTCCTTTGTCACCCCACCAACCGCGTGCCGCACTTGCCGCAGAATTTCTTGCCGGCGGGGCTCTGGTGGCCACAGTTGGGGCAGACCACGACGTCCGGTTTTTCGCGGAGCGAACCGCACCGGCCGCAGAACTTGCGATCCGGCGGCAGCGGGTGGCCGCAGTTCCAGCAAGGCACGATCAGCTTTTCCCGCGCCTGGTGCAGCAGGTCGGCGGCGTCGCGGTAGGCCTCGTCCTGGGCGACGATCTCTTCCAGCAGCGCGGCCGCCCCCTCCCAGTCCTCCAGCGCCATGGCCGCCTGGGCACGACTGTAGCCTTCGGCCAGCGCCACTTCAGCATCCAGGCCCCCTTGCGCTCGCTCCAGCAGCATGGCCAGGTCTTTATAGTCCGGCTCCAGCGCCTGCAATTGGTGGAGCGTCGTCAGGGCAACGGCCCACTTGTGAGTGGCGAGGGCGGTCATCGCCTGGCGGTAGAGGTCCTCCAGGCGACGGTGCTTTTCCAGGAGCTTGTCGGCGCCGCGATAGCCGGGGCTGAGTTCCTGGATGCGGACCAACAGGTCCAGGGTGCGATCCCATTGACGAGCAGCCTGCGTTTCCTCCATCTGCGCGTAGAACGTTTCCAGCGTCTGCGTCTTGGCCTGAGCCGAGCGGATGGCGGCCATGCGGCTGCTCACATCGCGGTAGTCGGCGCCGGCGGCGTTCTGCAGGGCGTCAAAGCCAGCCAGCGCTTCGTCCAACCGCCCGGCGTCAAAGGCCTGCAAAGCGCGTTGGTACTGGCCCGCCCATTCGCCCTGTTGCTGCGCCTCGGCCAGCCGGGCCTGGGCAGCGCCGTAGTTGGGGTCATCGGACGGCACCTTGTCCAGCCACTCGATGGCCTCGCCCCAGCTCTCCTCCTCAACCGCCAGCAACCCTCGCTCGTAGGGTGTGGCAGGCGGCGGTGGCGGTGGGGGAGCCTTCTTGGCGGCTGCCAGAATCCCGGAAAACACCTCGTGAAAATCCTCGATCAGCCGGTCGGGGCGTTTGACCTGGCCGGTCTGGTAACTAAGGTACTCGATGTCGCGCTCGAGGGCGCTCTCGTTTAGAAACAGCACATCGCCTTGCGAAACGATCATCAGCGGGTGGAGGCTCAGTTCCGGCACGTCTTCTTCGCGGCGGCAGAGGTACAGTTGCTCCTCGATCTTGTAATCGGCAGTGTCCTGGGCCACGTAAGCGGCCTTCATGCGCATGGGCGGAGTGCTGCCCATAAAGCTCATCATCGCATGGGCGTATTTGCCCCGCCGCAGCCGCACGTCTTCGATATAAACCAGGCGGTGATCGCGGAGGAAGGTGAGTTGCCCCAGCATCTCCTCCAGCCCCCCAAGGAGGGGCTCAATCAACGGCTCACACTGAGCGCGGGTCTGCGCGCCGTGCCCGACGGTTTTGTTGCGATAGTTGATCGTCAGGTCAAAGAACTGGCGCAGGGAGAGAGAGGTGAGACGGCTGTCGTCCCGACCCCGGAGAAAATTGCGCAGTGTGTTGTAGGCATGGCAGAGCCCTGGCCGCTCCCGGCTCTTTTGAAAGTAAACCTCGTACATTTCGGGGATGAAAAGGGCATCGCGCTTGCCGGTTCGGTCATAGTAAGTCAGGATCTCGCGCAAGAAGCCGTTCCACTGGCCCAACGACGGGCGCGCCAGGCCGCGCAGCGCCCGGTTCACCTTCTCGTCGTCACCCGCCTGGCGCACGTACTGGCCGATGGCGATAGAGGCCAGGTATTTGAGCGTGACCTCGAACAGCTTGAGGCGTTGGTCGTGGGCGGCCATCACCTCGCGCGCATTGTCGGCGTTGTGATAAGTCAGGGCGATGGGGTAGGGGTAACGATAGAGAATGTCGGTTTTGGTTTCCATATTCCCTCCGAGACTAAAACGGGAAACGTAAAACGTGATGCGTGACTCTTGGATCACGGACTGGGGGTCAAATTCAGGTTGAATGAACCTCCAAGGCGGTAAGGGCTTCGCGGGCAGCCTGTTGCAATAGCTGGTTAGCCAGGCGAGTGGCGATTTCTAGGGTCTTTTGCCACGACTGGCGGGCCGCCTCGACCTCTCCCCGCGCCTGGGCCAGTTGGGCGGCTTCGTGAGCGCCCATGAGTCGCTCATAGTCCTCGCTCTGCTCCAGGCGAAGGAGGGCTTTGTCCAGCCAGGATCTTGCCTCATCCAGGTTGCCGGACAGCCGCTCCAGCCAGGCGCGGACACGGTCCGTTTCCGGCGCCATCCAGGTACCCTGAAGAAGTGCCTGGGCCTGCTCGATGTGGGGTCGGGCAGCGGCAGGGTGACCACGATGCAACTCCAGGCGGGCCAGGCCCAGGCAGGTATAACCCCGGCTGCGATTCCGCTCCCGCTCATCGGGGATGCGCTCGGCGAGGGACATGGCTTCAGCGAGGGCGGTCTCGGCGGCATCCAAGTCACCGGCCAGGCAGTGCGCCTCGGCCAGCGAGTTGAGCAGTTGCTGGATCCAGGCCACGTTGGCCTCGGCCTCCTCCCGCAAAATATCCAGGTCTTTGTGGTAATACTCAGCCGCCAGTCCGGCGCGCCACTGGCGATGATAGAGCCGCCCCAGGCCACCGTAGGTCATGGCCAGACCGGGCTTGTCTCCCAGGCGGCGCTTGATCGTTTCCGAGGCCTCAAAAGCCATCACCGCCTCATCCCACCGGTTAAAGCGCACATAGGTCTCGGCCAGTGTGTTCAGTATCTTGGCCTCCTGGTAAGGCTGCCTGGTGCGCTGACGGGCGATCTCTAGCGCCCGATTGAGATATTCAATAGCCGCTGGCTTTTCCTGGCGACCGAGGGAGACGCCAAGGTAGTGAGTGCCCTCAGCCAGGGCCGAATAGTCGCCGGACGCCTCGGCCAGGGCGATGCCTTTGTACAGCAGTTCCTCTGCCTCGGCCCAGCGCCGTTGCAGGCGAATCAAATTGCCCAGTTCCAGGTAGACCAGCGCCAGGCCGTCGTCAAAGCCCAGTTCTTCGCTGGCAGCGATGTGGGCCTGGAAACATTCGATGGCCTGGCTCCAATTCTTTTGCGCGGTGTGGACGGCCCCCAGGTAATAGTCAATTCGGGCCTGGCCGCGCCGATCTTTCAGGCGGGCGTAGAGGCCGGCGCTCTGCTGGAGAGAATCCATCGCCTGCGCGAAATCGCCCTGTTTGAAGTAAAGCCAACCCAGACTGCCCAAAAGCCCGGCCCGGCGCGTTTCGTCATCGCCGGCCAGGGACAGCGCCTCTTCCAGGCGGCAGATGGCCCGGGGCCATTCACCGGTCTGTTCGGCAGCAAAGGCGGCAGCGCTAAGGAGATCCAGCCGCTGCTGTGTACGATCATCGGTCGGTGGCAGGTGATCCAGGGCTTCCAGGGCCAGTTTGTAGGCTTGCAGTGCCTCAGGGTAAGCCGCCCCGCGCATCAAGGCCTCGGCCGCGCGGGAGGCCTGCTCCAGCGCGGCGAAATAGTCTCGGCCCTGGAAAAAATGCCGGGCCAATGGGCCGGGCGGGACGTTGGGGTCAACCTGCTGCCAGGCCTGAGCAACCCGCAGATGATCGCGCCGTGCCAGCGGGCCAGCAACCTGGCGATCGAGATAGGCGTGCAAATAGTCCGACGTGAACTGAAGCGTTTCGTCGTCCCCGGTAAAAGCCAGCACGTGGCCCTCGCGCGCCAATTGGGTCAGGATTTCCAGAATGTGGCGCTCGTTGAGACCCAGATAAGTCTGGAGGGGGACAGCGGTCAGGGGAACCAGCGGAAAGCGCCGGCCCAGGACGGCGGCACACTCTAGCAAGGAGAGCGTTTCCGGCGGGTAGCGTTCCAGGTAGCGACGAGCGAGGGCGCTCACCATCGTCGCCGTGGACGCGGCTAGCGATGGTTCGCCCTCCGCAGGAGAGCCCGATAAAAAGTCGTCGCCCTCTTTCAACAGATGCACGATCTCGATGATAAGGCCCGGTAAGCCGTGGCTGAACTCGATGATGCGGGTCAGGAGATCCGGCGACAGCGGCAGGCCAGGCGAGACGCTTTCCACCAGAGCGCGCGCCTGTTCGCGGCCGAACGCGGCCAGCGGCCGGATGTCGCCCAGTCCGCGGACGGCTGACGGGGGATTCCTGACCGCCATCGTGGGCTGCCAGGCACCGATGAAAAGAAGCTGGGCGTCAACCAGGCGGGTGAGCAGGTAAGCCACCAGCGCGACGGTGGTCTCACCCGCGTGTTGCAGATCGTCAAAGCTCAACAGAACGGGACGGGCAATCTGCTCAAAAATCTGGCGGACGAATTCAAAATTGCGGTTGAGCAATTCTTCGCCTTCCAGCGGGCGGCGGCGGGCGTCTATGATCCGCTTGCCCACCAGGCCCAGCATGGCCACAGCACCCAGGACAGGAATGTCGGTTACGGCCGACAGGATGTCGTCCAGCGGCAGCGAGTCCACGATGCTGGTCACGCTCCGGTCGTTGGCCAGACGGTTCTGGGCATCAAAGCAGAGGCCCAGCGTGGTCAAAAAGGGGCCATAGGGGTTGTCCGCCGTGGACTCGTCACAGCCACCGCTCAACACTACCCAGCCAGCAGCCTCTGCCTCGGCCCGAAAGGCGTGCAGCAGGGTCGTCTTGCCCACGCCTTCCTCGCCGGTGAGGATCAGCGCAGCTTTTTCTCCATCCGCCACCTGCGCCATCAAAGCGCAAAAGTGCGCCAGTTCGTCTCCGTGCCCGACCAATGGCTTGTTATCTGCCTGGATCATTGTCCTCGTCCTGGGATTCATCCACCAAGAACACAACCTTTGCCCATGATGCAATTTCCTCCAAACTTCTATGTGTGCCCGGTGCGGGAGCGCAGGTGGGAGAGGGGGAGGCTCAAGGCCAGAGGTGGGGCGCGTGCTGGTGCAGGCGATCCAGCAATGGACTCAAGTCCGGTTCCGACAGAACAATGTCGGCCGTGGCAGCGACCTCTGGCTTCATGGGACTCACCGCCACGCCAACGGCTGCCCGCTTGAACAAGGGAATGTCGCCGCTGCTGTCTCCCACAGCCAGGCAGTCGGCCGGCGAGACGCCCAGTTGCGTTTGCAGGCGTTCCATGACCTGGCCCTTGCCGTGATACGTGAGGTGAACGCGCACGCGGCCATTGACGAGGGGGTTGGCGGCGTCCCCGTCGAAAAATATCTCGTTGCCAAAGACTGGGCCGACGCCCAACTCATCGGCGACCATCTCAGCGTGGAGCAGCAGACCGCTGCTGATGATGGCCACGCGCACGCCACGCGCCTTTAGTGCAGTCACCGTCTCCCGTGCGCCAGGCAAATAAGGATTCTGGCGCAACAACTTTTCCAGTGTGGCCTGGGGCGTGCCTACCCACAGGCTGGCATCCAGGCGCAGCCATTCTTCGTAGTCAATCTCACCGGCCATCCCCTGGGCAAAGAACTTTTCTGCCTCGTCCATCGTGCCCAGGCAACGGTGCAGGTAGACGTAGGGATCGGGAGTCTGTTTCAGCGTCCCATCAAGGTCAAAAACGGCCAGTTTGAGCATATACCACCTCGGTACAGTGCCATCTCCTCAGGTCTGTCAACGGCTACCCATCACCCAAAGGTCATCAAAGACAGCTTCGACTTGCGGCACGTCGTAAGCGACAGCAAACAGGCCGACGTCACCCTGGGTAAAAGAGTCATCGGTCACGCTGACCAACTCACGATCGTTCGCATAGATCGTGATCTGAGAGCCCTGGCAAATGACCTTGAGAAGGTTTGGCTCGCCGATGGGATCGAGGTAGGCCGATTCCCGCCAATCTACTATCGCAACCCATCCACCTTCTTCTTGCTTGAATAAGGAGAAATTGCCGTCGCCGGTGATGGCAAAACGGTAAAAGTTGTCGCCGTCCATGTAACGAAAGAGCAGACCATAGGCGTTGCTTTCGTCTCCCGCTGTCTGTTGAACATACACCTGGAGGGTAAAGTCGTCGAAATTATAGCCCGGCGTGTCCCACACGATCCAATCAGTGGCCGTGACATTGATAAAGTACGTCCCGTCGCGATAGCCTTGCACCTTATTGTCGTCAGACTTTTCGTCCCAGCCGCTGGTCGAGTCGCTAAAATCATCTAAGAGCAGCGTGGTGGATAGCTTTTCTGCTTCGCCCAGAAAGTGGAACGAGCTGGCAATCTCACCCACGGTCTCGCTAAAACTGTCAGCCACATCAGCGTTGCTCACGCCGGCAAGCCCGTAGGTCCAGTCGCCGTGGTTGACCTGGATGATGAGAAGCCCTTTGATGACATCATCTTCGTCGGTAAAGACCGCGCCCAGGATGATCGCCATCTCGCCGTCCATCAGGCCAGAGTCAGAATCCACTATTTCCAGGTCTGGATAGTCGGCCGTGAGATTGTCTATCATTTCCAGTGCCTTGTCCTCGGCAGTGACAGGCATACTCAACTCTTCGACGACAATCAGAACGCCATCCTCGCCAGGGCTATCGCTGAGTAGCGTGACGCTGCCTTCTTCTTCCTCGACTTCCCAGCCACTGGGGTAAAGCAGCCAGAAATCCAGTTCGGGGCTGGCATAGGCCGTCCAGCCGGGCGTTGGCTCTTCGATGCGAAAGCTGCTGTTGGCTACATCCTCTCCGGCAACGTGCAGTTGCCACTCATAATCCCCAGCCGTCAGCGGCTCGTCGTCAAAGAAACGGATGCGGTAGGTGCCGCTATCCTGGCCTGTCCAGTCCAGGGCTCCCGAGGCAACTGTCTCGCCATCGCGCAGCCAGGCGGACTCGATCTCGGTCACATCGTCGAAACCCTCGTAGTCAAAAAAGGCATATACTTCGGTGATGCCATAGGGAAAGACGTCGCCAATACCCAGGGGCAGGTCGTCGCCAGACTCGGCCAGAGCAAAACGCACGTTGCTGGCTGCCCCGGCAACCCCAGCCTGGATGGTGAACTCGCCGATGAGGAAGAACTGGTCGCCAACTTGCAATTCTAACTCATAGTTGCCTGGCGTGATGCCGTCGTCGTCCAAGATGTTGACCCAGCTTGTACCTTTCTCACCTACACTCCATTCCCACGACTTGTGTAGATCTTCATGACCGTCAAGGTACCAATAGGCATCGTAAGTCATGCCGTCTTTCATGCCGCTGAAATCAAAGACGGCGTACACTTTGGTCGTGCCCTCTGGAAAAGTCGTGCCCGGATCGATGGGTTTGTCGTCGTCGGTGACGTCCAGGGCAAAGGCTACGAGTTCAAAAGTAGGCACAGTCCCACTGAGGATAGGGGCGGGGGAAGGCGTCGGTGTCGCGGTGGGAGAAGAGGTAGGTGTGGGCAAGGGGGTGTCCGTTGGCATCGCAG
>CAYVPU010000164.1:0-7358 GCA_964453885.1 uncultured Anaerolineae bacterium | reverse complement strand
TGCGCCGGGCTGGGACGCCCCACAGCCGTGAACGTCAATTCCGTTCCCAGGTAAATGTGCTGTCCCCAGCCTGCAGCGACGGGTACACGCCGATCCACGCGGGCTATCTGTACCTCAATCTGTTCAGCGCCCGCTTGCCGGGCCAACGCTTCCATCCGGGCCGACACAACCTGTCGGGCGTAGGCCACACTTTCCTCGAGGGAGGCAAAGTCGCGCACGCCATCGGACAGATGCAGACGAAAGTGACTATCCCCGTCTAGCGGACGGATAATCACTTGCAGTTGCTGCATCACACCACCAACCACAGCGCCCACGGCATTGGCCACCTCGGTGTGAGGAGGGATGACCAACTCGGTGTGCAACTGTTGGGCCACGGTGGGCATGTAGGCTTTCACCGGCGCGCCGACGGCGACCAGGGGCTGGCGGAGTTTCAATCGGCAGTCCAGATCAGAATCGGGAACGTTTCCCATTGCCCGGGCCAGCAACTCTGTCGCCGAAGGCTCGCGCTCCCAATCGGGCGTCGTGGCTTCGTCGCTCAGAACCTTGCTGACCAACTCCCTCGTCGCCCGATTCGATACGCCAGCGACCACTCGCTCACAGAATGTCCTGGGCGAGAGACCCTCTTGCCTGGCCAAGAGTTCAGCGCCCAGCCGTGACGCTTCGGCGTCCCAACGCTCAAAGAGCCCCAGGGCGTGCAGGGCATCAGTGGGCGTAAAACCTGCTCGCAGGACCAACCGCTGCGCCTCCAGTCGCTCGATTTGCCGCACAACCAGCGTTCCGTAGCGCAGTTTTTCGGCCAGCGAGGTCAGCGACTGAGGGCCTGCGACCAGATGACTCAACAGAACGTTCTCTGAGCCCAAGAGCTGGCCAGACGTCTGACCCCGTCCCAGGGTCGGTACGGGACTGGGGCCCTGGGCCAACACAAATTGTCCCATCTGGTCCTCTCGCAGGCGCGCTCCCACCTGTCGCCGTAATTCATCCACGATCTGGGGATGCTCGCTTGCCAGCAGGCACAACGGCACGACGCGCCGGGGGCCAATGGCTAACCGGCCCCTGCCGTCCAGTCGCACGTGACTGTCGCCGCCAAGACCCACCGTGTGCACGTCCACCGCTTTGATCATGGTCCGCCACCGGCCGACCTGTGCGCCTTCGGGGTTGAGGCGGGGACGGCCATCTCGCAGCACAGCGATGTCGGTCGTCGTACCGCCCACGTCCACTACCCACACGTCGCGCCGGCCCGCCAGGTGCCAGGCACCGACAACACTGGCCGCCGGCCCTGACAGGATCGTCTCGATGGGACGGCGCATGGCCCATTCGGCCCGAACCAGCGAGCCATCCCCTTTGACAACCATCAACGGGGCGGTTGGGGGCAAAGAGACGCCTTTGCCCCTACAGTGCTCGTCCAACGTGTGGCGAACGGCGGCGATGAGCTCCTGTAACAGTGGGATCAACCGGGCGTTGAGGGCTGCCGTCGTGGCCCGGCGCACGGAATTGAGGCGGGTGGTCAGTTCGTGGCCGCAGGTGACCGGCAGGTCGGTCAGTTCTTCCACCAGCGCGCGCACCTGCAGCTCGTGAGCCGGGTTGCGTACGCCAAAGTATCCCGACACCGCAAAGGCCGCTACCTGGTCACGACGAGCCAGGATGGCCTTCCGCGCTGCCACTTTATCCAATGGCTCGACCTGGTCGCCAGCTTCGTCGTGGCCACCGCGCAGGTGGACCACGTCCTGCGTCACCAACTCGCGCTCAAAGCCATACTGCCGGATCAAATCCGGGTCGTAGCCAATGAGCAACAGGCAGACCGAACTGCCCTGGCCTTCGACGATGGCATTGGTGGCCAGCGTAGTCGAGAGGGCCACCAGGCTCACTCGAGAAGGAGACACTCCCTGCGCCAAGACCGCGGCCACGGCTTGTCCGATGCCGATGGACAGATCGTGATGGGTGGTCAGTGCCTTGGCACTGGCCAACACCTGGCCGCTGGCGTGGTCTACCAGCACAGCGTCCGTGTACGTGCCCCCCGTGTCAATGCCCAGAGCAATCGTCATGCCCCATCCTTACGACGGCGCCAGCAGCTATCTGCCAGCGAGCAATAACGGCATACCGAACCCACGTGGGGCGAGGGGTAGTCCGGTCCCAGGCCGATGACCATTGATACAGATTTGTGCGGCTCCAGTACGCAGTGGCTGTTGAGGTGGACGCCGATTTTCTCCACGGGCAGCAGGGCGCATACCTCGCGCTGACCTTGCAGGAGCCAGCCGACCAGCGATCCAGGGCTGAGTGCAGGGCTCACCCCCCAGCCCAATCCCGACGCCCGCGCTTCGACTTTGGCGCGTAGTGCCTCGCCTACAGCACCCAGGGCCAGTACGCCGACCGTGTCGAGCATATAGGACAACAGGACTTTGCCTGCTTTATGCAACTCGCTCACCCGCTTCTCCAAGGCCGGGCCGATGGTGGACACCGACACTAGCACCCGATTCGCCGGAGCAAGAAGGTCAACTTTGGGGCCGACGGTCAGTCTCCCGGCCTCTTTTTCATCGGGCCCATTGGCGACAAGGAGCACCTGCTCGCCAGCCACGTCGCTTACCACGAACTCTTGATAGATCGCCGCCGGCGCAACGAGTTCCTGGCTCACAGACACGGCCTCTTGTGCAACTGCCAGCAGTGCCGGATTCGCCGGTCTCTTCCGATGACGGCTCTGCTCCTGCAGTACGTACTCGCCTGTCAAGGCGATGGGAATATCATGCAAGATCTTTGGGCTTGACAGAGCGTCCTTTTGGGTGGTCATTAATGTGTCTTTCAGAGTTGTTGCGCTGCAAGACGCAGCGATCCTGAGATATGATTATATTTTCTTTCTTCCGATTGTCAAATTAGCCTACATTCGATCGGGGTAGCGCCTACACTCCCAACAACGTGGGGCGAACATCGATCGCCCAGGCCCATATGGCTTCCCAGTTGCGCAAGTCGCCCTCCGGCTGCCCCATGGCCTTGATTATCAGGCGGTAGGGAAAGGGCAACTTGCCGTAGTTCAGCGCCTCCCGCGCGGTGTGTGTCACTGCAAATCAGATTAACCCGTGCTCCTGAAGCGCAGACTTGAGAGCCGGCTTGGGCAGCGCACCGACCTTTTTGCCCACCAGTTGGCCGTTCTTGAAAAAGAGCAAGGTGGGAATAGACATGATGCCGTGCCGGCCGGCCACCTCCTGATTGTGATCCACATCCAGTTTACCGAACACAACCTGACCCTCATACTCCTGCGCGAACTGATCGATGATTGGCCCCACCATGCGGCAGGGACCACACCACTCGGCCCAGCAATCCACCACCAGATTGGGATACTTGGCGATTGCCTGACCAAAGTTACCGTCGGTCAGCGTCACCGTGCCGGTGGGATTATCCACCAGCTTTTCCGCCAGGGTCTGCCTGGCTTTTTCCTCGGCCAAAATTTCCGCGTAGCGAGAGGAGCCATAGGCCAGCATCTTGTCTATGAAAACAGATTCAGGCTGAGCGCCGATAAAGATCGAATCCATCTCGCCGTTGATGACCTGTTGAGGCACGGAACTGACGTTGAACTGCCGGGCCAGTTCCATGTTCTGTGATGCTTCCACACATTCGGCCGTGATTTTGCCTTTGGCGGCGATGGCCATCTGATTGGCCGTCATCACGGCGCGGGAGCAGTGGGGACAGGTGGGCGTGACAAAGACCTGGATGCTCGTGTCCCGATCGACCTGGGCCAGCTTTTCCACCGAGGAAGGTTGCAGGCCACTCTCCCCGCGCGAAACGAGCGAGATGGTTTCGATAAAGCCGCTCGCTTCGTGACCGGCCGGCGCGCCGGTGTATTTTATACGGTAGCCTTTGCCCCAGCCGATGAGCACCGTGGGCCGGCCGGTGATGCCCAACTCGGCCGCGTTGCCATCTCCGTTGCGATAAATCACCGGCTTGATGCGCTCGTCTATCTCGTGCAATTCCTGGCAGAGCTTTACGGTAAACTCGCTGTATTCAGGGTTTTGCTCCCCCACGTAAATGTCTAGCTGCACCTCGCATACAAGTTCAGCTTGAAATTTCTCTTTTAGCACTTTTTGTGTTTCTTGATCGATTAATGCTTCAGTCATGTTTTCTCCTTTGTTTCGAATGTATTTACGACCCCAGACGCTTCACCGTCTCGACGATGCTTTCTCGGTTGGGCACTCCGGCTCTTTGCTCAATGACGTTTCCGGCGCCATCGAAAACGATGATCGTGGGGATGCCTCTCACGCCGTATCGGCGAGCCGCGCTTTTACCTGGCTCGCTCAACAGGCTCAACCGAATCACCTCGGCCTGTCCTTTCAGGTCTCGTTCAATCCCATCAACGATGGGCTTGGCCACCAGGCAGGCGCTTCAAGTGTTGCTGTAAAACTCGATCACCACCGGCTGCCCGGCGGTGATCCTCGCTTCGAACTCGTCCATCGAGGCCATGTTGTCGCCTTTGGTACGCAAAAGGACAAAGGCGAGTACGATGGCCGAGAGCACGATTAGAAAGAGAGCGTTCTCACGGATAAAGTTTAGGACGCGGTTGCTCATTGACAAGCCCCTTCCGCTCTCATCTCCAAAGAAAAACTCAATTCCTCCATAGTAGTAGCTCCTGTTATATTGTGTCACTTGTGTCCGTTGCGCACGATAGCCCCGTTGGGGCAGGCGGGAATGCAAGCATAGCAAGCGTAACACCGGCTGCTGTCAATGAACGGCGGCTCGCCTGGATCCAACTGCAAGATGGCCTTGCTCTTGCACACGCTGCGCGCCAGACATTTGCGGCAGGCCACGCATTTATCATCGTCCACGTAAGGAATGGCGCTAACTTGGGCTTTTGTGAAATCCATCAAACGTCTTCTGCCCTCGGGCTAGGCTGTGAATCCTGCCGGTCGTGCCGGAAAGGGATTGACAATCGAGCAGTTTAAGTGTATAATGTAGATGGATACCAATACCCCCTATGGGTATCTGGTGACAGTATATCATACCTTTGCCGTCTTGTCAAGCCTGTTTTCAAAAGATAGCGGAGAAGCAAGATGTTGATAAAGAACGACATGACTCCTGAGGAAAGAGCGGCGCACATTCGAGAATTGGAGGAGCAGATCGCCGAAATAGAGGCGCGTCTGCCGGCCCACTCGGTGCCGCCGTCCATGATTCAAAAGCTGGAAGAATTGGAAGAAGAACTGGAGCGATTGAAAGCCGCGCAAAGGTGAGCGTTATTTGCGGCCAGAAAGCGAGCGGATGATGACAGAAAACTATTCCACTGTCGAGTTGACGCCGGGCGAGGAGGCCCTGCTTCAGCGGTTGAAACGAATAGAAGGACAGGCACGCGGGTTACAGCGCATGGTGACCGAGCGCCGCGACTGCCACGACATCATCACCCAGTTACTGGCTGCTCGTTCTGCTCTAGATCGAGTGGGGTTGATGCTGCTGGACAACCATCTTGAGCGCTGCTTCCCCGTGGCCGATGAGGCAGCAGAAGGCGTTGATCTCTCGGCCTTGCGGCGCACGCTCAATTTGTGGGTTCGCTTTGGCCAGTAGGTTGGGCAGAAAAAACCCCCCTTGACAAATGATTAGTTTTGTGTTACAATTACTAACAGATAATAGTTATCTATTGATAGTTTCCACACCTCAAGGACAACTCATGGCTGAATCTCAGGCCCGATTGGAAAAAGTGATCACCAGGTTGAGGGAACAAGGTCACCGCCTGACTCCTCAACGGATGGCCGTGCTCAAGGTGGTAATCGGCAACAAAGAGCACCTCAGCGTGGAGCAGATATACGAGCGCGTGAAAGCGGATTTTCCCATGACCAGCCTGGCTACCATCTACAAAACCCTGGCCGTGCTCAAGGAGATGGGAGAGGTGTTGGAAATTGACCTGAGCACCGATGGCGCTCGCTACGATGGCAGCAATCCACATCCACACCCGCATCTGATCTGCATCAAGTGTGGCAGCATCACGGACGTTGACATGACTGGCCTGGACGGTCTACCTCGAAAAGTGGCCCAGAAGACAGGCTACCGGATCGTGAGCCACCGGTTTGATTTCTTTGGCATCTGCCCTCAGTGTCAGGAGAACGAGTAACGTTACGTATCATCTAAACCGTTGGGCGAAGGCCCTTCGTCCTTGAGCCGAAGGATCAAGGGTCTTTGACCGAGCCCTCTTCGCCTCGGTCAAAGACCCTCGGCGAACGACAGAGAGAAAGGAAAGGAACTATCATGCTCAACAAAAAGATTCACGATGCAATGAACGACCAAATCCAGCGGGAACTCGAATCGGCCTATATCTACCTCTCGATGGCGGCCTACTTTGATTCGATCAACCTGCCGGGCTTTGCCCAGTGGATGAAGATGCAGTTTCAGGAAGAGCAGGCCCACGCTTTCAAGTTCTACGACTTTGTTTACGATCGTGGTGTTCAGGTGATACTCCAGGCCCTCGGCCAGCCACCGGTCGAATTCCAGTCGCCTCTCGATGCCTTTGAAAAGACCCTGGCCCACGAGCAAAAGATCACGGGCCACATCAACGATCTCTACGCCCTGGCCGTCGAGGAAAAGGATTACCCCAGCCAGATCCTTTTGCAGTGGTTCGTGGGAGAGCAGGTCGAAGAAGAGAAAAGCGCTGGCGACATCTTGGACATGCTCAAGAGGATCGGTGACAGCTATCACGCCCTCATCATGCTGGATAGAGAACTCGGCCAGAGGCAGCCCCCGGCCGAAGCCCAAGCTGATGCTGGGGCTGAATAAAAGAGGTAAAGGACAAGGGATAAGGAGGAAACAATGGACTGGGTAACATTTCTGAACGTGATGATCGAAGACGAAAAGGCCGCCATCAACAAGTACCGGCTGGCCGTGGAACAGGCCGAATCAGGGAAACTCAAAACCGCCCTCGAACGGCTCATGCACGAAGAACAAGTTCACATCGATCTCTTGGAAGAAGAAATTCGCCGGCTGCAAGCCTGACAAATCTTGAAGGAGGAATGTAATGGAAAAATGGGAATGTATAGCCTGTGGTTACGTCTACGACCCGGCAGAGGGCGATCCCGATAGCGGCATCGCCCCCGGCACACCGTTTGAGGATATACCGGACGACTGGGTTTGTCCCGACTGCGGCCTGGGCAAGGACATGTTTGAGAAAGTAGAGTGAGGCAAAATCATGAAGCCGAGAAAGATAAGGGACAGCCTCTACTGGGTGGGGGCTGTTGACTGGGATCGTCGGCTGTTTGACGATCTCATCCCGCTCCCCGAGGGTACCAGTTACAACGCTTACCTGGTCCAGGGAAGCGAGAAGACGGCCCTGATAGACACCGTTGACCCCGCCATGTCACACGTTCTGTTTGACCGTCTGAGCCACCTGGCTCTGG
>CAYVPU010000163.1:0-7359 GCA_964453885.1 uncultured Anaerolineae bacterium | reverse complement strand
TTCAATCTTCCCGCATGAACTTTTCGTAAGCGCCCTGCCACAGCGTCGGCTTGCGGGTCATCTGTTTGATCTTGATGTCGGCAAAGTGGGGCGTCAGCCGGGCCAAGATGGCAGGCAGTTGGTCCCACTGGCCCTCATGAATCACGGCACTCAGCTCATCGGTGATGCGATTCAGCCATCGCCATTCCTGGTGAAAGCGCTCGGCTTTCATGTAATAGTCGCGCCTTTCCCAGGCGTCAATGGTCTGCTCGACGGTGTCAGCAATGTCATGCAAGGAGAAAACAATCAGAGCAGCCATGTCATTGACCTCGCCGTCCAGTTGCGGTTTCTGGCTCAGGCGACGCAACACCTCCGCAATCGTGCGGCGATGTTGGTTGCGGATTTTGCCCGGCTTTTGGGTATGGATGATTCGACTCATTTGAACAGAAAGCTCCTCTTCAAGTACCCCTGGAGGGATTCGAACCCCCGACAAACGGTTTAGGAAACCGCTGCTCTATCCTGCTGAGCTACAGGGGCACGGCTGCCACAAAATGATTATACTACAAGAAAGAAGCAGGGGCAAATTATTCGCCCTTTGCCCCTGCGCGAATGTTACCCCTGGCCGGTTATTCGATTACCACTCGATGTGGCTGACCTGATCCCACTTGCCCACTTCGGTAAACACGATGCCGCCGACGAAGCCCTGTAGGCGATAGGTCTTGTCCTCAAATTGCACGTCTGACTCGTCGGTGAGCGGCGCGCCAAGGCCGTGCTGGCGGGCATAGAGGGGAAAGCCTGCGTCCGGGTTGTAGGCGATGGACATCTCATTCCAGGCCTTGTTGCGGACGGCCTCATCAGCCGTATCGAAATGTACCTCATCGTCGCCCGGACCAACCTCATCCCCGATCGGGCGATCCACTATCACCAGGCCGGTTTTTGTCTCCGTAGCGGAACCCGCAGGCCCACTGGCATCGAGCGAGACAGTATAGCTGCCCACAACCTCGTAGACGTGCTGCGGGTTGCGCATGATGCTGGTGTGGCCGTCGCCGAAATTCCACCGCCAATGGTCAACCTGGCCTGTGGACTGATCGGTGAATTGCACCGAAAGTGGCGCAGGACCGCGCGTAGGACTGGCCGCAAAAGCCGCGACCGGCTCGACTGGCGCGTCACTGACAGAAACAAGCCCTGTGAGCGTTTTGCTGTCCGAGCCACCAGGGCCGGTAACGGTCAACGTGACATCGTACGTACCCGACGCGCCATAGGTGTGAATTGGGTTCTGACCGCTGGCGGTGTTGCCGTCGCCAAAGTCCCACTGCCACGCTGTCGTCTGACCGGTAGACTGATCGCCAAAGTGCACAGTAAGTGGAGTGGGACCGGCCGTTGGACTGGCAGAAAAGGCGGCCACCGGCGCCGGAACCCCCGACCACACCTGGATGAGAGACTCTTGTGCCTTGACACCCTCTCCTCCAGCGCCATAAGCTCTGAGCGTAACCGAATAAATGCCAGTTTCCTGGTAGACGTGCGTCGGATGCTGGTCACTGCTACGGCCACCGTCGCCAAAGTCCCAACGCCAGTGTTTGACGTCGTCGGAAGACTTGTCCGTGAACTGAACGCTCAGCGGCGCGGGACCCTCAGCAACGGAGGCGACAAAGTCTGCCGTAGGCTCGGGGGGTAACGAACGCACGTATTTTTTCAACGCTTGGACCCCTGGCTCCCCATCGGAACGAACTTCGTAGCCAAGCCGCCAGATGCTGGTACCTTTCACCTCCGGATAGTTATCCAAAAGTTGGTACCAACGTTCCCAGTTGCTCGCGACCCCACCGATGCCGAGTTCTGTGATCCAGATGTCCATCGGCTTGGGAAAGAACTTGGCATACTGGACAAAGCGGAGACCGCACCATAGCTCGTACATTTGATGCTCCGCGTCGTTGATAACGTAAATGTGGGCCAGGTACTCGTCGGCTCGTGTTAGCGCTCCGTAACAGGGACCGCTCTTTATGGCCGCCCGGATCTCCTCTGGAGTGGGGTTCTCCTTGGCTGCCTCCGGGCCGTGCATATAGTAGGGCACGTTCTCTGGATCGGTGCGAAAAAAGGCATCCCGGTTGCCGGGCGTCAGGGGTGTAAAGCCGATCTTCCAGATGGGGTTCACCGCCTTGAGTTCGTCGTAGGCGATGCAAAACCAGCGATTGAAACGCTCCATAGCCTCCACCGAGGGGCCAAACCCTTCCCATTGATCCGTGGGATGCCCGACGGGAGCGGTGTGCGGCATGTTCTGCTCGTTAAAGACTTGCAAGTGCCGCTGCTCCTCTGGAATGAAATCCCAGTTGCCCGGCTTGATGAGGGCCTTGAGATCGTTGAGATAGTTGCGAAAGTCGTCCTCTCGATCACTGGGAACATAATAGGGACGTACAAAGATGTGGCATTGAGGCGAAATCTTCAAGATCCGGCGAATGTCGTCGCCGCTGACACGCTCGCCGCTGAGAAAGATGATGCTCGCCGGCGGTACGGAGCCGATTATGCCCCAATCGGCTCCCGTCACCTCGTGGGTGCCGGTACCCAGGTGCCAACCTACCTTGTGCATAGCTGCCTCCCTTGTAATTCACCAAGTCCAAACTTTGCTGCTTAGCCAGTCACATAATACCATATTTCGACGCCACTGTCAACGATCCTCTTTCGGTAACATTATCATTTGACTTGACAGGCGAACCCCGGACACGGTATAGTACCGATTTCCCATCCTGGCGTTTTTGTGGTATAATACCGCTTGAAATTTCAGGGTACAGTTCGTCCATGGCGGGTGGCGTACCCGGAAAAGGAAAATATGGCCGAAACCATAGATTGTCCCTCCCCATTGAGGGGAGGCGTAGACAAAGGACAAATAGCCCAGTGGCGGCGCACCGTCGCCCTGGCACGAAAAGGCCTGGCACCTCTTCTCTCTCGATACACAACTCACCTGGTGGTCGTGCTGCTAGTGACGGCGGCCCTTTCTCTGACAGGGATGGAATTGCCCAGCGGCACTGGCTATCTCAATACCCCCACTCCAGCTCCCCACCTGGGCGAACGTGACTTTGAACCAGTGACGGCCCGTGGCGGCAACCGACCGAACTCACCGGCCGGTAGTCTGTTGCTGCGTGCGCCTGTATTGCACACCACCCTGGTCAAACCGCCTGCGCCCGTCATAGTTCTGCCAGCGGGAGATGCCCTGCCCATATTGTCGTCCTCGTCACCACCGCTGCCAGAGGCCAATCCGGAAGTCAAGTCGGAAGAGGCCACCCGTCGCAGTATCATTACCTACACGGTGCGCTCTGGTGATACGGTCTCGGGCATCGCGGCCTATTTTGGCCTCTCTTTCAACACGCTGTCATGGTCGAATCCGTCCATTGAGGCAGTGCCCGATCTGCTCAAGTTGGGCCAGGTGTTGACCATCTTGCCGCTGGACGGCGCGTATCACACAGTGGTGAGCGGGGACACGCTGGAAAGCATTGCCGATTATTACAAAGTCACCATCGAGGACATCCTCAACTGCGATCTCAACCTCGTCCCTGACGGTGGCAAGCTCCCGATGGATCTGAAAGTAGTCATTCCGGGCGGCAAAAAGCCCTACATCCCACGCGTGGTGCATCATTATACCGGGCCGATACCAGAGAACGCCTCGCGGGGAACCGGTGTCTTTGGCTGGCCGACGAGTGGGCGCATCACCTGTGGTTTCAACTGCTACCCGGATCATCATGCTATTGACATTGGCAATGTCAGCGGCACACCCATTTATACCTCGGACTCTGGCTACGTGGCTAAGACTGGCTGGAGCGACGTCGGCTATGGCAATACGATCCTGATTGACCACGGCAATGGCTTCCAGACGCTCTACGCGCACCTGCACGTCATTCTGGTGGCAGAAGGGAACTCTGTCTCCAAAGGTACGCTCATCGGATACATGGGCGGCACCGGCAACGCTACCGGCCCTCACTTGCACTTTGAAATCCGCCAGAACGGGATAAGGCGAAATCCAATCATCTACTTGCCAAGCAACTGATTTCGTTTTACTGTAAAATTAAGGGGCATGGCTCCTGTGAGCCATGCCTTTTTGCTGTTCATACAGAGCCTCACGCCTCATCCCTTGACGCAGATGAGAGGACGCACGCGCACCACCTTGCGGATGATCCCGGCATTGTGCATCACGTCCACCACTTGATCCACATCCTTGTACGCCCCTGGCGCTTCCTCGGCCACGCCGGACTTGGAGTGGGCGCGGATGACGATGCCCTGTTCCGCCAATTGTTTAATCACATCGCTGCCCCAATACCTCTTCTTGGCCTGCCGGCGCGAGAGCATTCGTCCCGCGCCGTGGAGCGCACTGCCAAAGGTGTCCTGCATAGCCAGTTCCGTGCCGTGGAGGATGTACGAGCAGGTGCCCATGGTGCCGCCGACAAGCACCGGCTGGCCCAGCTCGCGGTAAGCTTTCGGTAGCTCTGGCCGCCCCGGTCCAAAGGCGCGTGTCGCACCTTTCCGATGGACGACCAGCTTTTTGGTCACGCCGTCCACATCGTGCGTCTCTATTTTGGCGGTGTTGTGAGCCACTTCGTAGAGCGTGAGGATGCGGTCGGGTCGCACGCCCAGCACCTTCTGAAAGCCACTGCGGGCCAGGTGCGCCAGCGCCTGCCGGTTGGCAAAGGCGCAATTGATGCCGCAGTTCACCGCGCTTAGATATTCCTGCCCCTCCGGGCTGTTGACCGGCGCACAGACCAGTTCTCGCTCGCGGATGGGGATGCCGTACTTGCGGCTGGCCCGCTCCAGCTTGGGCAGGTAATCGTTGCCGATCTGATGGCCCAGCGCCCGGCTGCCGGAGTGGATGCTGATCAGGATCTGATCGGGAAAGAGGCCATACACAGCGGCCGCTCGCTCGTCGTATATCTCCTCCACCCACTGTACCTCCAGGTAGTGATTGCCAGAGCCGAGGGTACCCACCTGCTTGAACTGACGCTTTTTGGCCTTGTCGCTCACCACCGCCGGGTTCGCCCCGGCAATGCGGCCTCGTTCCTCGATGTAGTCGAGGTCGTCGTCAATGCCATAGCCCCGCCTGACCACAAACTCTGCACCCTGGACGAGCACCTTGTCAATCTCTTTCAGAGACAGTCGGATGTCACCGGTAGAGCCGAGACCGGCCGGCACCGTCTGGTAGAGGACATTGGCCAGCGCTTCTTTCTGGGGCTCGATCTCTTTGCGGGTGAGTTCCGTGCGCAGCGTGCGGACGCCGCAGTTAATGTCATAGCCCACGCCTGCCACGCTGACGACGCCCTCGTCCAGGTCGAACGCGCCCACACCGCCGATGGGGAAGCCGTAGCCGGGGTGAACGTCGGCCATGGCCATCGAGGCCCGCTGAATGCCCGGCAACGCGGCGACGTTGACGATCTGTACCAGGGCGTTCCACGACTTGCCTTTCTTCACGTCATCCACCAGGTGGTCTATTATATCCTGATCGCCATAAATGCGGCCTGGCACGCGCATGTCGCCGTAGGGCGGGATGTGCCACACATAAGGCTCAACTTGCGTCAGCACCATCTGGTCTGTCACCTTGATGCTCTTGCCCACTGTCCCACCTCCTTTCCAGATCAAAGCGCCGACTCTTCTCTCCCCTGGTCATTGTGGGGAGCCGGGTCGGCTTTTGACATTGAGGGACTTCCTTGAAGCATTTGCCAGGATCGGCAGCCGCCGTTTTCAGACGAAAGCGGCAACGGGAATCAACTTGGCTTTTCACCCCCGGATTGTAGCACGAATTCAATCTGCCGTCAACCTATACGTCTACGACACATTGAACCACGTGCCGATCGCCCTCAGTGTAGACCTTGAGCCCAAAGTAGGTCGCGGCCTTGACCTCGGTGAGGAACTCGTGTACGTCGGCGTCCAACGGCTCGCCAGCAGCGATCCCTTCCAGCATCCATCCGTCACTGGTTTGTTCCAACTGCGTGACGCGAAAATCTACCAACGTCGTGGCTTCCACCTCTCGCAGGTAGAGGAGTTCGTTAAGCAGCGCCACGAACAGCGATTCCAGGTCGCTGGCCCGGCAACACACGGGGATCTCGGTCGTCGTGGCCACCGTTTCGGGGTTCACCATGACGTGGAGCATGGCCCTGGCTCCTTCGGCCAGGGCCTCCTCTAACGTGGCGCCGATACCCCGCAGGCCGATGTCCGCTTTGTGATCCAGGTATTCGTAAGGCATCATTCCTCCCATCTGACCAGTTAGACTGGCGGGCCTGTTATAGCACAGGTCTACCGGTCTGTCAAAGGAGAACGGGTTGCACCCTCTTGCGCTTTCTGGTACAATACAACCATGGCAGACCTCTCTATCCCTCCGGCTTGGCGGCGTCTCGACCTTGCCAGTCTTCAGGGAACACTCGTGATCCTGGGCGACACAGACTCGGGCAAGACCACCTTTGCCCGTTACCTGTTCCTGGAGCTATGCCACCTGGGCCGCCAGGTGGCCTATCTGGATGGCGACGTGGGGCAGAGCACGCTGGGCCTGCCGACCACCATGACCGCTGCATTGAGCGGCAAAGGCGCCACGCCGACCTTCCCGCCGGTCGGCCCTCGGACCGTCTTTTTTGTCGGGGCGGTTTCTCCTCGGGGGCACATGCTGCCCGTAGTCGTGGGCGCGCACAAGTTGCAGACCTGGGCGCGCAGCCGGGGGACCGAGGTGATCCTGATGGATACCACCGGCATGATCGATCCAGCCGTGGGGGGCGGGGCGCTGAAGCAGTGGAAGATCGAACTGTTGCAGCCAACGACCCTCTTTGCCCTGGCTCGGGGCGCAGAACTGGAGCACATCCTCTGGCCCCTGCGCCGCCGCAAAGACTTGCGCCTGCGCGAACTCGCCGTCGCACGAGAGGTGCGGTGGAAAAGCCGTGAGAAGCGCATTGCCCACCGTGAAGAGAAATTCCGGCGCTACTTTGCTGATGCGGGCCTGCTGTCCGTGCCACTGAGCCGGTTGCCGGTCGTCGGCCTGGGAGGGACGACCCGGGGCCGGCTGCTGGCCTTTCAGGACGAGGCCGGCTTTGTCGTGGACCTGGGCGTGGTTGAGCGTATCGATCCTGCCCAGAGAACACTGTCGGTGCGGACGCCCCTGTCCAGTCTGGATGGGGTCGGCAGTCTCCGCATGGGCGATTTGAGACTGGATCCCGCATCCGGGCAACAGATCGGATAAAAGTGCGGACGCCCTGGCTTGCCAGAGACGGACAAGGTTGCCGAGGTTTCCGTACCTCGCAGCTCCAGCGCGCTATGGAAAGCGCGGCTACTCTTCCATCTGCCTGTACAACAGGGCCATTCAGGAACGTTGCCGGTCTGGGTGGCCCTGTTCTGTTCTTGTGGCGCAAGATGGCACCCTGC
>CAYVPU010000162.1:0-7461 GCA_964453885.1 uncultured Anaerolineae bacterium | reverse complement strand
ATGACCGGCCTTTTCGTCGGCAGTGAAAGGGCAATGGTCGGTGGCCAATACGTCCAGGCCGCGCTGGGCCAGCACGCGCCACAGTGCCGACTGGTTAGCCTGGCTGCGCAGCGGAGGCGCGCAGACGAATCGCTCCCCGTGCGGCCCGTCGAGGGCGGCGGCGGTCAGGGCCAGGTATTGCGGACAGGTCTCGCCGTACACCGGCTCGCCCCGCGACCGGGCGGCGGCGATGCGGTCGGCAGCCTCAACGCAGGAGACGTGCACGACGTACAGGGGACTGCCAGCCAGCGCGGCGATGTCTATAGCGCGGCCCACCGCCTCTGCTTCCTGTCGGGTCGGGCGGGTGAGGGCGTGGTAGCGGGGCGTCGTGTGGCCTGCCGCCAGTGCCTCGGCCCGCAACCGCTCACAGAGGGGGCCGTTTTCGCTGTGGATGATAGGCAGGCCACCGACCGCAGCCACGGCTCTGAAAGCCGTGTAGAGTTGAACGTCGTCGAGGTGAAGGCCCTCGTAGGCCTGGTAGTGCTTGAAACTGGGCACGCCCGCGGCCACGACATCCGACAGCGCGTCCAGGGGCTCGGTCGGGAGACCTTGGCCCAACTGGTGGGCGGCGTGCCATGTGGGAACCGTCATGTGCAAGCCATAGTCCACCGCCACGCGGTCGTCGGCCTCGGCGCGGCGCTTTTCCAGCGCGCTCAACAGCGGCTCCTCTGGCTCCGGCTCGACAAAATCAATCACCGTCGTCGTGCCCCCGATGGCGGCAGCCACCGTGCCACTGATAAAGTCATCGGCGCTGACATAGTTGCCCACCGGCATCTGCAGGTGGACGTGAGGGTCTATTGCGCCAGGGAGGACATAACAACCGGTGGCATCGAGTTCGACCGCGCCGTGCAGCCCTTCGCCCAGGGCAACAATGCGCTCTCTGATGATGCCCACGTCAGCCGGAAAAACGCTGCTGGGTGTGATCAGTGTACCGTTGCGGATTACGATGTCCATTCGTCCAACTCCAATCTCCGCAGCGTCTCCGGGGTAGGGACGCCGTTCTCGTCCCAGCCCCGCAGACGATAGTAGCGGCTCAACATGGCCTCGAAATCGTGCAGTGTGCCGGTGTGCACCGGCTCCGTTGAGCGGCGCACCTCTCCCGTGGCCTCGTCGCGGGTGAAGGCATAGACCGCCAGCGGCTCGGCAGTAAAGCGAGACGGCAGCCGGTCATCGGCCCGCGAGAGGCCCAGCCGTGTGTTGTATAGCCGTTCCAGGTTGACGATGCGTTCCCCTGCTGTCAGCAGTTCCTCACCGCTGACCTCCCGCCCCCACAGCGCGCTCAAGCCCACCGCCAGGTCATCAGGAAAGAGAGCATAGGTTTCGGCGGTGGTGAACTTGCAGACGCCCAGCGCATCGGAGAGGGCGCAGTAATGCTCACTGAAAGCCACTAGATCGGGCTTGTAGGTTTCGTTATCTGCTTCCATCAGCTCTGAGACGATTCCCTGTTTGACCGCCTGTTGAACTTGGCGCGAAAATCGGTGGGCAGACGGGGTTTGTCGCCGCCGCGCACGACCACCGCCTTGCCCTGGCCAATCTCAGCGATCACGCCGGTGCGGGCCACCCCGGAGCGGTAGAAAATGCCGAGACGGTCAAGAGTGGCGCACACCAGCTTGGAGGTCTAGAGTTCCTCAAATCCAAGTTCTGGATGGCGGTGAATCTGGCGGCGAATCTCGACGAGTAACGGCGACAGGGTTTTTGCTTTTTGGAGGACTGACTGATCAACGGTCATACAGGTCGCCTCTCTACAGCTTTAGTTTTTGGTCCAGAACGTCGCCCAGCAATGCTGTGGGGTTTTATTCACCTTGTACCGGCTGACCCAGTGCTAGCCGTCGTCCGGTTTCGTAGGCCCGTTCCATGGCCAGGGTGTTTTTTCGAATGGCGTCTTGTTCATCGAAACCGCCGTGCAGAAGCTTGGCGTACACCTCGCCTTGCAGCGAGCGCATAAGAAACTCAAATGTCACCCGTGGGCCATCGAACATGACCGCACGGTCCTGGCCCGCCGTGGCAATGAGCACTCCTTGTCGCCGACTGCCGGTCGGCCCTGGCGGCATGGGCGCCTGGAGTTTGTAGCGCATGGCCCAAAAGCACTGGCAGCGATCAATCAGCGGTTTGATCTGCGCGCTCACCGCGCCAAAGTAGACCGGTGTGGCCAACACCAGGACGTCGCAATCTAGAATTTGATTGTACACAAATTGAAAATCGTCTTTGACCGTGCAGCGCCCGGTCTTGAAACAGCCATCGCAGGCGGTGCACGGCGAAATTTCCAAATCCCACGGGGTGATGATCTGCATTTCGGCTCCCTCGGACGCGGCGCCGCTCAAAAGCTGTTTAAGAAGCGCCGTCGAGTTTGCTCGTTTGCGCGGACTGCCCTTGATGCCTAGAATTTTCATGGCTGGTTTATGTCCCCGGCAAATCTAGTTGCTCCCAGATGAGCTGGGTAATGTCCATCACTTTCAGCCGGCGGCTGCGCAATCTGCTGGAACTGCATCAGGCAGGCCGGGCAGGATGTCATAAGCACATCGGCGCCGGTTGATTCTGCCTCCTGAAAGCGCTCTGCACTGGCGCGATCCGAGATTACATCACATGTCATCTCTTGTGTCCTCGCTGTCTAGTCATTGGTTTCTTGCGCTTCCAGCACGGCCCGGGCCGTGACCGTGTCCGTCACCAGCACGTTCAAGTACTCTCCTCGCAGCGCTCCCAGGATGGCGGCGACCTTTTCCTCGCCCCCGGCGACACCGACCACGTGACCCAGCGCCTTCAATTGCTCCAGGGAGATGCCGACAACGCCGGATTCGACGAGGCACTGTTGTCCATGGGCATCAAAGAACCGTCCGCAGAGATCGCCTACTGCCCCGCGCTGTTCCAATTCCAGAAAAAGAGCGTCATCCATGTAATCGGCAAAGAACATGGAAGACTGGCGCTGCAAGGCAAAGTGGCCGATGCCTACCATAACCACGTCAAGTTGGGGCCAGCTCTGTAGTACCGCCTCCACGTCGGCCACCTGGAACAATGCCTGACAGGTTGACGGGTCGCTGACAAAGGCCGGTGCATAGAGAGCCAACCAATTGCCGCCAAAGGCCTCGGCCAACCTCCGGGCCAGATGGTTCACCTGAAATGAGGGAGAGAGCTGCCCCAGCCCACCGAGCAAGGGAAAGACCTGGATATCGACCTGCCGCTCGGTGTCTAATGCCTCGACGACGGCTTGCAGAGTGCGCCCCCAACCCATGCCCACCAGGTCACCGTCGTTGAGCGCGGAACGCAGGTACTCGGCCGTTGCGAGACCAAGGCGTCTCCGGAGCAGTTCGCCGCTCACGCCTGCGCCAGCCACCACCACCGCCTGCCGCAGGTGAAAAGCGCTTGTCAGGCTGGTCTCCAATTCCTCAAAAGTGGCAAAGGTATCCACCACCGTGATCCGGACGATCCCTTCCTTACGCGCCTGTGTCAGCAGCCGGGAGACGGTGGGCCGGGAAACGCCCAGTTCTTGGGCCACCTGTTGTTGCGTCAGGCTGTCTTTGTAATACAGCCGGGCTGCGTGAAGGATCAGACGTAACTCTTCACGGGCGCTCATGGCGACACCTTTCTGTCTCCCGGTCGAATAGGACGCGACGGCATCCCGCCATCTCGGCCGGATTCCCAATCCGACCTATCTAACTCTGCCATCTGGCTCAGGTGTGAGAAAGTGGATTGCAAAGCCGGATAGAGATTCCGCCAGAGAGAGAACAACGTCCTATAGACGGCGGCGTTCATCAGCCCCATAGAGCCGTCACCCACTACCAGCACCGAATCGCCGGCGGCCACGTGGCAGGCATCCACGGCCTGCACGCAGCAGCCGATCGGCTCGGCCAGGACAGCTATGTCTACGGGAAGATGGGGGGGTAACGGATGGTTCATCTATTTCGATCCATTCTATTTGGCCGTGCGACCCGGCTGTGAGCAAATGTCCGTGACAATTGTCCAAGAAATATAACACGAACCAAACATCTCGTCAAATGCCCTCTTGCGCTCACATTCTCGAGGTGCAGGCAGACTTTCCAGGTGCACCCTCCCAGGAGTGAGCCGATCTCAGGCTTTTCGACCAGGATTCTCCGGGTCATGCTTGTACACCGTAAACCTGCAATCATCAATCACTTGCACCGCTTTTTGATTCATGATATAATTGGCACGCCTTGCGTAATGGACAGGTGCATCGGAACGGCTTTTACAGCACCACCATTATGCCCATTGGTCAATCGGTCAAAGGCGACTGACACACCGCTCCCCCAGATCCATGTCCCCCAGCAGTCGTGGCTGTCGCTGCATTGATTCCTTTTTCCGGAGGAGAATGTGTCCCAGTCTGCCGCTTGTTCTGCTTCAGTCTTGGCGGCTCCCCTTTCGCGTGTCTTTGGCTGGCAGAACCTTTGCCGGCGGGTCGTCTCTGCCACAATTTCCCTCGACAGCGCCTCCCCTCCCATGTGGCAGCCACTCCAGCGCATGTCGCAAAACACCAGGCTGTTCCCAGACAGCCGTTTTCGCCTCACAACGATTGTCAAAAGTCCTCCTGGTCCGAACCCCCGTGGTCGGTCTGATCAACCTTACCCGCTTCGAAAGTGAGACTCTTTGGCGATATGACTCTCAAACAGATCTCGAAAGTTCTTCCAATAGTCATAGGTAGACCGCACTCCGCTACGCTTCGTGCGTAACTACGAACCAAATGTGATATTGTCAAGGCAATGAGTGACGAGTAATAAGTAACGAGTAATAAGTAACGAGTAAAAGGAGGAAAGCATGACGGAACAACTGATAGACAAAGCCGTATCTCAGTTTCTTGACGAACTATCCAGTTCTGCGCCCGCGCCGGGGGGGGGCAGTGTCGCCGCGCTCAGCGGCGCACTAGGAGCAGCCCTGGTGAGCATGGTCTGCAACCTGACTATCGGCAAAAAGAAATACGCCGATGTGGAGCAAGACATCAAAGCCATTCTGCAAGAATCCGAAGCCCTGCGTCACAAACTGGTGGATTTGCTCCAGGCGGACGTCCAAGCGTACACAGCGGTCTCCCAGGCCATGAAGATGCCTCGCGCCACTGAAGAAGAAAAAGCCACTCGCGCCGAGACCATGCAAAAGGCGCTAAAAAGGGCCACCGAAGTGCCTTTGCAGATCGCAGAGGCGTGCGTCGAGGTCATCGTCCTCTGCCAGCCGGCCGCCGAAAAGGGAAACAAGAACGCCGTTTCAGACGCTGGTGTGGCTATCCTGATGGCTGAAGCCGGTCTCCGCAGCGCCGCGCTCAATATCCTCATCAATCTGGGCTGGATCAAGGATCAAAGCTTCCATGCTGAGAAACAGAGTCAACTGGACGCCCTGTTGGAAGGCAAACCCACTGTGCGCGATCAGGTATACGATTACGTGGTAGAAAAACTCTAGGGGTATCGTCGTCCCAAATCAATGTTGCAAGGAGGCAGCTTATGACCGCTACTATTCTCAATGGTCGAGAACTTGCCAAGACCATGCGCGCCGAAATTGACGAGGCCGTGGTCAGATTCAAAGACAAACACAGTGTGACGCCCACCATCGCCGTCGTGCGCGCCGGTGAAGACCCTGCTTCGGTGAGCTATGCCAACATGATTCGCCGCACTGCCGAGAAACGAGGCATGGGCTTTAGCCTTCATGTGCTACCAGAGACAACCAGCCAGAATGCCGTCGTCGAACTGGTGTGCCACCTCAGCGCCGATAGTGGTGTTCACGGCATCATGGTGCAGGAACCCCTGCCCAAGGGCATTGACGAAGCACCCATCAAGGAGGCCCTGGCCCCGGAGAAAGACGTAGACGGCGTCCACGCAACGAACGCCGGCCGGCTGGCGCAGGTAGCCCCGGTAGGTCGCCCCCTCGGTGTACTGGGTTATTTCGTCCCCGCCACCCCCGCTGGCGGGCTGGAAATCCTCAAGCGATACGACATGGAGATTAGCGGCAAACGTGCCGTTGTCGTGGGCCGCTCCAACATCGTGGGCAAGCCCATGGCACTGCTCTTGTTGCGGGAGAACGCCACCGTCACGGTCGCCCACTCACGCACCGCCGATTTGGCCGAGGTCTGCCGCAGCGCCGACATCCTTTGCGCTGCGGTGGGTCGGGCTAAAATCATTACCGCCGACATGATCAAACCAGGTGCCGTCGTCATCGACTTTGGCTTCAACTTTGACGACGAAGGTAACATGCTGGGTGGCGACGTCGACTTTGAAGCGGCAAAAGAGGTCGCTGGCATGATTACCCCTGTCCCCGGCGGCACCGGCGCCATGACCAACGTTATGCTTATGTTCAATGTGCTGGAAGCAGCACGGCGACAGATCGAAGGGGATTAACAAGCAAAAGTCGCCTTACTCATCTAAAATCAAGGAGGAATTAGAATGACCAAAATGATCGTCAAAGTCAAAGACAAAGTGCCTAGCGACATCGAGATCGCGCAGGCCGCCACCCTGCGTCCCATCATCGAGGTTGCCAGAGATGTCGGCCTGACGGAGGACGACCTGGACTTTCACGGCAAGTACAAAGCCAAAGTCCACCTGGACGTGCTGGAACGGCTGGCCGACCAGCCCAACGGCAAGTACATTGACGTGACGGCCATCACCCCCACGCCCCTGGGCGAGGGCAAGACCGTCACCACCATTGGCGTCAGCCAGGGGTTAGCCTACCTGGGCGAGAAGGTCTTGACCTGCATCCGCCAACCCTCGCAGGGGCCGACCTTTGGCATCAAGGGTGGCGCGGCCGGCGGCGGCTACAGCCAGATCGTGCCGATGGAGGACTTTAACCTGCACCTGACCGGTGACATCCACGCTGTGGGCGCGGCTCACAACCTGCTGGCGGCCGCCATTGACAACCGGCTGGCGAAGGAAGCCCGCTGGAGCACCAACTACCTGGCCAAGGCCCTCTGCCCGGACGACGAATACACGCCCTCCATGCGCAAGCGCCTGGGGAAACTAGGCATTGAGTCCGAAAAGCCCTCCGACTTGAGCGATGAAGACAAAGAGCGGATGTTCCGTCTGAACATTGACCCCTACTCTATCCAGTGGCGGCGGGTGGTAGACGTGTCCGACGCGGCGCTGCGCAACATCACCATCGGTCTGGGCACAGCCAACGACGGCCCTACGCGCCAGACGGGGTACGACATCACCGTGGCTTCCGAGATCATGGCTGCTCTGGCTCTGTGCAACAATCTGGCCGACCTGCGCGAGCGCATGGGCCGCATCATCATTGGCACCAGCGCAAAGGGGGGACTGCGTTACCCCCGGCCCGTGGAGCCGATCACCGCCGAGGATCTGAACGTCGCCGGGGCAATGACCGTGCTGCTCAAGGAGGCGATCATGCCCAACATGATGCAGACCTTGATGGGCAGCCCGGCCTTTGTCCACTGCGGGCCGTTCGCCAACATCGCCCAGGGCAACAGCTCCATCATTG
>CAYVPU010000161.1:0-7597 GCA_964453885.1 uncultured Anaerolineae bacterium | reverse complement strand
GCCGAAGCGCCAATGAGCGTGCTGTTGCCCCCCATGGCCGCCCCGATGGACAGGCTGTAGTAGAGCGCCTGGTTCGCTGCCCCCGGCACGGTGCCGGTAAGAAAGCCCACCACGGGCAGCATGGCTGCGGCGAAGGGGATGTTGTCCACAATGCCGGACAAGAAGCCGGCCGACCAGGACACGACCAGGATGGTGGCGTCCAGGTTGTCGCCCACCGCCTGCCCAATGCCGGCGGCGATGACGCTGATGAGACCCACTTCCTGGATAGCGCCGACGAGGATGAACAGAGCGATAAAGAACATCAGCGTCGTCCAGTCCACTACCTTTAACATATCCTCGACGTCTGGTGCAACCCAGAGGAGCATGGCCACCGCGCCGATGATAGCCGTCACTGCCGGCACGAGGTGAATGCGCTCGCCAATGATAAAAAACACCAGCATCACGACAAACACGATGCCAGACTTGGCGAGTTTTTGTGGCTGGGTGATGCGCCCGTTTTCTTTCAGTCGTTCCAGAAGCGCTTCCGACAGTCCGCTGCCCTGGGTGAACAGTTGCTTGCGATAGTAGACGAGGACGTAGGCGATCAATACGACCATGGCCATCAGCACGCCGGGCGTCAGGTTGCGGACAAAGTCGTTGAAGGTGAGGCGGGCATAGGAGCCGATGAGGATGTTGGTCGGCGTGCCTATGAGTGTGCTGATGCCGCCTACGTTGGAGGCCAGCACTTCTGGCAGCAGCAGCGATAAGGGGTTGATGCCCACCGAAAGCGCGATCTGGATAGTTATGGGCGTCATGAGCAACATGGTGGTCACGTTGTCCAGCAGCGCCGAGGCCACAGCGGTAATGACCATCAGGATGATCACCAGCAGCCAGGCTCGTCCAGCAGAGAGGCGGTAGGCCTGGTAGGCCAGCCACTGAAAGATGCCCGTCTCCTCGATGACGCCGACGACGATCATCATGCCCGTCACCAAAAAGATCACGTCAAAGTGCACGTATTCGAGGGCCTGCTCAAAGTTAAAGATGAACAGGTTAGGGTTGACCGCGCCGCCCACAAAGCTGGTGCCCAACACTACTGCTGCGCCCAACATTGCGGCCATGGTGTTGTGTAGCTTTTCCAGGGCAATGAGCGCCAGGATGGCAGCAAATACCAGTGTGGCCACCCAAAAGCCAGGCGTGCGGTGCCGGGCCAGTTCGACATCTGGCAGGCGCAGCGATTCGCCGGCGTTGAGGCGCGTCACGTCTTTCGTCTCTAGTTCTACCTCCAAAGACTGAAAATGGGGGCGCTCTATCTCGACGACCATTTGAAAGGAAAATTGACGGGCGGGCAGGTCGAGGATAAAGGTGCCGTTGTGCTGGCTTTCGGCGATGGCGATGGGTCTGCTGCCGTGCCCCTCGCGGACGATCACCTCGGCGCCGCGCACCGATTCGCCCTGCGAGTCGAGCAGCCGGCCCGATAGGCTAACCGGCCCTTTAGCCCGGGCGACCGGCAGCGGTTCCTGGCCCCACAGCACCAGGGCGACCCCTAATAGCAGGAGGGCGAGCAGGAGCCATCGCTGGCTTTTGGGAGACGGGCATGGTTTCTGAATCCTGGGTATTTTGCACCTCCGCGTCACAATGTGTCTCTCCCGATTCAGGTCTATCATAGATTTAGCCTCCTTCCACTATCCAAACCTCGGAGCCTGTTTCTGCTTGCAGTTCGGTTGCAAGGGCTTCGAGGGCGGATTGATCAAAGACAGCCGTTTTGCCAATGGGACGACCCAGGACGATACAGGTTGCTTCCAACTCTCTGGCTGCGGCGATCAGTTCCGCCCGCAAGCGCCCTCGGCGCACGATGACCTGGGCCGTCATGTCCTGGGCTGCTGCTCGCTCCTGGGCCATGGCCAATTGGAATTCGCCCATCCGCACCAACTCGGCTTCTACGTCCACCACCAGCGGCGCGGCGGTCTTGTTCAAAAAGCTGGTGTCGGCTATGTAGAGGAAGGCCAGTTCATCTCTCCGTTCTTTGGCCAGGGCGATAGCTGCGTCCTGCGTCTGGATGCTGGCTTTGCCCCCTCGGATAGCACACAGAATTTTGCCCATGTCATTTTCTCCTTAGTAGCGAATCAGCAACCAGATGGTCGCTAGCAGCAGCGTGGCTATGGTCACCGGCACGCCGTCTCGCATAAAACGGCCAAAGCTCAAGTCATAGTCGGCCTGGGCCAGCAGGCCGAGGGCCACGATATTGGGTGCAGAGCCGAGGTAGGTGGCATTGCCGCCCATGTCGGCGCCCAGGATGAGTGCCCAGTAGAGGACCTGGTTCCCCGCACCGGGAATCGTGGCACTGAGCAAGTCGGCGATGGGCAGGGCGGCAACGGTAAAGGGGATGTTGGCCACGATGGCCGAGGCGATGCCCGGCACCCAGACCATGAGGATGGTTGCCAGCGTCAGGTTGTTGCCGGCCAAGTCGCTGATGATTCCGGCCATCCAGGCGATGACGCCCGTCGCTTCCAGGCCGCCCACGAGGATAAAGATACCGATAAAGAAAACCAGTGTCGTCCAGTCCACCTCGCGCATCATGCGGTGCATGTCGGGCTGCACCCAGGCGATCAGTAGCGCGGCGCCGGTCAGGGCGATGACGCTGGGTGGCAGTCCAAAGAGGTCTCCGACGAAGAAGAGAATCAGGGTCACGAGGCCCACCAGTCCGGCTTTACGCAGCAGAGCAGGGTCGGTGATGTGGGCGCTTGTCTCCAGTTGGGCTACCAGGACTGGCGAGAGTCGCTCTCTAGCGCTGGCAAACTCCCGCCGATAGAGCCAGCTCGTTATCCCCAGGGGGACGATCATGCACAGGATGGCGATCGGTGCCATGTTGACCAGGTATTCGACAAAACCCAGCCCCATATGTGAGCCGACGATGGTGCTGGGCGGGTCGCCGATGATGGTTGCCGCGCCGCCGACGTTGGAGGCCAGTACTTCGGGGATCACGTAGGTAAAGGGATGGACACCTACCGTCTGGGCGATTTGGATCGACAGGGGCACCAGGAGGAGGATGGCTGTCACGTCATTGAGGAAAGCTGAGGTCAGGCCGGTTAGCAAGATCAGGACCATGCCCAGCAACCAGGCGTTGCCTCGCGTCAGGCGAAACGCGCGGAGGGCGAGCCATCGAAAGACGCCGGTCTCGCTGAACATGGACATAAAGATCATCATTCCCAGGATGAGAAAGATGACGTTCCAGTCCACAAAGGACATGGCTTCATCAAAGCCAACGATGCGCAGGGCGGGGGAGAATGTGCCGCCCACATAGTGCACCAGCAGCACCGCCACTGCGCCCAGCAGGGCGGCTGCCGTTTCGTGCATCCAGCGCAGGCTGATGGCGGCAAAGGTCAACACAAAGATGCCCGCTGCGATGAAAAAGGCGAGGTTGAATTCTCCTTCTGGGGTGGTTTGTGGCAGCCAGGCTGTTGCGCCGACGATGATCAAGATGCCAATGAGGATCAGGCCGGAGGTTTTATGGTGCTTCAACGGTTGTCTCCTGTCAGGTTAGAGTTTATGAGGAAGGGGGTAGATGCGCACCGATCTTGCCCCTACTCATCCAACGGCATCTCCCGAGTGGGCAAGTCCAGGCGAACCACATCGCCGTGGTGGTCCACCACTATCTTGAGGCCGAGCATGCCCAGCCAGGCACGTGCTTCCTCTGGGATGCCTTGTTCAAACAGCCGGTCGCCCAGGTGTTCGATGGAAGTGTCTACCAGGGCTTTGGTAAACAGGTCGTCCTGGCCCATCATTTGGAGAATGCCCTCGGTCACCAGTTCCCGCTGCGAGAGGATCTGCTCGCGGATCACGGCCACGACCTGGCGATCCACGTGCGATGCCTCTACGTGTCGCCGGAAACCAGCATCCAGGATGACATAATGCGACTTGCCTCCCAGGTGAGCGACCTCGACGGGTTCGTCTTCTTCGTTGAAGACCAGGTTGGCGAATAGTGCCTGTCCGTGCGATTCGTGCACCCTGATCACCTCGTTTTCCAATGAAGGGAGGTATTGTACCACAAAACAGACCGGAGGCCAACCTCGACGCGCAAGTCAGGATGGCTGCTTTCTTGTCGGCAGCAGGCTGGTGGGGCTATCAAGTTGCCTGCAATCCTTCCTCCAGAGGTGGCAGATGATGACGCTTCTTGAGCGGGGAAGAAGATCTACATTTCGCGGGGCTGATACTCGCCAAACTCCTCCCGCAGCACGCCACAGATCTCGCCGGTGGTGGCATAAGCCTCGACGGCGATCAGGATAGGGGGGAAGAGGTTGTCGGTGCCCTGAGCAGCGGCGCGCAGGTCGGCCAGCGCCGCCTGGACGCGGGCGTTATCCCGGCGTGCCCGGAGTGCGGCCAGGCGGGCAGACTGTTGTCGCCCCACTGCCGGATCCACACGCAGCAGCCTGGGTGGATGGTCCTCGTCCACAGCAAAGCGATTGACACCGACAATCACCTCGTCACCTCGTTCCACGGCTTTCTGGTAACGATATGCACTCTCTTGGATCTCACGCTGCATGTAACCGCTCTCGACGGCGGCCAGCGCGCCGCCCATGCCATCTATCCTTTCGATATAAGCCTGCGCCAGGCGCTCGATCTCATCGGTGAGATGCTCGACATAGTAGCTGCCAGCCAGCGGATCAATCGTGTCGGCCACGCCCGATTCGTGAGCTATGATCTGCTGCGTGCGCAGGGCAATCTGCACAGACTCCTGCGTAGGCAGGCTCAACGCCTCGTCGCGGGCGTTGGTATGCAGGCTCTGCGTGCCGCCCAGGACCGCCGCCAGCGCCTGCAACGTGACTCGCACCACATTGTTCTCCGGCTGCTGGGCGGTGAGGGTACAGCCCGCTGTTTGGGTGTGAAAGCGCATCTGACAAGACCTGGGGTTCTGTGTGCCGAACCGCCCCCGCATGATCCGCGCCCAGAGCCGCCGCGCGGCCCGGAACTTGGCCACCTCTTCCAGCAGGTGGTTATGAGCGTTAAAAAAGAAGCTCAGGCGGGGTGCAAAATCATCCACCGCCAGACCAGCATCCATGGCCGCCTGCACGTAGGCGATCGCGTTTACCAGGGTGAAAGCCACCTCTTGCACCGCCGTCGCGCCAGCTTCGCGGATGTGATAGCCGCTGATGCTGATGGTATTCCAGTGGGGCACGTGATCGCGGCCGTAGGCAAACGTATCAGTGATGAGGCGCATTGAGGGTCGCGGCGGAAAGATATACGTCCCCCGGGCTACATACTCTTTGAGAATGTCGTTCTGGATCGTGCCGCGCAGCTTTTCTGGTGCGATGCCCTGCTTGTTGGCCACGGCAATGTACATGGCCATCAACACAGCCGCCGGTGCGTTGATGGTCATGGACGTGCTCACCTGGTCCAGCGGGATGCTGTCAAAGAGGCCCTCCATGTCCTCCAGCGAAGAGATAGAGACGCCCACCTTGCCCACTTCGCCCTCGGCGATCGGGTCGTCGGCGTCGTAGCCGATCTGCGTCGGCAGGTCAAACGCTACCGAGAGGCCAGTCTGCCCCTGGGCCAGCAAGAATTTGTAGCGAGCGTTGGTCTCCTCGGCAGTGGCGTAACCGGCGTACTGGCGCATCGTCCAGAAGCGACCCCGGTACATGGTGGGCTGCACGCCTCGGGTGAAGGGATACTCTCCCGGAAAACCGAGAGCGCGCAGGTAATCGGTTTTGACGTCAACGGGCGTATAGAGACGCTGTACCGGAATGTTGGAGGAAGTGTGGAAAGACTCGCCGCGCTCGGGATAGCGGCTCAGAGTCCTCTCCAGCGTAGTGCCTTCCCATTCCTTCTTGCGTTGGGTGATTTCGTTCCTCTCATCGTTCATGTTCAGCCTCATTGCTGTAAATTGTGCGTACTGCGCGCTAGCTCAATGATGTCATTGTAGTTGAGGAACCGGATCTTGTCAATTCGTTCACCCTGGGAGCATTACGCGTTTCTGTTCTTCGCGGATTACCCTTTAATTAACAAGAGTTTGAAAGTAGGTATAATCATACTTATACCAAGTAAAGCCGCCAGGTAAAGTAGTAAGGCTGCACCCTCCCCCGAACCCCGACGGACGGCGGTGCTCTGTGACTTGACTGCCGCACAAGCTGGACTGGTTCGCAGTCACGTACAAAAATTTACATTCCTGCCAATTCACGGCGCGCCCGCGCCAAAATTTCGTCCAGTTGCCGGCTGACGTCCTCCGGTAGTGGCTCGACGTGATGTGTTTGCAGGATCTCCTTGACTCTGGCATTGGCCCTGACCACCACGCCGCCCCCCCCATCGTCAATCGAACCCCCCGTACCTTTCCCCACTGTGGGGACCCAGATAGCACCTTTTCGCATCTGCCGCACCGTATGCCGCTCTCCCAGAAAGACCCCATCCCCTGAGATAACCTCTTTCATCACGTCAAAGGCCAGTGTCTCTTCACTCACCTCACAGCCAGCGATGATGTGCTTCATGAGGCCGATTATCTCGTCGTCTATAACGGCCATTTCCAGGCTGCCGGCGAGTCCCCCCATCATTCCCACGCCTGACAGAATGTCAACGCCTGCCAGAGCTGGCGTGAACGCATTAGCCAGCCGCTCGTAAGCACACTGCGAGTCGAGTTGGGTCGCACTGGTGGACAGACCATAAGAGTTACACGGCAGGCCCAACCGATGCGCCAGTTGGGCAGCGCAAGCCCCTGCCATGCCGACCTCTGGCCCACCCCAGGACGATACGGCCGTCCGCAAATCAATAGAGTTGATGCGCGAACAGTACACGACGGGAGTGCCGGGCCTGGCGGCGGCTGTGATCACAAAGCTGGCCAGAATCTCTGCGTGCTGTTGGGCCAGCGCCCCCGCCATGGTGATGGGGCCAGTGGCGCCCAACGACGGGGCCGGCAGCGAATGGAACGGAACCCCCGCTTCCGCTACCGCCATAATCGAAGCAGTGACGTCCTGTGTGAATTTCAAGGGGCTGACCGGCGAGACGCTGATAGACATGGTTGGATGCTTACGGAACGTGTCCATCCCCCCACAGCAAGCAGCCGCCATCTCTACTACGTAAGGGACATGCTCAGGTTTATCTATGGCGGCCGACGAAACAGACTTTCGGGTGTAACGCAGCATCATTTCAGTGGATGCCACAAACAAGAGTTCAGGCGGCACATCCTGTGGCCCAAACAGGGGAGTAATCTGGTCTACGTTGGGCAGTGCATCGAGCACGCGGGTAACATCAGCGATATCCTTCAAGAGTGCGGGGCGACGTTCTCCAGTGTCCAGGTCAAGGATAAATGGCTGGCCACCGCCGTTGTGGAAACGAATCTGCCCATCACCAAAGGCGAATCCAGGTGATCCGTCGGCGTTAAAGAACTCTGTGTGAGCGGTGACATTGTCCAGCGCCCATCCCACGACATCACGAGAGATAAAGACACGGTCTTTTCCGATCCCGCATCCCCGTCCATGCAGCATCTCTGTAGCGGTAGGATGCTGGAGTGCTATGCCGACCTCATCCAACAACCTGTAAGCGGTTTCCTCGATCCGGTCAATCGCTTCTTCGGACAGGAATTGGAGTTGCAAGCGATCTCGTGGCATAGAAGGAGCTCCTTTCGCCAACAGAA
>CAYVPU010000160.1:2510-7601 GCA_964453885.1 uncultured Anaerolineae bacterium | reverse complement strand
CCCACACCGGCCAGCAGGGCTGCGCCGTAAGCTGCGCCCTCGGTAGTATTGACGGTGACCAGCTCGACGTTCAGCACGCCGGCCAGGATTTGCCGCCACAAGGAGCTCTGGGCGCCGCCGCCGGAAACGCGCACTTGATTGACGTGCGTCAGTCCGACCGACCTGATCAACTCAAAGCTGTCGCGCAGGCCAAAGGCCACGCCCTCCAGCACGGCCCTGGTCAGGTGCGGGCGGGTGTGCCGCACTGTCAGGCCAACAAACGCGCCCCGGGCCAGCGGATCCGGGTGGGGGGTGCGCTCGCCGGTGAGGTAGGGCAGGAACAGCAGGCCCTCACCCCCCGGCGGCACCTCAGCCGCCGGGGCCAGGAGCGCATCGTAACCGGCAGCGGGAGCCAGCGTGTCGCGATACCAGCGCAGGCTGCCGGCGGCGGAGAGCATCACACCCATCAGGTGCCAACGGCCCGGCACGGCATGGCAGAAAGCGTGCAATCGCCCTTCCGGTTCTACGAAGGGTTGGCTCGTGCTGGCAAACACGACTCCCGAAGTGCCCAAAGTGAGGGCTACGACCCCCGGCTCCACAGCGCCCACGCCCACCGCTTGCGCAGCCTGGTCGCCACCACCGCCTACGACCGGCGTGCCAACCTCGAGGCCTGTCGCCCGGGCCGCCTCGGCCGAGATGTATCCGCTGACCTCCGGGCCTTCGTGGGTCGGGGGCAGCCATTCGGCGGGGATTTCCAGGGCCTGCAAGACCTCGGCCGACCAATCGCGCGTCTTGACATCAAGCAAGAGGGTCCCCGCCGCGCCGGCCCGGTCGGTGGCGTAAGTGCCGGTGAGCTTGAGACGGACGTAATCCTTGGGCAGCAGGACGTGTCTGACCCGAGTGAATACCTCGGGTTCATGTTCCCGCACCCACAGGATTTTGGGCGCGGTGAAACCGGTCAGGGCGTCGTTGCCCGTGATCTCGATCAAACGCCTTTTGCCCAGCCGCTCGCGGATTTCGTCGCATTGGGGGCCGGTACGCTGGTCATTCCATAGAATGGCCGGGCGCAGCACCTCCCCGGCTCCGCCCAGGAGCGTCAGGCCGTGCATCTGCCCGGTCAGGCCAACCGCGACGACCTGGTTGCCGGAGAGACTGGCATCGCTCAATCTCAATGCCTGCCGAACGCTGTTGACCGCACCCTGCCACCAGCCGGCCGGATTCTGTTCGCTCCACAGCGGTTGGGGTGTCGAGAGCGACAGTGCCGTCGTGGTCGCGCCGGCCACGCTGCCGTTTTCGTCAACCAGCAGCGCCTTTACGCCTGTCGTAGAGACGTCAATTCCCAGGAGATGTGACATTCCTTCGTCCTCTGGCAATTATCGCACGCCCAGGAGCAAGTCAACTACCAATTGATCGAGTTTCTCGTAAGGTTGACCTCGTGCCCCCAGCGCTGCGCGGTCAAAGGCGTAGGCCTTGAGTGCCCTGGCCTTTTCGGTGGAATAGCGCCCCAGGTATGGCGCCATTGAGCTATCGCCGGCCTTGATCTCGGCCAGTAACGCCTGGATCTCCGAGTCCGCGTTGAACTGCTCTGCCTTTTCTTTCAGAATGAGGTAGGTACACATGCAGCCCCTGGCGAACTCTTTTACGTCGTCGAGGTCGGCCGTGCGGTAGGCGTGCGCATCAAAGTGGCGCGGACCACTGTAGCCAACATCCTCCAGGAATTTGACCAGGAAGAAGGCCAGCTTGATATTGTGCGATCCAAAACGCAAGTCCTGGTCGTAGCGAGCCGCGTTCTGGTCGTTCAGGTCAATATGGAAGAGTTTGCCCGCATCCCAGGCCTGGGCCACCGCGTGCAGAAAGTTGAGGCCGGCCATCTGTTCGTGGGCCACTTCGGGGTTGACGCCGACCATTTCAGGGCGATCCAGTGTTTCGATGAAGGCCAGCATCGCGCCGGTCGTGGGCAGGTAAATGTCGCCGCGTGGCTCGTTGGGCTTGGCTTCGAGGGCAAACTTGTAGCCGTAGCCCTGGTCCACGTTGTATTCGCCCAGGAAATTGAGCGCTTCACGGAACCACTTGAGCGCTTTCACCGGGTCTTTGCCCGCGTCGGTTTCCGTGCCCTCGCGCCCGCCCCAAAAGACGTAAAATTGGGCCCCCAGCTCTGCGCCCAGGTCCATAGCCCTCATGGTCTTCTGCAGGGCATAGGCACGCACCTGGGCGTCATGGCTGGTAAAAGCCCCGTCCCGGAACGCAGGATCGGCAAAGAGGTTGGTCGTTGCCATCGGCACGACGAGGCCGGTGTCGTCCAGGGCCTTTTTGAACTCGGCCACGATTCTGTCCCGCTCAGGGAGTGTGGCGTCAATGGGCACCAGGTCATTATCGTGCAAGTTGACGCCCCATGCGCCGGCCTCGGCCAGCAGGTACACCAGGTCCACCGGCGACGTCGGTTCGCGCACGGGCTGCCCAAAGGGGTCCTGCCCGACGTTGCCCACCGTCCACAGGCCAAAGCTGAATTTGTGTTCGGGTTTAGGTTGATAGAGCTCAGACATGTTTGCCTCCTCGCACAATAGTCAAGACCTGAATTCTCCCTTCACACTTGACCGCACACCAAAAACAACTCTCACCGGCAGCCATACCGTAAAGGTGCTACCCTCCCCCACAAGGCTCTCTACCCCGATGCACCCATCGTGGGCACGCACGATCTCTTGCACGATGCTCAACCCCAGGCCGGTGCCAGGTACGTGCCCAGATTCGGCCAGGCTCCCCCGGTAGAAACGGTCAAAAATACGCTGCCGCTCTTCAAGCGAAATGCCAGGGCCGGTATCGCTCACGGCGATGGTCACCCACCAATACCCTTCCTTTTCAACAGCCCTCACTTTGACCGTCACCTGCCCGCCAGCAGGGGTAAAGATGACCGCGTTCTCCACCAATTCGCCTAGCGCCTGGGTCAGCCGGGCCTGGTCGCCTTTCACGGTTGGCAAATCGGGGGGTACCGGCATGGCCGCCAGAGTCAGGCCAGACGCTTCAGCCTGGCTTTGGTAGAGCGTGACGACATCCCTGATGATGGTGGGTAGCGAGACCAGTTCCCAGGCCATCACCGCCTGCCCGCTGACCAGGCTGGTCATCTCCAGCACGTCCTTTATCAAAGCAGCCAGCCGATCTGCCTGGTCCACCAATACCTGAATATAGTGCTCCATCTTTTCTGGACGGCATCCCATCTGCATCAATTGGGCATAGAGCTTCATGTTGGCCACTGGTGTGCGCAGTTGATGGGAAACGTTGGTCATGAACTGGCGCCGGGCCCGCTCTAACTCTTTGCGCTGGCTGATGTCGCGGTGAATGGAAACGTGGCTCACCAAATGACCCTCGGCGTCGCGCACGGGGGTAATGATCACCACCGCCTCGTAGGTGCGGCCGTCCTTGCGCCGGAGAGTCGCTTCTCCCTGCCACGCCTCTCCCTCTGTCAGGGCGATCTGAAGCGACTGCCAGTCGTGCTCAGGCATCCTCTGCGCAACCAAAAAGTTCACCGGCTGCCCAATTGCCTCTTCAGCCACGTAGCCGGTGAGGGCAGTAAAGGCCTCATTGACGTATCGAATCTGCATCTGCAAGTCTATCACGCCGATAGCGTCGCCCACGCCGTGCAGGATCGCCTCCAGCCGTGCGCTCTGGGCCTGGATATGGGCTGTGCGCTCTTGCACCCGTTGCTCCAACAGGTCTGCGTAGCTGCGCAGCTCCATCATGTCGCCGAAACGAGCCCGGGCGATGGCGATGGCCCGCTCTATCTCGCGCGCATTGGACGGTTTGACCAGATAGGTCCCCGCGCCGGCCGCGCTGGCTTGCCTGACCGTGGCCGGCGTTTCGTGGGCCGTCAGCGCCACCACCGGCGTGGGACAACGTTCGGAAATCAACCGCGTGGCCTCAATACCGTCCATACCAGGCATCCGAAGGTCCATCAGGACGACGTCGGGTCGCAAGGACTGCGTCAACTCGACCGCCTGGAGGCCATCCGCTGCTTCCCCGACGACGACGACATTGTACCCTATCTCTTCCAACATCCCCTTGATCATCTCGCCCACCAGGTAGTCATCCTCGGCGATCACTACCCGCACATCTTTGTGGTCGATCATTAGCTGTTCTCCCTATCTGCTTCGGCCTCGGCCCTGAATCGGATGACAGCCACTGCGCCGCGATCGTTGCGCAGTGACAGTTCTCCTCGCAAATTTGTGCGCACAACGTTCTGTACCAGATCAAGCCCTACGTTGCAAGACTCCAACCTCAATGCTTCCTCTGGATAGCCCGGCCCATCGTCTTGAAACTCAAACAGCACCGTACCATCTTTGAGAGTAAAACGGACGGTGATGTGTGCTGTGTCGCGCCCTGGCAAAGCGTGCCGGATGGTGTTGGTAGTCAGTTCGTTGATCACCAGCGCCAGGTTGTGCGCCTGGTCGGGCATCACCCTGACCGAGGATGGATGTACGTCTACGGACACGCGCTTATCGGGTGGGAGCGTCTGTAAGGAAGATCGAATGACCTGGGCGGTCAGCTCACTCAAGGGTAACGGCAACCATCCAGAAGCCGAGAGCTGGTTATGTACCGTGGCCAGCCCCCGCACCCGGCTGACCAGGTCTGTCATTATGGCCCGGTAAACAGGCTGGCCCTTTAGCTCGACACGGCGTCGCTCGGCGTAGAGCAGGCCGATGATGGCCGACAGATTGTTCTTGACGCGGTGGTTGATCTCGCGTAGCAGCGTAGACTTGATCTCGGCATCCTGTCGCGCCCGTTCGTACAGTCGCACATTCTCGATAGCAAGGGCCGCAGTCGTGGCCAGCGGCTCCAGCAACGTCAGGTCTGTCGTGCCGAAGCGGTCTACCTCTGCGTCCACCACCTGGAGCACGCCGATCACGTTATCCTTGACCTTTAGGGGGACGCTGAGGATGGAACGGAGCGACAGCCCGGTTTGCTGATCCACACCCTTGAAGTGGCGCTCGTCGGCCTGCGCGTCCGGTACGATCAGGCTCTTGCCACGGCGAGCCACCCAGCCGGCAAGCCCCTCGCTCGGCAGCAGGCGCCAGCCACGCACGATCTCGCTCTCGGGGCCGGTGACCTGCCGGCAGACCA
>CAYVPU010000160.1:0-2410 GCA_964453885.1 uncultured Anaerolineae bacterium | reverse complement strand
TCCTCCGCCTGCTTGCGTTTGATGATGGTGTTCAACTGTCCTGAAATGATCTCCAGCCGATGCAGGTCTGATTCCGTAAAAGGTTCTTTGCTGTAAATACCCAGCATGCCGATGGCCTCGCCCTCCGCAACGAAGGGAACGATTATTACGGATTGTATACCCAGAACTTGAATACGTGGCATGACCTTTTGAAGCGTCTTGCGCAATTTGCCGGGTAGAGAGACTGTTTCGACAAGCTCGGTCGTCAAACGCTGGATGGTGGCAGGATCGTTGATGAGCAGCGGTTTACCCGTTCGCAGCATTTCCAGATACAGACTCCCCGCTTTCAATGGCAGTTTTATCGCCGGTATCTTGATGCCGATCAGCCTCTCGATCCGGCCCATCATCTCCAGAGGGAGGACGAGGTTCTGCATGACCAGGTAGTCTTTATCCTCGCTGAGGAGATATGTTGTTGCCCCATCGCTGGAGAGCATCTTTTTCGTCTCTTCGGACAACAAGCGGACGATCTCTTGCAGACTGTCGCCTCGGTTGGCGGCGCTATTCAGTGAATTGATCAGAACCAGGTCTTCCGTCTTTTGCCAGACTTTCCCCTCCGCCCGCACCCGCCCGGTGACGTCGCGAATAAGCCTTGATACCACAAAGATACCAACGGCAACAACCATGATCGTCTCGCCCACCGCCTCACGCCAGTTAATGGAAGTCGAAGGCGCACCTAATAAAAGGTGAGGGATATCCAAGATTTCATCTAGCCACACCAAAATGCAGAGCAGAACGAACGCGCAGGCTACGGGCCGCCATACTCTCCCGCCCATAATCGCCTCCTTTGCCTGCTTGCGCAATCCTACCGGCTCATTGACGATTTTTTCTTCATCCTCCATCTTTGCCTCTCCCAACGCCCCTCCGTCTAACCCGCTGCCATGCCCCAAGCCCCCTGCAACGCCCGCTGGGCCAGAATCGAGGCCTCCGTCCGAAGATACGTTACGAATCACGAATTATGAATTGAGCACTGCGCATTGTAACTTGATGGTAACACAACATGGGCAATTTGTCAATGGGTACATAACACCATCGCCAGGCCCTGGCAGTGGACCTGGCGATGGTTGTATGCGACGAACTACGGCGATCAAGCCGGCAGCGAACGGTGGATCCTGGTATAGCTGTGATAGCGCGTTTTCTCTGTGATGGGCAAAGGCACTTGTCCTGTACCCTTGGTCCTACGGCCCAAGGACGTAGGGCGGCCAAGCCCTTGGTCCTCTGGCCCAAGGACAGAGGGTACAGGGTCTCCTGACCGAGCCCTCTGCGCCTCGGTCAGGAGACCTTCGGCGAACGATTCAGGAGACCTTTGGCGAACGATGACCGGTTCAACCAGCCAGTACCGTCGTCTGCCCGCTGAGCACCTGTCGCAATCCGCCCACGCCCTCACCGGTGAGAGCGTTGGTAAAGAGCATCACGCATCACGGATCACGCATCACGTTTTACGTTTCACGCATCACATCAATGTACCGGCGTCAGCCAGCCATGGCGGTCGGGCACGCGGCCTTCTGTTATGTCAAAGAACGCCGTCGTCAGCCGGGCCGTAATCGTCCCCCGCTGGCCATCGCCCACCACGATGCCATCCACCGAGCAAATCGGGGTGATCTCGACGGCGGTGCCGCAGAAAAATGCCTCGTCGGCCAGATAGAGCACCTCGCGGGGGATGGACTCTTCGCGCACCTCCAGGCCCATCTCGCCAGCCAGAGTGATGACACATCGCCGGGTGATCCCATCGAGGATCGAGTTTGCCAGCGGTGGGGTGAACAGTCGCCCGCGCCGCACCACAAAAAGGTTCTCACCGCTTCCCTCGCTCAGGTAGCCGCTGACGTCGAGAGCGATCCCTTCAACGTAGCCATGGTCCACGGCTTCCATGGTGATGAACTGCGAATTGATGTACTGTCCGCCGATCTTGGCTGCCGCCGGATAGGTGTTGGGAGCCATCCGCTGCCACGAACTCACTCCCACGTCCACGCCTTTTTCCAAAGCATCCGGCCCCAGGTACTTGCCCATCTCTAGCGTGATGATGCTCACGTGCGTTGGACACGACCGCCCATCCAGGCTAAAAGTGTCCCAACCCCTCAAGATGACCGGTCGGATGTAGCAGGCCCTGTGCCTATTGACCCGGACAGTGTCCAGAATCGCCTGGCGGATCGCCTGGCGGGTGTAGGGAATCTCTAGCCGGTAGATCTTGCAAGAGGCCCAGAGCCGGTCGAGGTGTTCTTCCAAACAGAAAACGGCCGGGCCGTCGGGCAGTGCGTAAGCACGAATGCCCTCAAAGACACTGGAACCGTATTGGATGGCGTGGGCAGCTACGTGTACCGTCGCCTGATCCCACGGCACCAATTGGCCGTCGAACCAAATCTTGTCCGATTTTTGC
>CAYVPU010000159.1:2284-7618 GCA_964453885.1 uncultured Anaerolineae bacterium | reverse complement strand
GATGCTGAAGAACGGAACCAACTCACCGTCCTGGCACGAACGCCCGCCGTACCCCGGCATATCGCTTTGGCTCGACCGGAGATGGACGAGGCATTGCGGGCGTGGATCGTCGAACTGCTGTTGGGCTTGCATCTGACACCAGAAGGACAGGCTGTCCTGGAAACGTTCGAGCGCACCAGCCAGTTCGATGCACTCCCCCAAGGCCCGGAGGGTACGATGGCAGCGCTGCAAGAGCTATTTGCGCCCGTGCGGTAACGGCATATGGGCACTTATCGCATCTGGTGGAGGGATAAATGCTAAAGGGAGAAACTGCCATGACGCGCAGACGACTCAAACTCACCACCGTCGGCCCCCTGATGATAGGGCTGGCTCTTGCGCTCGTTTTCGGCGGGATGCTGGTCGCCAGCACACAGGTTGGAAACACGATAATCCAGCAGAGCCTGACAGATAACGGGCGAGCCATGCTTTCCGTATCGGCCAGGCTGCTGTTCAATCCTCTTTACAATCTGGATGTGAGAACTTTGCGTGGCATGGTGGACAAATTTCTTGGCGAGACAAATATTGTCTACGTTGCGGTGCGAGATACGACCGGGCAGATAATCGCTGAGGCAACAGAGGGATGGGTTCCGGAGGAGCAGATCAGTCGTGACCTGGCCCTTCAGTCACTCGCACAACGAAATGTTGTCCAGCGCGAGATCGGGGACCATTTGGTATTGTATGGCCCCATTGGCGTGGGTTCAGAGCAGATTGGCACATTGGAAATCGCCTTTGATCAGGCACCCCTGCAAGCTTCGCTTGGATCTGTACAGAGGACAATGTCCTCTGTGATCCTCGCGTTCCTCATTGGCGCTGTCGTGATGGTCGCTGTGCTCGCTCGTTACGCCACAGCGCCTCTCCGGGCGCTCACCGCTGTGGCTGGCGAGATTGGGCGAGGTAACCTGGACTCTCCGGTTCCGATCCGCGGCACGGATGAAAGCGCAGTGCTTGGAATCGCTCTAGAGCATATGAGAACAGAATTGCGCGGGCTTTACCTGGGCCTGGAGCGGCGCGTGGCCGAGCGCACGGCTGACCTGCGAGAGCGCACTGCCGAATTGGAACAGCTCACTCGCAACCTGGAGGACGCGGTGGATCAAAGCCGCCGCCGCGCTCTGCGTCTGGAGGCCTCGGCCCAGGTGGCTCACACTGTCACGTCGGTGCTTGAGCCTGACAAGTTGTTGAGTGAAGTCGTGGGCCTCATTGCCGATCGTGTGGGCTTTTATCACATCGGTATCTTTATGTTGGACGAGATAGGGCGATACGCCGTTCTCCGGGCTGCCAACAGCGCGGGCGGCCAGCGGATGTTGGCCCGGGGCCACCGTTTGCGGGTTGGCGAGCAGGGCATCGTCGGTTACGTGACCGGTACCGGCCGTCCGCGCATCGCCCTGGATGTGGGCGCAGACGCTGTTCACTTTGTCAATCCCGACCTGCCTCACACTCGCTCCGAGATGGCGCTGCCACTGGCCGTGCGGGGGCGGGTCATCGGGGCGCTGGATGTGCAGAGCGAAGAGGCAGCGGCCTTTGACGACGAAGACGTGGCTGTGCTGGGCACCCTGGCCGACCAGATCGCCGTTGCTCTGGACAACGCTCGCCTTTTTGAAGAGTCACAAGCGTCCCTGCGGGACATGCAGGCTGTGCAGGCACAGTATACTCGCCAGGCATGGCGGGCCTTCTCAACCCAGCAGGAGGCCCGCACCATCGAATACACCCGATCCGGCGTCGCCCCTCTGGGTGACCAACTGCTGCCGGAGCTTGTACTGGGCCCAGTCGAAGTGGTGGATCGCGTGAGCAGGGTCGGTGAGGCTATAGTGACGAGTGGCGGTGGGGACGGCCAGACGCCGGCTTCTTTGGTTGTGCCCCTCGAACTGTACGGCCAGCCCATCGGCGTGCTGGGCTTCCAAGAGACAGAGCCAGGCCGCGTCTGGACGGAGGACGAAATTGTTTTGGCCGAGGCCGCCGCCTACGAGATTGCCCAGGTGTTGGAGAGTGCCCGGCTCTTTAGAGATACCCAACAACGCGCCTGGCGGGAGCAGGCCGTTGGCCAGATCACGGCCCAAATCCGCGCCAGCGCAGGTGTCGAAGACATCTTGCAGACCGCGGCCGAGGAATTGGGCCGCGCTCTGGGCGTCTCGCGAGCTATCGTGCGGTTGGATGTCCGAGGCACCTCCCTCAACCCAGAGGCTCCGGCGGGTCAGTGACCCGCCGTGAGCGCAGGAAACGAAGGCTTATCTGAAGAGTATTGGCCTTGTTCCTGTGAGCAAAAAGAGGCATAACTATGGACAAACAAGACACAAACAAGAAATCTGCTGTCGCTGGCTGGCAGGCAGCGTTGGACGCGGAACGCGTCCTGATTGCCGTAAAGGTCTTGCCCATTGCAGTTGTCTTTTCGGCGTTGTTAGGTATGTTGTATGCCGGCGTCTTTATTGTGCTTGGTCGTCCCTGGCAGTGGGCCTGGATGGTTTTCGAATGTTTTCAGGCGACGGTGCTCTTTGCGATCGCTTACGCTCTGGCCCGCCGGGGGCATCTGATTGCCGCCGTATGCCTGGCAACGCTGGGAGTCAATCTCACTGCGTTCATCGGGCCAGCTCTGGTTGAAGGCATGATAGTGCCAGGTATCCTTTCAGGCGTAATAGCCATCGTATTCGCCCGTCTGATAGCCAGTCGGGCCCTGAACCGGGTTGTGGTGGTTACTTCCGGTGTGGCCCTGGTGACAGGGATATTACTCTCCATCTTTCAGGTGTTCGAGGTTTTGCCAACTCCTGTCTGGATCCAGGTGGTCACTGGGGTAAGTGATGCAATAATGGTGGTGTTTTTGACAGCGCTGATCCTGGATTCGCGTGACCAGCGGTACGAGGATGCTTTGTCCCGGGCCGAGACGTACGCCACAGTGCTTGATGAGCAGCGAGCGACGCTCAAAGAGCGCGCCCGCGAACTGCAAGAGACTGCCACAGAACTGGCCCTCCGCGGCCAGGAACTGGAGGTGACCAACGTCGAGTTGGAAGAGGCGCACCGCCGCCAGGAAGCGATCAACCGTGAACTCTATAAAGCCAACGAGCACACCCGTCGCCGCGTCGCTCAACTTCAGGCCGTCGCCAAAACAAGTCGGGCCATTACTCAGATGCGTGACATGGAACAGTTGTTGCCTCAGGTGGCGGAACTCGTCGGTCGGCACTTTGACTTTTATCACGTCGGTATCTTTATGCTAGACGAGGCGGGCCGTTACGCCGTGCTCCGCGCGGCCAGCAGCAAAGGCGGCCAGAGGATGCTTTCTCGTGGTCACAAACTGCCCGTGGGCGGACAGAACATCGTCAGCGGCGTTGTGGCCACCGGCGAGCCGCGGATTGTCTTGGACTTGGGCGCCCATGCTGCGCACTTGGCTGACCCTGACCTGCTGGACACTCGCTCCGAGCTGGCGCTTCCCTTGCGGGTTGGCGATCAGATCATTGGCGCGCTGGACGTGCAGAGCGTTGAAGCCGGGGCCTTTGATGGTCAAGACGTAGCCGTGTTGAGCGCCCTGGCCGACCAGGTGGCCATCGCCATCGAGAACACCCGCCTGTTCCATCAGTCCCAGGAAGCGTTGGCTGAGGTTGAGGAAACGCAGCGACGCTACTTGCAGGGAGCGTGGCAGGGGTTCCTGCAGCAGCAGCCTGATTTGCAGTTCGAGTACGCGCGGGAGGGCATTTCTTCAGCCCTGGACGTGGAATTGCCTGCTGCGAAGCAAACCATGATGCAAGGAGAGTTGGTTGCCCTATCAGAAGTGGCGGCCAGTGGCGACAATGATGCTGTGGTGCGAGCCGCGCTCTCGGTGCCCATCAAGCTGCGCGGCCAGGTCATCGGTGTGCTTGATCTGCACGAAGCAGACGAGGCGCGCCTCTGGACGGAGCAAGAAATCGTCCTGGCGGAAGCGGTGGCCGAACAGTTGGCCCTGACTCTGGAAAGCGCGCGGCTCTTTGAGCAGACCCAAGCTCGCGCCCGCCGCGAAGCCCTCACCCGCCAGATCACGGATCGTATCCGCGATGCCATGGATGTGGACGCCATGTTAAAAACGGCTATCCAGGAGCTGGGACAAGCGTTGGGTGCACCGAGGGTCTACGTCCGCCTGGCGACTGACACCGGAGGAGATGGGGAATAGGTGGTTAGAAGAGGAGTGATATGAGTGAATCAAGACAGAGGGATTTGTCAGGCCAACTGGCCGCGCTTGGTGCTATTTCTTCTTCCTTCAGCCAGTCGCTAACTCTGGATGAGCTGCTGGCCTCTGTCCTGAATCGGGTGTTGGAGACAATGGCTTGCGACGCTGGCCTGGTGAGCCTGGTTAACCCCCAGACGGGCAAGCTAGTCTTGTCTGCTCACCAGGGCCTGCCGCAAGCAATGTGTGAGCAGTTTGAAAGAAAAGGTCTTGATGACACCCTATGCGCGCTGGTGCTCGAGGACAGGGTCGGTCTGGGCATTGGTGACCTGGCGGAAGGTGCACCGGTGGATGTTTCGGGGCTGCTGGCGGCGGGTTGGCGGGCCTATCTGGGCACGCCGCTGGTGGTCAGGGGGAAAAAGCTGGGCACGCTCTGTGCTTTTGATCGGCATCCGCGCCGCGTGACGGAAGCGGACTTGGTGCTGATGCGGGCTATTGGTGGCCAGATCGCTGTCGCTGTTGAGAACGCCCGCTTGCTTGGGGAAGCCCAGCGCCGCACGGAAGAACTGGCGCTGGTTAACCGCGTCGTCTTGGCGGTGGTCTCCTCCTCCGACCTACATACCAGTCTGGACATTATCGCTGCCGAACTGGCTCGCGCTTTCTCACTGGGCCATGTGGGCATTGCCTTGCTCAACGAAACGCGCACCGCCCTGACGGTGGTGGCCGATCAGCCGCTGGGCCCCGAGGATTCCAGTGCAGTGGGAGTCGTCCTGCCGGTGGAGGACAACCCCTCTTCACAGGAGGTGATTGCCACCCGGCGTCCTCTGGTTATCCCTGATGCCCAAAACAACCCGCTCACCGCTCCGGTTCACGACGTGATGCGCTGGAGGGGCGTGCAGACCATAGTGATTTTGCCCTTGCTGGCCGGGGATGAGGTGATCGGCACGGTGGGTCTGGATATTCTGGAAGCGGACCGCACCTTCACGGCCGACGAGGTGCAACTGGCAGAGACGATTGTGGCGCAGGCTGCCACCGCCATCCAGAAAGCTCGATTGTTCGAGCAGACCCAGCAGCGGGCACAGGAACTAGAGGCCATCAACGAGGTGGGGCGGACCATGGCCTCTGTGCTCGACCTGAACACGCTACTCGGGCAGATCGTGGACATGACCAAG
>CAYVPU010000159.1:0-2184 GCA_964453885.1 uncultured Anaerolineae bacterium | reverse complement strand
GTGACTGCTCAGATGGGCCAGCGCGTCAAGGAGCTTGACTGCCTCAACGACATCGGCCGCAAGATAAACGAGTCTCCACCGCTACCCGAGTTCTTACAATGGGTGGCGGAACGCATTCCTCCGGCCCTGCAGTACCCGGGCTTGTGCCTGGCAGCCATCGAGTTTGAAGGCCAGGAGTACGGCATGGCCGAGGCGGTGAGCTTGCCATGCCAGATAGTGCAGGCCCTGCACATCGGCGGTGAGGTCGTCGGTCGCATCTACGTTGCCTACACCCAGGAACGCGACTTTCTCGACGAGGAGAGCGCGCTGCTGGGAGACATCGCCCGGCGCGTGAGCGGTTACATCGAGAACCGACGATTGCTTCAAGAGACCCAGGCCAGAGCTGAGGAACTGGCGGTGTTGAACGAACTGGGCCAGGCCCTCACCACTCGCCTCAAGGTGGAGCAGGTGATGGACGAGGCCTACCGGGGCGTCTCCCGCCTGGTGGAGGCCTCCGACTTTTACATCGGCCTCTATGACCCGGAGAGGGACGAGATCAACTTTGCCTTTGACGTCACCGAATCGGTGCAAGACCTAGAGATTACCGTCGTTTCCGCAGACCAGGGCCTTGCTGGGTACATCATCCGCAACCGCACGAGTGTGCTTCTCGGGGACAATGTGCGCGCGCGGCAGGAAGCGTTGGGCATCGAAATGGTTGGGGAGGAGCCCCTATCCTGGCTGGGGGTGCCGCTGATCGTCGGCGACCAGGTGCTGGGAGTGATGGCCGTCCAGAGTTTTACCACCCCCCGCCTCTACGACGAGCACGACCGGGATCTGCTGACCGCCATCGCTAGTTCGATGGCCATTGCCCTCCAGAACGCCTACCTGTTTGAAGAAACCCAGGCCGCATTGACCGAGACAGAGAACTTGGCTGAGGCATTGCAAGTCAGTGAAGAGCGATTTACCCTGGCCATGCAAGGCTCGAATGACGGGCTGTGGGACTGGGATATTGCAAACGACTCGCTCTACTGGTCTCCGCGTTTCAAAGAGTTGCTCGGGTATGCCGATGATGAACTCGACGTTGACTTTGATGTATTTGAAACACATCTGCATCCAGACGACAGTGAGCACACGGGGGTAGCAATAGAAGCTCACTTGGAGGATGGGGGGCCGTACGACGTGGAACAACGACTGCTCACCAAATCGGGCGATTATCGTTGGTTCCGTGCTCGAGGAGAGGCGGTTCGGGATGAGACCGGAAAGCCCATTCGCATGACCGGGTTTACCACCGATATCACCGCGCGCAAGCAGGCGGAAGAGGCGCTGCGGCAGAGTGAAGAGAAATATCGAACCATTATCGAGAGCGTCCAGGAAGGCTATTACGAGGTCGATCTTGCCGGGAACTTTGTTTTTTTCAATGATGCGTTGTGCGGGATTCTTGGATATCCCAAAGACAAATTGAGGGGCATGAATAACCGGCAGTATATGGATAAAGAGTCCGCCGAGAAAGTATATCAAGCGTTTAACGCGGTCTACCGAACGGGGAAACCGGTTAACGTATTCAATTGGGGAATCATCAGAAAAGATGGGAGCAGGGGAGTCACTGAGGCGTCTGTATCTCTGATAAGAGATTCCTGGGGTGAGCCCGTCGGGTTCCGGGGCGTTGTCCGCGACGTCACCGAGCGCAGGCGGGCAGAGGCCGAACGCGAACGGCTGTTGGCCGAGACGGAGAACCTGGCCGGGGAACTGGCCGTGCTCAACGAACTGGGCCAGGCCCTCACCGCCCGCCTGAGTGTGGATGAAGTGCTGGAGGAGGCATTCCGGCAGACCAGCCGCCTGGTGGACACCACCAACTTTTTCATCGGCTTCTATGACCCGGAGAGGGACGAGATCAACTTTGCCTTTGACGTCAGCGAATCGGAGATTGACAAGCACATCACCGTCATGCCCGCAAGCCAGGGCCTCACCGGATACATCGTTCGCAATCGCACGAGTGTGCTCTTGGGAAAGGGCGCATCTGAGTGGGAGCAAGAGATGGGCATCGAAACAGTTGGACAGGAGGCCCCATCGTGGCTGGGCGTGCCGATGCTCATCGGCGACCAGACCCTGGGGGTGATGGTCGTCCAGAGCTACACCACCCCCAGTCTCTACGACGAGCACGACCGAGATCTGCTGACCGCTATCGCCAGTTCGACGGCCATCGCC
>CAYVPU010000158.1:0-7706 GCA_964453885.1 uncultured Anaerolineae bacterium | reverse complement strand
CATGATTCAAATGACGCACTTTACCTTCCTAGAGAGACTGAAAATCATTTATGGAATAAGGTATATTTGTCCCCTCTTCTCTCCAAACTTTTATTTCGCTTGCATTTCTAATATCGCATGGTAATACTTTAACCGCTCCTGTTGCCTGCATTCTAGTCCTAATTTCACCCCATGTAGATTTTTTAAACACTTCTGGGTGATTGGCTACGCTAACTTCATCCGCATAATTAAAAAACTCATAACTACTACCAGCCTTTTTTGCTTCCACAAGAATTCCATCTCTTGTTTTATATGAAACTATTCCTGTGTCTTTGTTGTACACTGCAGTTGTATTAGAAACCGTCGGAGCCCAGGCAGGAATTGCTTCCGGCGTTTTTGTTGGAATATCTGTTGGTTCTGGAGTTGGAGTGGGTGTCTGTGTAGGGACCGAGGTTGGTGTCGGTGTATTGGTTGGCTTAGGTGTGGCAGTTGGCCGTGGAGTTAAAGTTTCAGTTGGCTCTGGCGTCGCCGTATCAGTCGGCAGAGCAGTGGCAGTGGGAACAGTAGTTGCAGCCGGCTCCGACGCTGGTGTGGCAGTAGGGATAGGCGTTGCCGTGGGGGGCGGGGTGGCGCAGGCGGCCATCGCTGCCAGTGCCAGCAATGCGGTGAGGGTGGTTTTCAGAGACGTTTTCGTTCGATGGGTCATGTGAATCTCCTTATTGGCGAGTTTGGCTTTGTCGGGCATCGCCAGTGGCAGTTGCGGTGGGCGATACCACGTCTCGCAGCACGGGGGGAGTGCCTGCCGACTGTCATCGGTTGAAGGACCGAAGGGCGGAGCCGCTGTGTGACGCACGGCTCAAGAGTGAAGATTAGGGTTGTCGGTGGGCAAGCCCTCTGCTTGAGCGATAGCAATCAAGCGATCGTCGGCTGTCAGAAAAATCAGCGGCGCGGACTCGGCTTGCGCAAAGGCAGGTTGGATCCGCTGCGCCGATGCCAGTTGTACTGCATCATAAGCGCGCAGGGGGTGTTTCACTACCAGTTGGCTCGCTGCTTCGGCGAGCGTCCGATCTAACTCGACCACCTGGTACTGCATGTCCAGGTCGTACCGAAAAGCGTCCATAGCCCTGGCCAAGTTGGCAGAGGAGAGGCCACCCTCGCGCTCACGGCGCGCCAGGGCACTGAACACCTCTACCCAGGTGATGCGGGCGATAATCAACTGGTTGCGCGTAGAGGGGGCCGTTATCGTTTGAAGCCAAGCTGTGCCGGTTTCGGCAACGTACCTTTTGACCAGCGCGCTGCTATCCAAAAAGTAGGCGGTTACCACTCGCCCCGCTCCTCAATGATGATTTCTGAAAGAGGCTTGCCGGGAGCTTGGCTCAGGGTTTGGGCCAGTTCACGGCGTTCTTCTTCAGATATGGGGCCAACTTTAGAGTGGCCCGGGGGAGGGATGAGCAAGCCTGCTTCGACCAGAGCCTGGATCACCTGTTCAACCTTGCCGGGCGGTTCTTCTGGCAAGACCTGGACGCGGACGGTCTGGCGTTCGCGCAGGTTCAACGGATGCAGTGGCCGTAAGACACCCTTTTCATATACTGCCGTAACAATCTCTGCCATCGTCCACCTCATTTCACTTCCTGTTCTCATGTCTCCTATTATACCATAAAAAGCGACTTGCATGAAAATATCGGGTTAAAGGGCTCTTCAGCGCCCTATCCAGCCTGCTTGGGCAGGGTTGGGCCTCTCAGCCGGACGATTCCTGTCCTGAGCGCAGTCGAAGGGGATCGTCCGGCGGCCTGGCTGCGGCGCGAGATGCCATCTCGCGCTACTGCCGAGTAAAGACAATGGACAGATCGTCGGCGTAGCACTGCTGCCAGCCGCCGTCCTCTGCCAGGAATCTGGCCAGGACGCTGTCCCGCTCGATGAGAATGAAACGGACGCCGTATCGCGCCAAAACCTCGCGCCAGTTCTCCCGCACCAGGACCACGTCCAGATAGTTCCTCAGAAATGGATCGTCGTACAGGTCTGTCCGGCCGTCTACAAAGACCGGGTAGTCGGAGTGGAACGTCCAGATGAGATAGCCGCCCCAGTTGTAGCTGTTGAACATGGGGCCGGGCAACCCCTCTTGCTGGATGAATCGTACCGCCTCGACAGGCAAAAAGCCGGCCATCTCTTTTTCCCGTTCGGCGGGGAGCAGCGGCACAGCCACCTTTACCAGGGCAGCGACTACCACCAACCCCAGCAGGGCCCAGTTCAACAGGGCCAGCCGGGGACTGAATGGCGGGCGTACCCTGGCGCGAGTGTTTTTCGACGGGCCTGTCCTGAGCCCTTTGCCCTTCGTCCTTGGGCCGAAGGACCAAGGGTCCCTGGGCCAAAGCCCTGGGTCCTTGAGACCCAGGATCAAGGAGACCAGGGGCACAGTCAAAGGGCTCAAGACTCCGGCCAGGCGGCTCAGCGCGGGTGCACCGTAGCGCGCCAGTATCGGCCCATCAATCAGGGCAAAGAGGGCGATATTGCGCCCGGCCAGCAGCGACATATACGCCAACCCGGCCACCAGCCCTACGTCGGTGAGATCGGCCCGCCGGCCAGAGAGACCCATCGCGGCCAGAGTCAGCAGCAACATCCAGATGAAGGGGTGCAGGTGCAGTCCGTGAAAGTCGGGCGACCGCCATTCCTGAATGAAATCGCGCAGCACGCCGATGCTCACCGTCTGAAACGGATACGTGTACATGCGGTACGTCTGGGGGTTAATGACCACGACCGCCAGGCAGATCAGAGCCACGAGGACGAGGGTGCGGATCTGCCGCGTCGAAAGCCCCCCCTGCCTCTCCGAGGCTTCCCCCCCGCCTGCGGGGGGGATTGAGGGGAGGCGCCAGCCGATCAGCCGATTGAGCCCTTCGCCGGCGATGTAACCACCCATCAGGATAAAGGCCGTGATAAAGCCGCCGTGACAATTGACCCACAGCACCGTCAGGAGTGGCAGCAGCCAGAGCGGCGCTCGCCCGCGCCGCTTGTAGCGATCCAGCAGATAGGCAAAAACGGCGGCCAGCAGGAACGAGACGATCTGCGGCCGGGCCACCCACACCACGGCCGAAGTGATCGCTGCCAGCACGGTGGTAAAAGCGCGCAGGTAAGGCGAGCCACCGCCCAGCGGAAAGACGAAGGCAAAGGTGAGCGTGACTACCGTGGCCACTCCCAGTACCAGCCCGGTGTGTCCCAGCACCGTGTACAGAGTGTACATAACGATCTGCACCAGCCAACCGTGCTGGATCCTCGGCTTGCCCAGCATGGTGTGGGAGAACGGATCGTGTTTCAAAACCTGGCCATGCTCGGCCATCCAACGACCACTGGCCAGGTGCCACCAGGTATCGGTGTCCGCCTGCACGCGGACAGCCATGGCAAAGATGGCTATGAAAAGAATGGCCACCAGCAGGCGTTCCGTTGTCAGCCAGACAAGTCTTGTTTTCATGCGGCACTCAAGGTGTTTTGCGCGCGTACATGGTGAACAGATCTCCTAGATTGATGGGCACTGCGACCCCACGCAGGTTCAAGCGTGTCACGATGGCGTCCAGCACACGGTAGATCGGGTGACTATAGCCTTGCAGCCGGGAGATCAGGTAGCCCAGGCGCAAGTATCGCCCCTGAGGCGACGAATGGATCACCTCAAAGCCGATCCCTTCCAGCATCCGGCGCAGCGTGCGGGGCGAAAAGTAATACAAGTGCATTTCCATCAGCCAGGGCCAACGGTGGCCCATGAGGCGGGCAAAAAGGCTTTCGATGTCAATGGTGTGAATGACGGCGACGCCGCCGGGCTTGAGTAGCCGGTGCACCTGGCGCAGTTCGCCTGTGGGGTCGGGCACGTGCTCGATCACGTCCCACAGGGTAATGACGTCGAACGAGGCATCCTCAAAGCCTGAGGTCGCCAGCGTGCCGTTGACGACTTGTAAGCCCTGGGCCCGTGCCTGTTCCGCCGCCCAGCGAGAAGGCTCCATGCCCCAGGCGTCCCAGCCGCCCTGTTGGGCCACGTCCACAAAGACGCCGATGTGGCAGCCCACGTCCAGCAGCCTGCTCCCGTTCGCCGGGCCGACGATCCGCTGCAGCGGCCGCAGGTGCCGTCGGAAGGTCAGCACTCGGCCTTCCCGCTCTTCGACGTACAGTTCATCCACCACATCTTTGTAATCGTCAAGCACGTCAAGGCTGTTGGGGCGCGGATTTATGTATACCAGCCCGCAACGCTGGCACTTGACCACCGGGCCGTGAATGCCATAGCCCAGGTTGGTGCATTGTAGTGCCTCGACGTGACGGGTGTGATTCTCACCATCCGGTAATGTGCTGGGGTATAGAAGGACCGTGTCGTTAGAGCCGCAGAGGTTGCAATGGGTTTGTTCTGATGTGTTCCGAGTTGCGTGTTCCGTCATTTATCATTTGCCCATTTGTTCATTTGTCATTTGATCGGTATCATGTTGCCCAACCTGGCCAGACGGTCGTCCAGCAACGCCAGCGGCTGCCGCGTAAAGTGATCGTAGACGATGAGCGACAACTCTGCTTCGCCGCTGGCATTCTCTGGCAGAAGCAGGAAATGGCGATCGCGGACCGCCGTCCCTCGGATCCACTTCAAGGTGGGAATGGTCCCCAAGGCGGGCACCGAATCGTGATTCACGCTCCAGGCCAGTGCTTGTACAGAGACAACGCGGTCGCGAGACAGCGCGTCCAGGCTCAACCAGCGCAGGTCCACCTGGAGGATCTCGCCAGTCCCTTCGGCCGCACCCAGCAACCGGCGCTCCCTCGCTGATAGCTCAATGCCCAGGCGCGTCCGCACGCCTGTCAGGGCCATCTCGCCGCCCAGCGGCACAAAGCGGCTGCCAGGGGCGGGGTTGGGCAGGGGGACCGGGCGGGACAACTGAAGCCCCCACGCGCCGATTCGGGCCACGTTATCTTGGTCACCGGCCTGGTATACCGCCACCGCCAGCGTGCCGTCTGGCACGTCGTGAGTTGTGGTCAGGTAGCCGCCGCCGGGCAGCGCGGGCAGGTATCCCTGGGTGACCGGTTCACCGTCCGACAGGAGCTGTACGGTGTAGCCATCGCCGGGGCAGGGAGGTAACTGCCAGTGCAGGTAGACGCGGTGGGGCTGGCCAGGGCTCTGGTCAAAGTCGGCGCCGACGAGGGCCAGCTGTGAGCCCCCCGGCTTTGCTCGGGATGAACCTTGTCGAAGGAATGGGCCATCCGCAAAGCGGTGGTGTAATGGGTGCCGGGTCACGGGTCGTGACTGGGGCGCTTTGACGCGCACCTTCCCCAGCGAGACGTGATCCTGCCCCTCGGGCGTCGTCAGTCGCTGCCAGCCGCCCCCCTCTGGCACGAAATAGACCCCGGCGATGAGCGCATAGTCGCCAGGTGTCACGGTCGGCCATACTGCCACCTCGTAGCGATCCACCAGCACCTCTCCGACCCGGTAACGTCCGGCGGGGTGGATGGTGTCTTTGCCCTGGCCCACCAGTCCGGCCGGCCCCAGCAATTGGACAAAGAAGGAATAGTCGCGCTCCCAGGCGGCGAGCGGCTGCCAGGCCAGGTGCACGATCAGGGGTTGCCCTGGCGTCAGCGCGCCGTCGCTCAGGCGATAGCCCACCAGCCTGACTTGGCTCTCCAGCGACACGTCGAGGGGCATCAAGTCCGACGGCGGCGCGATCAGGGCTTCCCGCTGTACCAGGAACGCCTGGTTAAAGGGGACAAAGCGGTAGGGCAGCAACTCGAAATCGTTGTATTGGTCAGTGACGAGGAGCGGTCGGGCGGTGAGATCCGCTTCGAGGCACTCCGGTTGGGCGATTGGGTTGGCCTCTATGCAGGCCACCCAGTTGGCAGCGTAGGATTCGCCCTGGGGATAGACGTAAATGGCTTTTACGTCGGGACGCAAGCCTTCGCTCAGTTGAAGGTAGCGGAAGGCCGTCCACCAATGCCAGTTGGAGAGGATGGCGGCGCCGGGCGGCGCGTCGCGCAGGATCGGCTCGACATAATCCCGACCGGTGCGGTCGTGGTGCAGGGTGGCAAAGCTAGGGTAATGGCTGACCAGACGCACGACGCCCGGCAGCAGGATCAGTGCCACCAGCCATGGTCCAAGGGGTGGCCACCGGCGCACTCGTGCCATCATGCCAGCCGCATAGCCTACCGCCACGGCCACCGGCACATAGGCCGGCATGAGGTACTCTACCGTCTGCGGTGCGCGATAGGTGGCGATGAGAAAGTAGAACAGCCCAAAGCCAAAGCCAAACAGCAGGAAGGATCGCCGGTCGCGCCCCAGCAGTCCCAGCGCACCCAGCCCGGCGGCGACCAGCAGCGGCCCGCCGAATTGGAGAACCAGAATATCGCCCAGGACGGCAAAGCGGTGCGGCAACACGCCCCAATGCAAAAAAGCAAACATGTCGCCGCCAAAGCCCCGGGCCAACACGTGCTCCAGGAAACCGTTCAGCGTCGTCAGGTGCTCCGGCGCCAGCACGGCGCCCATCGCCCCCCGGATGGGAAAGTAGGCCAGAACGCCAAAGGTGCTGACAAAGATCGACGCCGGCCGGAGCCAACGGCGCGGCTGGCGGGCGAGGCAGGGATCGGCGACGAACAGGTATAGCCCAAAGGCCGGCAGCAGGAAGCCCATCGAAAAGTGGTGGCCGATGCCCAGACCCAGTCCCAGCGCGAACCAGGTCAGCGCCCGCTGGCCTGGCTGTCCCCGGGATCGGGCTTGCCCAAAGGCGACTATCGCGTCCAAGCACCACGCAGTAAAAAGGGTCGTCAGGCTACGGATGTTGGCCGTCGTGGACTGGGCCCAGAACGTCGGTGCGACGCCTAATGCCAGTGCGGCGGCCACACCACCCCAGGCTGAGCCGGTGAGCCGCTGGACGGTGCGCGCAGCCAGCGCCAGCGCCAGCGCGCCGGACACGGCGGCAAAGAGGTTGACCCGCCAGGCTGGCGCCTTCAGAGGCAGCAGCGTGAAGAGCTTGCCGAGCATCGTGTACAGTGCGTAGCCGGGCGGGTGGGCCACGCCCAGGTGATGGGCCACGAGTTGGTACTCGGCGTTATCGGCGGTCAGGAGGCCAGGAGCCAGGGTGACGACGTAGAGCGCGAGGGCCAGCAGGAACACCATGATTGGTAGAGTCAATCCTGGAGCAGGGTGGCTTTCATCCTCGGGTTGGGTGGCTTTGATATTGACAATAACCGTGCCGGCCAAAGCCACAAAGCCCACGCCCGCGGCCACGCCTGGGTCGAGGATCGGGTAGACGACGTAGACCCACATCGCCAGTACGGGCCTCAGGTCCATGTGCCGCTCCGCCCAGCGTGCCAAAGCTACTCCCAGGAGTGCACAGGCCACCGCAAGGGAGGCGACACCCCACCAGGGCAAGGCCAGCGGTCCAAACTCGGCAACGGCTCGGGCCGCGTACAGCCCCCCGCCCAGGCCAGCCGGCAGCCAGGTCCAGGCTGTGGCTCTTTTTTTCTCCCTGTCGTCCTCTGTATTCATGACGAGGGGATTATAGCACACAGTTGGCAAATTGGTAAATTGGTAGTGGCCTGGGATAAAAAACCTGTCCGCTGATTCCTGAGCGGACAGGTCTTGTTTCCAGTGCCCCCGGCGGAATTCGAATCCGCGTCGCAGCCTTGAAAGGGCTGTGTCCTGGTCCTCTAGACGACGGGGGCGGGCGGCGAGTATTTTAGCAGAAAGCGGGTGAATCGTCAAATCGTTCGGGCCCGGTGCA
>CAYVPU010000157.1:4120-7720 GCA_964453885.1 uncultured Anaerolineae bacterium | reverse complement strand
CAGCTAACCCAACCAAAAGAAACAAGGAGGTTTTTTCAGAATGACAAAGAAATGGGTCTACCTCTTTCAAGAGGGTAACAAAGACATGCGCGACCTGCTGGGCGGCAAGGGTGCCAACCTGTCCGAGATGACGAACGCTGGATTGCCCGTCCCGCCAGGATTCATCGTCACCACCGAGGCATGTAATGCCTATTTCGACGCTGGCAAACAACTCCCCGAGGGATTATGGGATCAGGTTCTCAAGGCGATAAAAGAGGTTGAAAAGCAAGCCGGCAAAAAGCTTGGCAACCCCGCCAACCCGTTGCTGGTCTCCTGCCGCTCTGGGGCGCGGGTCTCCATGCCGGGTATGATGGACACCGTGCTCAACATCGGCCTCAACGCCGATACGCTCCGGGGCCTGGCCGGACTCACCGGCAACGAGCGCTTTGCCTGGGATGCCTATCGCCGCCTCATCCAGATGTTTGGTAACATCGTCAAGGACGTGGATCGCCATGCCTTCGAGCACATCCTGGACGAATACAAAGCCAAAACCGCAGGCGGCAAGGACACCGACCTGACCGCCGATATGCTCAAGGACTTGGTCAAAGACTTTAAGGCACTCTACAAGAAAGAGCTGGGCGAAGATTTCCCCGACGACCCCTACGAGCAGATGCGCCAGGCCATAGCCGCCGTGTTCGATTCCTGGTTCGGCGCGCCAGCCACGTCCTACCGCAACGCCGAGGGTCTGGCCCACGACTGGGGAACCGCTGTCAACGTGGTGACCATGGTCTTTGGTAACATGGGCGAGGGCAGCGGCACCGGCGTGGCTTTTACCCGCGATCCCTCCACCGGCGAAAACAAACTCTACGGCGAATACCTGTTAGACGCCCAGGGCGAGGACGTGGTGGCCGGCATCCGCACGCCGCATCCCATCGACGACATGGCCAAAGAAATGCCGGAGCAATATAAAGAATTCCTGAAAATTTGCGGCCTTTTGGAAAATCACTACCGCGATACACAGGACGTAGAGTTTACCGTCGAGCGGGGCAAGCTGTGGATGCTCCAGACCCGCACCGGCAAGCGCACGGCCGAGGCCGCGGTCAAGATTGCCGTAGACATGGTCAACGAGGGCCTCATCACCAAAAAAGAAGCTATGATGCGCATCACGCCAGCCCAGGTAGACCGGTTCCTGCACCCGCATTTTGATCCAGAGGCAAAAAAGAAGGCCGAAGCAAAGGGAGACCTGCTGGCGGTGGGACTCAATGCCTCTCCCGGCGCAGCAGCAGGCATCGTCGTTTTTGATGCCGATACCGCCGAGGAGCGCGGTACCGCTGGCGAGCCGGTCATTCTCGTCCGCCCAGAAACCAACCCCGAAGACGTACACGGCATGGTGCAATCACAGGGCATCCTGACTCAGCACGGCGGCATGACCTCCCACGCGGCAGTGGTGGCCCGAGGCTGGGGCAAGCCCTGTATCGCCGGCTGCGAAGCGATCCACATTGACCTGGCCTCCCGCAGTTTTACCGTCAACAACCGCACTGTCAAAGAGGGCGATCTCGTCTCCATTGACGGATCCACCGGAGAAGTATTTGCCGGCCGCATCGCCACCAAGCCGCCCAGCTTTGAAGAGGAAAAAGATCTGATCACCCTTTTGGGCTGGGCCGACGAGATCCGCAAGCTGGGTGTACTGACCAACGCCGACAACCCCGAGGACGCCACCCGCGCTCACAGTTTTGGTGCGGAGGGCATCGGTCTCTGCCGCACGGAGCACATGTTCTTTGAAGAGGAGAGACGGCCCATCGTCGTCAAGTTTATCATGACCGAGGAGGAAGAGGAACGCCTGGCCCTGCTGGCTCAACTGCTCCCCTTCCAGCGCGAGGACTTTGAGGGCATCTTTCGGGCCATGGATGGCTACCCGGTCATCGTCCGCCTCATTGATCCGCCCATGCACGAGTTCCTGCCCCCGCGCGAGGAGTTGATTGAAAAAGTCGCCCAGCTACGTTCCACCGGCGAGAACCCGGAAAAGCTGGCCGGACTGGAAGAGATGCTGGCCGTGGTCAACAGAATGTGGGAGGTCAACCCCATGATGGGCCTGCGCGGCTGCCGCGCTGGCATCATGTACCCCGGCCTGACCGATATGCAGACCCGCGCCATCTTTGAGGCCGCCTGCAACGTGGCCCAAGAGGGCGTGGACGTGCACCCCGAGGTCATGATCCCCCTCACCAGCCACGTCAACGAGTTCCACGTGGAGTGGGAAAAGCTGGAATCGGTAGCCAAAGAGGTCATTGCCGAAAAGGGCGTAGAGTTGGACTACAAGTTCGGCACAATGATCGAGATTCCCCGCGCGGCCATCACCGCCGACGAGATCGCCAAGAACGCCGATTTCTTTTCCTTCGGCACCAACGACCTGACCCAGATGACGTATGGAATTTCGAGAGACGACGCCGAGGGCAAGTTCCTGCTCGATTACGTCAAGCGAGGTCTCTTACCCAACAATCCCTTCGAGGTGTTGGACCGGGAGGGTGTTGGCGTGCTGATGAGGATGTGTGTGGAGAAGGGTCTTGCCGCCAACCCTGACTTGGAAGTCGGCATCTGTGGAGAACATGGTGGCGAGCCTTCCTCCGTTGAGTTCTGCCATATCATCGGGCTCAACTATGTCTCCTGCTCGCCCTTCCGCGTGCCCATCGCCCGCTTGGCAGCAGCACAGGCAGCGCTGCAGCACGAATATGGGCGCAAGTGATGTTGTTCTCGGTTTGCTTTCAGGGCAAGCCCGACCCTTCGAGAGGCAGTAGAGAGTACAAAAGGTTATTACGCTGAGAATCTAGGATGGCCGGATTCCCCTGGACCAGGCTATGTTGCCAGAGGTCTGGCTCGACGAACCGACAGAGGCCATTATGAAGAGCTGTGGCACTCTCTCCTTTCGCTGCGCCCTCACAGCGAGGAGGTGGGACCGATACCCCGTTTCACCCCGCAACCCTCACCGCCCGGCGACGTCAACAGGTCAAATGAAGCACAGCAGCAACAGTTTGCAGTTCCCGTAACCTATTGTAGGACTGACAGGCTTCTTTGGTGGGCAGAGCAACGAGTTCGATGCTGGCTGCCTGGAGCGCCTGCCGCGTCTCAGGGGCGACTCTCATCTTTCCATAGGCCCCTTGCCCAACGACGAGCACCTCAGGCATAGCATCGAACACGGTCTTCAAATCGTCTGGATGCAAGACGTGTCCCTCTTTGCGCCACCATCCTCCAAGCACACAATAGGGCAAAATAATTACATCCCGGTCGTACGGTTGGCCGTCAATGACAATGTGTCCAAAACGATAGGTTTCGATTGAGGGCGCACTCACGTCCGTGCCTCCTGTTCAAGTAGTGGCATAACTCCGAGTCCGTAGCCGGCCAAAAAGCCCTCTATGCCCCCGCACGCGCCACCGTCCGCCGCCGACCCTGCTGCCGCAGCACCCACTTGTTGACTTCTGCCGCCAGCGAAGGGATGAGCATCATCGGGGCCATCACCGCCCACTCGCGCAGACCCAGCGGCTGCGTGTCGAAAAAGAGGTTGAGGAACGGCAAATAGATCACAGCGACGATGATGACGAATGACGCAACTACTGCCCACTGCATGTA
>CAYVPU010000157.1:0-4020 GCA_964453885.1 uncultured Anaerolineae bacterium | reverse complement strand
ATGTCGGGATCGCCCTTCTCCAATCCCAGCGCCAGGGCCGGCGCGCCATCGGTGACCAGGTTGAGAGTCAGCAATTGAATAGCCGTCAGCGGCACCGGCCAGCCAAAGAGCGTGGCCAGAAAAACGACCATGATCTCGCCCATGTTGCAGGAAAGCAAATAGTAGACAAACTTGCGGATATTGGAATAAATGACTCGCCCCTCCTGCACAGCCGAGACAATGCTGGCATAGTTGTCGTCGGTCAGCACCATGTCGGCTGTCTCTTTGGAGACATCAGTACCGGTGATGCCCATAGCCACGCCAATGTTGGACCGCTTGAGGGCCGGGGCGTCGTTGACGCCGTCGCCCGTCATGGCCACCACGTGCCCCTGCTTCTTTAATGCTTCGACGATGCGCACCTTGTGCGCTGGCGAGACGCGGGCGTAGACGTCCACTTCCTCTGCCTGCGCTTCAAACTCGGCGTCGGACAGGCGATCCAGTTCCGCGCCCGTCAGGGCCACCATCTCGCCGGAGATGAGGTCCAGTTCTTTGGCGATAGCCAGCGCAGTGTTCTTGTAATCGCCGGTGACCATAACCGTCTTGATGCCGGCGTGCCGGGCCAGGGCCACGGCGTCTTTGACCTCCGGCCGGGCCGGATCGATCATGCCGACGAGACCGATGAAAGTCAGGCCTCGTTCTACCGCTTCGGCAGTTGGCGAGACCGGGAGTTCCGCCAGCGGGCGATAGGCCACGCCCAGCACCCGCAGCGCGTTTGAGGCCAGGCTCTCGTTCACCTCCAGGATGCGACGGTGTTTCTCGTTGGTCAAGGGACGTTCCGTGCCATCCTCGATGACCTTGTCAGAGAGTTCCAGCAGCAGATCGGGCGCCCCTTTGACGTAGGCCACATGGCCGCCGTAGCGAGGGTCAGGGTGAAGGGTGGTCATTCGCTTGCGGGTCGAATCAAAGGGAATCTCGTCCAGGCGGGGGTAATCTTGCACCAGTTCTCCCTGCCAGAGGCCGGCTTTGGCTGCCCCTACCACCAGCGCGCCCTCGGTGGGATCGCCCACCATGCGCCAGCCGTCGCCGTTTTCGTTCTCCAGAAAAGCGTCGTTGCACAGCGTTGCCGCCCGCAACAGCAGTCGCGAGCCAGGGTAGGCAACCAGGTCCACCGGCCGCCCGTCGTCCTGGAACTCGCCTTCAGGACGGTAGCCCTCGCCAGTCACGGTGAGCAGCGTGCGGTCCACGTACAGTTGCACGGCGGTCATCTCGTTCTGAGTGAGAGTGCCAGTCTTGTCAGAGCAGATGGCCGTGGCTGAGCCGAGGGTCTCCACGGCGGGCAGTTTGCGGATGAGGGCGTGACGTTTGGCCATCCGCTGCAGGCCCAGGGCCAGGCAGATGGTGACGACGGCCGGCAACCCCTCCGGCACAGCAGCGATAGCCAGGCTGACAGAGACCATAAACATCTCTAGCAGGTCACGGCCCTGGATCCAGCCCGCCAGGAAGACGATCCCACAGATAGCCAGCGCGCCCCAGCCAAGCCACTTGCCCAACTGATCCAGCTTGCCCTGGAGTGGCGTCGGCTCTTCTTCGTAGGACTGAATCATCTCGGCGATGTGGCCGATCTCGGTGTTCATGCCGCCCTCAACGACGATGCCCCGCCCTCGGCCGTAGGTAATGATGGTGCTCATATAGGCGCAGTTGTGGCGGTCGCCCAGCGGCGCGTCGGCAGACAGTTGCCCACCGGCGTGCTTGTCCACCGGCACCGACTCGCCGGTAAGCGACGCCTCCTCAATCCGCAGGTTGACGCTCTCCACCAACCGCAGGTCAGCGGGGATATAGTTACCGGTCTCAAGCACCACCAGGTCACCCGGCGTCAATTCGCTGGCGGAGACCGTGACCTGGTAGCCATCGCGGATGACTTTGGCCTCCGGCGCGGCCAGCTTTTTAAGAGCGGCCAGCGCCTCCTCTGCCTTACTTTCCTGCACCACACCAATAATGGCGTTAAGGATAACAATGGTCATGATGGCCCCGCCATCCAACCACTCGCCCAGCACAAAAGAGATTAGCGCCGCGGCGATGAGGATGATGACCAGGAACTGGTTGAACTGGTTCAGCAGCAACTTCCAGAAGGGAGGGCCTTCCCGTTCGACCAACTCATTGGGACCATATTGCTTTAGCCGCGCGGTGACCTCGGCGGTCGTTAGCCCACGTTCCAGGTCCGTGACCAGTTCATTGGCCACGTCCTGGGGCAAGAGACTGTGCCATACAGGGCGATCTGTTTTCATAGAATAACACCTCAGTTGATAAGTTGATACATTGGTAGGCCGGTAAATTGGTTGGCACACAACGCCTTTACGCACCAGAGAGCACAGGGTTGCGCGTCAAAGACCGATTATACCTGATTTTGCCAAGAGAGCAAGAACCTATTGATCAAAGGGAGAAGGGTCGCCAAAGATTGGGTCACGTCGCGATGGCCGGGGGAGAGTCTGGACTAGATCGCGATCGCGGCTCAACCAATCGTATTGCGCACAGGAGCCCCAGCCCCACTCCCGCTGCAGTTATGGCAAAGAGGATGGGATAAGCATTGCCCGTCGCCTTGAGGATGATGCCGCCGATCAGCGCCGCGGGCCACAGGACAACGCCGTTGATGGTGTTGGCCAGGGCGATATAAGTAGCCCGTTCGCCGGCCGGTGACAGGTCCATGAGATAGTTGAAAAAACCCTGCATAAAGGTGGATCCTAGCACGCCCAGCGCCACGAACACCAGGCCATAACCGTAGACCATCCAGGAATGGCCGGCGGGCAGTAAAGCAGGCAGTGCCCAAGCCCACAGTGGAGCGAACAGCCCCGCACCTATGCCGGCCTGGATGACTCGCCGCCCGCCTTGTCTTTCATACAGCGCGCCCAGGACCACCCCACCGATCATGTTGCCTATCACCTGGGCCGACGTGAATGAACCGACCACCCCTTGCCCCAGTCCCAGCCGATCGGTAGCAAAAATGACGTAAAACGGCATGGCCAGGCCGCTGAATCCCATTAACAGCCGCACCAGGGTGAAGAGGCGAAAGGCTCGATCCTGCTTCCAGATGCGGGTGAGTCGTCGCAGAAAAGGAGGTTGTGACTGGGCGCCGTCGGTTTTCGCGGCCTCTATAGGCTCTCTGATGGCAGCTATGACGAACCAGGAGATCGTAAAGAGTGTCCCGGCTGCCAGAAAGAGCGTAGCATAGTTGTGAGGAAACGGTGGCCCAGCGTTGCCGAGAATATAGTTGATGACCCAACCAGCGCCCACCGTCAGTAGGCCAGAGATGATATGTCCCAGACCGAACAGACGACCACGTCGCCTGGACGGGATGGCCCTGCCCAACACATCAAACCAGGGAACGGCCGACAGTGCGTCGGACACCCAGAACATCGCCATGCCAGCAAAAACCATCGCCAGAATCAAGGTAGGGTATCGCGTTGCGCCGAGAAACAGGGCCAGCGCCAGAACAAAGAAGACTGGCCGGCCAATTGCGGAGGGAATCAAGATGTATCGTTTCTTTTGCGCTTTGTCGCCCACGTAATTGGCCGCGATGAGTTGCGGCAAGAGCCAGCCTATTGTTTGAATGGTCCCGTTCAGCCCGATGAGCAATGGTGAATCGGTCAGTTGCCGTACAAAGGCCGGCAGGACTGTGTACGGGCTGATGAAAGCCATCGCCACGCCGAACAGACTAAAATCAACCAGGAAGGCCAAAAAGTTACGGCGATAGTGGGGGTACGAGTTGGCGGTCTCTGCCCCTGCAGCAGTATCCATGGTTCATATCCTTCCCTCTCGACGTAAAACGTGATGCGTGATGCGTGACTCACGTATCACGGTAAGGTTTGTGTCATGACGAGATACTCACCCTCAAAGAGAAATCCCTCGCCGACGAACGCCTGGCGCAGCCGCCAGTCCCCTGCGGCAACCAGGCCACCGATTTCGTCCAACCCCTCGGCTTTGACCCACTCGACAGCAGCGGCGATGAGGAGCGCTGCTTCGTCGGGGTGCGACCCTTCGACGTGA
>CAYVPU010000156.1:0-7745 GCA_964453885.1 uncultured Anaerolineae bacterium | reverse complement strand
GGCAGCACCGGGATTTTCATGCGACGGCACTCGGCTACCAGTAGGCCCACCTTCTCAGTGTTGTGATATTCCACCGTCAGGAGGGCGGTCATGTACTCCACCGGGTAGCGGGCTTTGAGATAGGCCGTCTGGCAAGTGATGACGGCATAGTCAGCGCTGTGCGCTTTGTTGAAACCATAGTTGGCAAAGTACTCGATGGCGTCAAAGATGGTTTCGGCTGCCCTGAGATCCAGACCGCTGTGCTTAATCGCCCCTTCGATAAAGATGCCACGATGCTTGACCAGTTCTTTTTCTTTCTTCTTGCCCACCGCCCGGCGCACCAAATCTGCCTCGCCGGCCGAATAGCCAGCGACGTTGGTCAGCATTTGAATGATCTGTTCCTGATAAACGCAGATGCCGTAGGTATCTCCCAGAATGGGCTCCAGGGCCAGGTGGGCATAGGTAGGCTCTTTTCCATGCATACAGGCGATGTACTCGTCAATGAACTGCATAGGACCGGGGCGATACAAAGCAATGGCTGCGATGACGTGCTCAAACTGGGAAAGATTCATGCTGGTGAGGACGTTCCTCATGCCGGCGCTTTCCACCTGAAAAACGCCCACCACCTGGCCACTGGAGAGCAGCTCGTAGATGACCGGGTCGTCAACGGGAATTGTGTCTTGATCCAGGTGCACACCGTGGCGCTGCTCAATGAGCTCGCAGGCAATGCGCATGACGGTCAGTGTAGAGAGCCCCAAAAAGTCCACCTTGAGCAAGCCAATGCTCTCCAGGATCTCCATGTCAAACTGGGCCATGACACCGCCCTCCCCCTTGGTGGGGCGGTGCAGCGGCGTATACTCGACCAGCGGCTTGTCGGCGACGATGACACCAGCGGCGTGGGTGCTGGCGTGACGAGCGATTCCTTCCAGGCTTTTGGCGTAATCTATCAGTTGCCGGATATAGTCTACTTGCTCGTACATCTGTCGTAATTCTGGCACGTTGTCCAGCCCGTCCTGGATCTTGACCTTGGGGCCGAAAGGAATGAGCTTGGCCACCCGGTCGACTTCGCCCAGGGGCAGGTCCAGGGCGCGCCCCACGTCACGGATGGCCGCCCGCGCGCCCATCGTTCCAAAGGTGATGATCTGGGCCACCTTGTCCTGGCCATATCTTCGCACCGTGTACTCGATCATCTCTTCCCGCTGATCATCGGGAAAGTCCAGATCTATGTCGGGCATGGTGACGCGGGCAGGGTTGAGAAATCGCTCAAAGATGAGATCGTATTTGAGGGGATCCAACCGGGTGAGACCCAGGCCATAGGCCACAATGCTGGCCGTGCCGGAACCGCGCACGTTCCACCAGATGCCCCGCTCGGCGGCGTGGCGGATGAGGTCCCAGTTGATGAGAAAGTAGGTATCAAAGCCCATTTCGTGGATGATGCGCAGTTCGTGCTCCAGTCGCTCCCGCACCTGGAGGGTCATCTCCGGGTAACGTTCCTGCAAACCTTCCTCGCACAGGTGGCGCAGGTAGCTTTGAGCGTCGTAGCCGTCGGGCACCTCGAAATCGGGCAGATGATAGCCTTTGGAATCCAGGTCCACCTCGCACATTTCGGCGACCCGCAGGGTGTTCTCGATCGCCTCCGGCAGGTCGGCAAAGAGAGCAGCCATCTCCTGGCTGCTCTTGAGGTAAAAGCTCTCATCGCCCATCTGCATCCGCTTGGGATCCAGAATGGTCGCGTTGGACTGTATGGCCAGCAGGAGAGCCTGAGCTTGCGCGTGCTCCGGCAGCACATAGTGCACATCGTTGGTAGCCACCAGAGGGATGCCCAACTCGTGACCGATCTCCACCATGCCGGCGACGGCCTGCTCCAGTTCCGGGTGGCCCTCGTGCCGCTGGAGTTCCAGGTAAAAGCGGTCGCGGCCGAAAACGTCCCGGTACCACCCAGCGACGTCCCGCGCCTTTTCCATTTCGCCGGCCATCACCAGGCGTGGAATCTCCCCCGAGCCGCAGGCGGAGAGGCAGACAAGCCCCTCAGCGTGATCGGCCAGGTAGGCTTTGTCTACGCGAGGCTTGTAGTAAAAGCCCTCCAACTGGCCAGCGGTGGCGATCTGCACCAGGTTCTGGTAGCCAACGTTGTTCTCGGCCAGCAACACCAGGTGATGGGCTTTGCGATCCAGCTTGGAGTCACGGTCGGTCATGCGGCGGGGAGCAACGTACATCTCCAGGCCAACGATGGGCTTGACGCCCGCAGCCTTACAGGCGCGGAAGAACTCGATGACACCGTACATCACACCGTGGTCGGTGAGCGCCACCGCCGGCTGGCCCAATTCGGCGGTCCGCGCGGCCAGTTCGTCCATGCGGATCATGCCGTCCAGCAGCGAATATTGGCTATGCACGTGCAAGTGGCAAAAGTTGCCCATGTTGCCTATCCCGGGTTGCCTTTCCAGGTGGATGTCAGAATGCCTTCTCTAATTATAGCACATTTTGCGTTTTGTGTCTGTCAGGACATTGGCCCAACCTTAAAATTGGGAGCAACTCCCCTGCTCCCGCTGGACTGTGGTTCACGCTGGGCGAGGGCAACGAAAGGAGTAAAAAGAGGCATAGCCGGATCGCTGGAGAAACGCCGGTTTGGGCTATTGACAAGGGGGGTAGATGTGGTACAATGGAGGCAGGCACGGAGGGAAGCTATGAACAGGTTGTCCCCTCATCGCTGCCGGTATTGCAGCCCAGGGCTACGAATTAAAGAGACCTGTAGTCAACCAGCGCCGAGGCGTGGGCCTGACCGCCCGCCTGCTCGGCGCTTTCTGTTTGCCGAGAGGAGAGACGTATCATGAAAAAGCTGGGAGACATTCTGAAAGGTGTGGCCGGCGTGCTGCTGCTGGCCGCGCTGGCAGTGACGTTGGCCGGGTGTTCATCACCGCCGAAGGAAATTCCTTTCGAGACAATCTCAAAGCATTCTCATAGTGACTACAAACAACGCGAAGCTAAATTAGTGATTGTCTCGGAACAGAAGGAGATGGATTCTTTGTCTGGGCTTAGACCACCCTACGGTCTAGATCTGGACCAGGCTCTGAGTGAGATTGACTTCTCAGTCCATTTTCTCCTCACGGCCTTTCAAGGGTATCAAGCGAGCGGCGGATATGAAATCGACACCGTTGAAATTCAACTGTTAGGAAAGAAAATCAAGATAAGCGCAGAATTCATTAGTCCAGATTCTGGAGCTACGCTTGGGACGACATCACCGTACCATCTCGTCCGTGTGAGGAAGGCAGACTTGGCTGAGACAGGCAAGTTCGCTTTTATTCTGGTGGATGTCCCGTCAGGAAAGGAGGTGGCAAGGGAAGAGCATACCCTACGGTAGCGTGCAATTAGATGCTTCTTGAAAACCCGACGTGTTGGCGGGAACAATGGTGTAAGAAAGGAATCAACGACGAACGTGAAGAAATCCCTATCGAGCAACTCGTCGTCGTCAACCAGCACCGGCGGGAATACGCACTGCTCAGCAGGACCTTCTGGGCCGTCACGGCGCTGGATATCAGAGGCAATCGGTGGTACAGCGTGATGGTAGACCTGGCCGATGGCAGTTTCGTGGATGACGTTGAGGCTGTCGAACGGGCGGAACAGGAAGTCCATCGTGCCAGGTACGGTAAACTAGAGCCGGCTTTGTCCGAGCGCCTGGAAACCGTGAAGCCCGACGACGAAATGCCGGTTATGGTGTAAGCGGGCATCCTCAAAACGCCGAGCCGTGGCTTTACGATGACTGGGAAGGCTCAATCGTGTTGCAGGCCGACGTGCCGCTGGTGGTGGTGATGCGAGAGGACGGCACCAATATCCGCAGTGGGTACAACGGCATCAACCGCTAGCTCAAAGGTTGCACCCTCCCTGCCTGCTCAATCAGCGCCATAGACGGCGGAGCCCCCGGCCGCACGGTCGGGGGCTTTTGGTCTTCTTTGCAGTGCATCGTTTGCCACCTCACGAGATCCGCCGCCTTCTTTCTGGCGGCAGATCCAGCGCCAGGGTACCCCCCGGATTCATGATATTGTGGGGATCAAAGTGCCGCTTGAGCGCGCGCAAGATGGCCATCTGATTCGCGCCGATCTGATCCTCCAGCCAGGGAGCGAGCATCTTGCCGATGCCGTGGTGATGGCTCATCGTCGCCCCGTAGCGGCGGATCGCATCCAGGATGCGGACCTGGTAATCCAGATACTCTTCCAACCCCTCCATGCGGGCGATAAAGATGAAATACAGATTGGCTCCCTGGGGATAAAAGTGAGAGGCGTGGGACATGCAGATGGTGTCAGGACGGGAGTGGCAAACCTCGCGCACGCCGGCCCAGACTCGAGGCAGATTGGCCCAGTTGACGCCGCACTCGAGTGTATCGAGCACGATTCCAAAGTCGCCCAGGTCATCGCGCATGTACGGGTCGCGAAAACGGCCATGCTCCCAGCGCTTGGTGACGTAACCGGTGGTATAGAGCGCGCCATAACGCCGGCAGATGCGCCGCATCTTGCGCCGGACTAACTTGCCAAGCTCCTTGTCCCCGTCGGTGTGGCCCAGCAGCAAGCAGCGCTCCATAGGCCGGTAGCCCAGCCGCTTCAACAGCGGATCCAGCGGTGTTCCGGCTACCCCGTAGAGCTTGAAAGCCACGTCCGTCTCTTCGGGGTCGGACAGCCGAAAGACCGACGGGAAGCCAAACTCACCCTGCATCACCTCGCGACACGCCTGGCACGCCGATTTCCAATCGCGAAAGACAAAGCTAAAGCGATGGCGAGCTTCAGGCCAGTAGCGGTAGATTTTGAGCGTCACTTCCACCAGGATGCCGTAGGCCCCTTCGGAACCGATCATGATCTGGTCAATGTCCGGGCCGGTAGCTTTGGCGGGGACGTCCACCGTCACGACGTCGCCCACGGGAGTGACGTATTTCTGAGACAGGACAAGGTGCTCGATCTTGCCATAGTAGGTCGAATTCTGCCCCGCCCCGCGCGTGACCACCCACCCGCCAACGGTCGAATACTCGAACGACTGGGGAAAATGGCCGCAGGTGTAACGATGCGGCGTGCCGAAACGCTCCGGGGCCTCGTTCAGCGCCTGCTCCAACGCCGGTCCATAGATGCCCGGTTCGACGGTCACGGTCTGGTTGATCGGGTCCACGGCGAGGATGCGCTTCATGTGCGTGCCCATGTGCAACGAGATGCCGCCCTCGACACACTCGCTCCCACGGGTCACGCCGGAACCCGCGCCAAAGACGGTGATCGGGATGCGCCGCTCGTTGCAGAAAGCCACCACCCGCCGCACGTCGTCCGCACCCTGGGGATGCACCACCGCATCGGGCGGATTCTCGATGACACCGGCGCGCAACCGCGCCACGTCCAACCACGTTTTGCCATAGCAGACGCTGGCTCGAGACCAATCGCCGGTCTTGACGTTCTCCTGGCCCACGATTTCCACCAGCCCGGCCAACGTCTCCGCCGGCAGCCGGCACGGTCGCTCCACCCGCAGCGGCACCTCGCCGCTGTCCCTGCGCTCCCGAAAATCGTCGTCGGTCATGCCAAAGACCTGCTTCAACAACTCGTAGAGACGCCAGTTGGGGTGCTTGAATTCGGTGAGGCTGCCCCACTTGAGAAGGGAGCGAAAGGTCCCCGGCGGCGGCGGGGATTCGGTCCACGGCGGCGTGTATCGGTCTCTCTTCATTGCGCACTCTCCTCTCTGACAATAGCGCAAAAAGCCAACCGGTGTCACGCGCGGAGCAGGCACCGGCCGGCCTTTAATTCTGGTGCGGAACGGATTGCTGTCGCCTACGCTCCTCGCTTACCCCCCATAGCCTTCCACAGCCAGGGCGGAATAATGCACGGCCGGCCCTGGCGATCCAGGCAGAGGTGTTTCGTCTGGCCCGTGACGAGACGCTGGCCAGTGCCGGCGTGGCGCACCTCGTAGCGGAAGGTGAACCCCCGACTGCGTGCCTCATCCACCCAGGCCCGCACGGTGACAGCGTGACCGTAGCGCGACGGGACGTGAAAACGCGCCCCCATTTCGCTGACCACAAAAAAGTAGCCCGCGGCCTCCACCTCGGCGTAGCCGGTCCCCTGTTGGCGCAGAAACTCGCTGCGCGCCTCCTCGAACCAGACCGGATAGACACTGTGGTGCACAAAGCCCATGGCGTCGGTCTCGGCATAGCGAACGTGGAAAGTCGTCTCGACGAATGGTGCGTCCATGCCTCACCTACCCGAACATACGGAGCATTGCCTGGCCCAGGCGTTTGATCCCTTCCCGGATCATTTCTGGCTTGGCGTTGGAAAAATTGAGCCTCATGCAGTTGCGACCGCCCTGGCCATCGGGGTAGAAAGCCGTGCCGGGCACAAAAACGACCTTTTCCTCGACGGCCATTTCCAAGAGTTTTTCGGAATCTACGTGCTCCGGCATGCAAGCCCAGAGAAAGAGTCCGCCCTGGGGGCGCATCCACGTCACGCCCGGTGGAAAGTGTTCCTCCATGGCGGCCAGCATTATATCGCGCCGCTCTTTGTAGACAGCCCGGATGCGTTGGACGTGGCGCTTCAGGATACCCCGCCCGGCAATGTCGTGGGTGACATATTGGACCAATGTACCAGTGTGAAGGTCAATGCCTTGCTTGGCCTGCACCAGCCGGGCAATCACCTTTTCTGGTGCGACGATCCACCCCAACCGGATGCCTGGCGAAAGCGTTTTAGAAAAGGTGCTCACATAGATGACGTTCTCTTTGTGCATGGAGATGAGTGGCGCGATGTCCTCGCCCTCGAAGCGAAGCTGACCATAAGGGTCATCTTCGACGATAAAGGCACCGTACTCGGCTGCCAACTCGACCAATCGCTGCCGCCGCTCGTATGGAATGGTGGTTCCAGCGGGATTGTGGAAATTGGGCAGGACATAAATAAACTTGACCTTGTGCTCCTGCAGAGCCTCTTCCACCCGGTCAGGGTTCATGCCGTCTTGGTCCAGGGGAACGGTGACAAATTGCGGCTTGTACACCCGCCAGGCCTGGATAGCCCCCAGGTAAGTGGGCGCATCGGTAAGGACCTTGTCACCGTTGTTGATGAACAGCCGGCCGATGAGGTCCAGCGCCTGCTGCGAGCCATTGGTGATGAGAATATTGCCTGGCACAGACGGGACGTTATACTTTTGCATGGATTCGGCCAGGAATTCCTTGAGCGGAGCAAAGCCCTCTGTGGGCCCATACTGTAAAGCCTGGCGCCCACGGTGCTCCAGAACGTAGTTACAAGCCTCTTTGAACTCTCGGATGGGGAACAGTTCCGGCGCGGGCATCCCGCCGCCGAAGGAGATGATTTCGGGCTGCATGGTAAGCTTGAGCAGTTCTCGGATGACAGAGCCCTTCATCCGCCCTGACCGCTTGGACATGACTGCTTCCCAGGCGGTGCTCCACTGATCAATCAATTCAGGTACAGCGTACTCTGACATGGCGAATACCTCCTTGCGCAATTCGCAGTTCACAATGCTCGATTCTCGAGTCTCAATTCCCAATTGGAAATAAAAAGATGAGGGAACCAATCGCTACATATCTGCAACTGGCACACCCCTCACCTGATTGGTGGGCAGTCGTCGGCCCAAAAATATCCCTAATGTGCAAACCAGGAACAGCATGGCGCTCACGTCCATGCCATCGGCTCCTTTATGGCCCCATCGGCAACGGCGCGTCATTGCTTGACCGTCTCTTGACTCTGACAGTCATTGTACAACAGGACAGAGAAAACGTCAAATCGGCCGCCCGGCCGTCTGCA
>CAYVPU010000155.1:0-7754 GCA_964453885.1 uncultured Anaerolineae bacterium | reverse complement strand
AGGCGTTACGCCGCCGGTTTGAAACGGTGCCGAAAAAGTGGTGCTCGTAGTGCGCTACGAAGCAGCGCAAAAGGGAGAAACGGTGTTCTTTGACGAGGTCAAGATTTTCGTAAAAGGAGGCGACGGCGGCAACGGGGTCGTCGCTTTTCGGCGAGAGAAATACGTGCCCTTTGGCGGGCCGGCCGGCGGCAAAGGGGGCAAAGGGGGCGACGTCTGCCTGGTCGTGGACTCTCATCTCAACACGTTGGTCACGTTCCGGCACAAGGTTCATTTCAAGGCGGAACGGGGAAAGCACGGGAGAGGCAAGAACCAGACCGGCAGGGGCGGCGCCGACATTCACGTCCTGGTGCCGCCGGGCACGATTGTGCGCGACGCCGACACGGGTGAGTTCCTGGGTGACCTCACCCGGCGCGGCCAAGAGTTGCTGGTGGCTCGAGGAGGGCGAGGTGGACGGGGGAACGCCGCTTTTACCAGCTCAGTCAACCAGGCCCCCCGCATCGCCGAACGGGGCGACCCCGGCGAGGATCGGTGGCTGGCCCTGGAACTAAAGCTCATCGCCGACGTGGGCATCGTGGGGCTGCCCAACGCCGGCAAATCCACGTTGCTGTCGGTGGTCAGCGCCGCCCGACCCAAGATCGCGGCCTATCCCTTTACCACGCTGGTGCCCAACCTGGGTGTGGTGGAAATAGACCCGACCACCAGCTTTGTGGTGGCCGACCTGCCCGGCCTCATCGAAGGGGCGCATCAGGGCGTCGGCCTGGGACATCAGTTTCTCCGCCACGCGGAGCGGACACGCCTGCTCATTCATTTGCTGGACGGCGCTTCCCAGGATCCGCTGGCCGATTACGAGACGATCAACGCCGAACTGGACCTTTATAGCGAGCGGCTGGCGACCCGGTCGCAGATCGTCGTCCTAAACAAGATGGATCTGCCCGACGCCCGGTCCCTCTGGCCCCTGGTGCAAGAGGCATTGGAGGAACAGGGCGTCCAGGGGGCCATGGCTATCTCGGCTGTTACCCGGCAGGGCGTGGACGCGCTCATGGGGCGCGTGGCGACGCTGCTGGAGACGTTGCCACGAGAGGAATTGCCGGTGGAAGGAGTTGAGGGGACGGTGGTCTTGCGGCCGCCTCCCGACGAGGACGCCATTTCTGTGGCCTACGACAGGGAAGCGGACGCCTGGCACGTGCAAGGCATCCGCGTGGAGCGCGCCGCCCGGCGTACCAATTGGCAACTGGATGAGGCGATCTTTCGCTTCCACCTCTTCCTGGAGAACGTGGGTGTCATCGCGGCCCTGGAAGAGGCGGGCGTAAAGGCTGGCGACACGGTCTTTATCGGCGACGTCGAGTTGGCGTGGGAGGATTGGGGAACTTTTGGAGGTGGGTCTTGAAGGTTGAAAGGATTAAGGTCATTGTCAATCCGTACGCCGGTCGCTGGAAAGCCCAGGCTGCTATCCCTTCCATTGAGGAGAACCTGCGGGGCCTGGGCATGGCCTTTGATCTCGTCGTCACGGATGCTCCGAATCATGGCATCGAGATAGCTCGCCAGGCTGCCGGCAAAGGCTACGACGCCGTCGTCGCCGCCGGGGGGGATGGCACGGTCAGCGAGGTGGTCAATGGGTTGGTGCTGGCTGTGGGAGAGTCTCCGGGCGCCGTCGCCGGGCCGTTGGGCATCATTCCCCTGGGCTCGGCCGACGACCTGGGCGATATGCTCAAACTGTCTCACGACGTGGCGGAAGCCTGTCGCTGCATCCAGGCTGGCCGGACTCGTGTCATTGACGTCGGCTGGGTCAACGGCCGCTGTTTTGACAACAATTCGGCGGTGGGCCTGGAGCCAATGGTCACTCTCAGGCAGAGTCAGATGAAACGGCTCAAGGGCATCCCGCGCTACGTGCTGGCTGCTCTTCTCACCATCCTGCGCCACCGCGATTGGCAGATGACAGTCGAGTGGGACGATGGGCGCTTTGAAGGGCCAGCCGCGTTGGTCTCGGTGGGCAACAGCCCCCGCACCGGTGGCACTTTTTACATGACGCCCCGGGCCGAGTTGGACGACGGCCGGCTGGACTTTATCCTGGGCGGAGGCATGAGCCGGTTGCGGTTGCTACGTCTGCTGCCGATGACTTTTGACGGCCGTCACGTGGACGAACCGGAGATCATTTACGGTCGCACCACGCGCCTCACGGTCACTTGCCAGCCTTCCACTCCTATACAGGCCGACGGTGAGCTGTTCGACCTGGCGGCGACGCAGATCGAATACCGTGTATTGCCGGGCAAGTTGAGGGTGATCGTCCTTTGAGACGGTTGTATTTGACAAGAATTTCATTCTGGACTATACTCTTGTGCTGCGGATCTGGGGCTGTAGCTCAGTTGGGAGAGCGCATCAATCGCACTGATGAGGTCAGGGGTTCGAGTCCCCTCAGCTCCACCTGGGGCATTGGAGGGGGGTGGAACCTAGCCAACGTCTAATCCCCAGACATCAGTTTCGACGTGGGCCTGTGGCGCAGTTGGGAGCGCGTCTCAATGGCATTGAGAAGGTCAAGGGTTCGAGTCCCTTCAGGTCCACCAAGTACTTGTCCATCATTTCTGGACAAGTGCTAAATCGCGTATCGCCATAAGCGATATGCGATTTGTTATACGCCAAAGGCTGTGAACGGGAGTAGTAGGCCGACCCTCGCAGAGAGCCGGGTGGCGGTGGAAGCCCGGCAGAGGCGCTTTCGAGGGGCGCTGGTGGCAGGGATAACCTGCGCACAAAGGTCGAACTCGCCCGGGAGTCGCGCCGGGGAACGGCGGGCCGGGCCTGCCCTGTAGTCGGCGACGGTTTGCGCCCGTTATTGCGCTGGCGAGTGGGGGAGGGTGTGCCGGGAGCGTGCCCAGTTCTAGCCCAGAACAAGATCTCCCCAAGCAGGGTGGTACCACGGAGTGGCCCTTCGTCCCTGGCGGACGAGGGGCTTTGTCGTTGGCGAGGGAGAGAGGAAGGAGAGAGGACGTGACAGACAAGTACATACCTCAGGAAATCGAGCCCAGGTGGCAAGAGCGATGGCAAGCCGATGGACTGTATCGAACGGTAAAAGACCCTACCAGGGAAAAGTTTTACTTTTTGACCATGCTGCCGTATCCGTCGGGCGATCTTCACATTGGTCATTGGTACGCCATGACGCCCAGCGACGCTGCGGCCCGCTACAAGCGCATGAACGGCTATAACGTCTTTTTCCCCATCGGCTTTGACGCCTTTGGCTTGCCGGCCGAGAACGCGGCCATCCAGCGCGGCGTTCATCCTCACGAGTGGACCATGGCCAACGTCGAGCGGGAGAGGGGACAACTGCGTTCAATGGGTGCCATGTGGGCCTGGGACCGGGAAGCCGTCTCCTGCCTGCCCGGTTATTATCGCTGGACGCAGTGGTTCTTTCTCAAGCTCTATGACATGGGGTTGGCTTACTGGGACGAGGCGGTGGTGGACTGGTGCCCCCAGTGCAACACCGTCCTGGCCCGCGAGCAGGTGTGGGGCGAGGACCGCCACTGCGAGCGCTGTAATACGCCGGTGATCAAAAAGAACGTGCCCCATTGGAAGTTTCGCATCACTAGATATGCCGACGAGTTGCTCGATTTTTCTCAGGTTAAGTGGCCGGAGCGGGTCAAGATCATGCAGACCAACTGGATCGGCCGCAGCGAAGGGGCCGATACCACCTTTATGACCGAACGCGGCGACGATCTGGTGGTCTTTACCACCCGGCCCGACACGCTCTGGGGCGCGACGTTCATGGTGCTGGCCCCGGAGCATCGGCTGGTGAACGAACTGACGACCGGCGAGTGCCGCGAGGCTGTGGAGGCCTACCAGCGCCAGGCTGCGCGCCAGAGCGAGATCGAGCGCACGGCGACGGACAGGGAAAAGACAGGCGTTTTCATCGGCGCTTACGCGGTCAACCCGGTCAATGGCGCGCGGATCCCTATCTGGATCGCCGATTACGTGATGATGACCTATGGCACCGGCGCCATCATGGCCGTGCCGTCCCACGACGAGCGGGACTTTGAGTTCGCTCTCAAGTTCGGATTGCCTATCATCCCGGTCATTGACCGGCTCGATGGAGTGACAAAGTCCTTTGCGAGGCAGGGCACGATGAGGGATGGCTTGGCCGAGGCGCTGGCCGAGGCCGGTATCTCTTTCGAGGAGGGGGACGGATCGCTGTACGTCACGATGGACAGGAGCCAGGTGGATCGTTACGTGGCGTTGGCCCAGGCCCACATCAAACCCGGCTCCTGGACCGAGGTGGTTGGCACCCGTTGGGTCTTTATCTTTGCCGACGGCGTTCAGGAATTCGAGTCGGTAAAAGCTGACCGCGAGATACTGGCCTGCTGCAAGGGGCTGGAGCCGGCGGTGCACGGCAAGCGCACGGTCATGGAGATGCTGTGGAACCTCGAGTTCTACCGTGACGTGCTGTTCCACACCGGGTACGGCAGCATGATCAACTCTGGCGAGTTTTCCGGGATGCCGGGCGACGTGGCCAGGCAAAAAGTGACCGAGTGGCTGGAGGAGAAAGGGAGCGGCAGGTTCGCCGTCAACTACCGGTTGCATGACTGGCTCATCAGCCGCCAGCGTTACTGGGGCGCGCCGATCCCCATGATCCACTGTCCCCAGTGTGGCATCGTGCCGGTGCCTTACAGCGACCTGCCGGTGCTGTTGCCGGAGGACGCCAGGTTCCTGCCCACCGGCGAGAGCCCGCTTATGTATCACGAAGGCTTTTTGAACGTCAAGTGCCCCCGGTGCGGCGGTGATGCCCAGCGCGAAACCGACACGATGGATACCTTTATGTGTTCCTCGTGGTATCATTACGCCTACGTTAGCCCTTACTACCAGGAAGGCGAACCGACTCACGCCGATTCCATGCCCTTTGACCCGGAACAGGGGGCCTATTGGCTGCCGGTGGATCAGTATACCGGCGGCATTGAGCACGCCACCATGCACCTGCTCTATACTCGCTTTTTCACCAAAGCCATGCGCGACATGGGCGTGGTGGATTTGCATGAGCCGATGCTCCGGCTCTTTAACCAGGGCATGGTGCTGGGCGAGGACGGCGACAAGATGAGCAAGAGCCGGGGCAACGTCATCGCTCCCGATGAGCTGGTAGAACGATATGGAGCCGACACGGTGCGGGCCTATCTCATGTTCTTTGCCCGCTGGGACCTGGGCGGCCCCTGGGACAGCCAGGGCATCCGGGGAACACAGCGTTTCTTGGAAGACGTCTGGGCCCTGGCCCTGGAACCCAGGCCGGACGTCGCCGGCGAGGCTGGCGAGCGAGAGGTACGGGCGCTGCGCCGGGCGGTGCACCAGGCGATCAGAAAAGTTGGAGAGGACATTGAGAGCTTTTCGTTCAACACGGCCATCGCTGCGCTGATGGCTCTGCGCAACACGATGAAGGCAGCCAAAAAGTTGCCGGTGGCCCACACGCCAGCCTGGGACGAAGCAGTGGAGAGCTTGCTGTTGCTCATGGCTCCCTTTACCCCCCACATCGCCGAGGAACTGTGGGCGCGCACCGGCCGGCCGTACAGCATCCACCTGCAAAACTGGCCCAAGTGGGACGAAGCGGTTGCCGCCGAGGAGACCATCACCCTGGTCGTCCAGGTCAATGGCAAGGTGCGCGACCGGCTGCAGGTGCCGGCCGGCATCAGCGCAGAGGAAGCGAAAGAGAGGGCTCTGACCAGCGAGGGCGCCCAGCGACACACCGCCGGCCAAGAGGTCATCAAAGTCATTTACGCGCCAGGGCGGTTGGTAAACATCGTCGCCAAGTAGAGCCTCGCGAAAGCAAAAAGGGTATCTTGAACCCGGAACGAGCGAGGGCTAAAAACGGTTACACCCATGAAAATCCTCGTAACCGGCGCGACAGGGCTCATTGGCAGCCACCTGGTGGAGCGGTTGGTCGCTCGAGGGTATGATCTGCGCGTCCTGGTGCGTTCCACCAGCGACCTGCGTCGTTTGCGCGGCCTGGGTGTAGAACTGGCCTACGGCGATGTGCGCGATTACTGGGCCATCCGCGAGGCAGTTATGGGTGTGGACGTCGTCTATCACCTGGCCGGTATGATGCGCGATTGGGGACCGCGCCAGCTTTTCCTGGACGTGAACGTCGGCGGCACGGAGCACGTCTGCCGGGCGTGCGTGGCAGAGGGCGTGGAGCGGCTGATTTACACCAGTTCCGTCGCCGCCACTGGCATGGAGGACTATGCCGGCGTCAAAGACGAGAGTGCCCCGCTCATCACCAACCCTCGACAGCATCATCCTTACTGCTGTTCCAAGGCCGAGGGCGAGCGTGTAGTGCAGCGTTACGTCCGCGAGCATGGCCTAAAGGTCACCATCCTACGCCCCAGCTACACCTACGGCCCTCGAGAATTGAATGTTGGCCTGTACATCGTCGCCCGTCTCTTGCAATGGCGCTTTTACCTGCTGCCCGGAAACGGGCGCAACTATCACCAGATGATCTATGTCACTGACGTGGCGCGAGGCATGGAATTGGCCCTTCAGCCCCAGGCTATCGGGCAGACGTACATCCTGGTGGGGCCGCGCACCACGGCTCGTGAGGTCTATTCGGCCCTGGCCCGAGCCATGGGCCGGCGAGATGTGGTCTATGTGCCCCAGGTTATCGGCCGGGTGCTGGGTGTTCTGTTGAACGCGGCTTACACCGCCGTGCGGGCCAAACGAGCGCCGCTCATCACGCCCTTTCGCCTGGGCATCCTGGTCAACAACAACGCCTGGGATGGGAGCAAGGCAGAGCGCGAGTTGGGTTTTTGTTATCAGGTAGGACTCGAAGAAGGGATGCACAGCGCGGTGCATTGGTGGCGAACGCACGGGTATTTGTAGAGTCGGCTCAAACCTATTCTTGTTCCATAATGACCACCTGGCCGTCGTAAAGTTTGGCAAACCGTTCGGCGTCGGCGCGGGTGCCCACGACGCCAGCGCCGTAGTGCATGGGGATGGCGATCTGAGGGGCGATGCGCCGGGCTGCGTCGGCGGCTTCCTCGGCGGTCATGACATAGGTGCCGCTGACGGGCAAAAGGGCAATGTCTACCTTCAAATTGTCCATCTCGAGGATGTTGTCGGTGTCGCCAGCGTGGTAGATGCGCTGGCCGCCGGCGGTGATGATAAAGCCCACGTGTCCGGCTTCCTTGGGGTGAAATGGCTTGCCAGGGCTGCGGAACTTGTTGAGGTTGTAGGCTGGCACGGCTTCCAGTTGGATGCCGTTGATCGAAAGGCGGTCGCCCGGCTTGACGACGCGCACCTGGCCTTTTTGGCCTTTCAATTTTGTGGCCGAGGCTGTGTTGGTGACAATGACTGTCTCTGGCCCGGCGATCTTTGTCACGTCGCCTGGTGAGCAGTGGTCGCCATGCTCGTGGGTGATCAATACCAGGTCGGCGGGCGGTACGTTCTCCTTCAGTTGCCAGGGATCTATGTAAATCGTCTTCTCGGCGTCAATGCGAAAGCTGTCGTGGCCCAGCCAATGGATTTTTTCGATCATGGTTGTCCCCTTTCTGGTTTGGTCGGATGAATCTCTCTGTGGACATTATAACACGGCGAAAGCGTTGTGTCAATCTCGACATGAAACAGCCAGCAATTCTCATTTTGAACCGGTCGTCGTTCGGCCATCACAGAGCAAACTTGGCCATAATGAGAATTGCTGCATATTCTTGAACGCATTTGACACAAGAGTGACTTTGTGTTATGATATGTGCGTGTTGCATATCACAAGATGATCGAGTACTATCGGGATCCGG
>CAYVPU010000154.1:0-7782 GCA_964453885.1 uncultured Anaerolineae bacterium | reverse complement strand
CACGGTTCGGCCCCCTGCAAGGCCCCGTCCAGGTACTGCTCCAGAGCGTGGCGCACGGAGCCTGCGGCCCCGGTCGCTGCCTGGATGCCGTACTGCTGGAACAAGGCGATGGCCCGTCTGCCCATCCCACCGGCGAGCATGACGTCTGCGCCCTGATTCTGGATGAACGTGGGTACCGTCCCGGGTGCATGCCGGCCATAGTTGGGATTCGCCACCGCGTTGACCTGTTCCACCTCTTGGCCGTCGAGATCTACCAGGATATAGTAGGGGCAACGTCCAAAATGGGGACTGACCACGCTGTCCAGGCCGCTGCTATCGTCTGCTGAAACTGCAATGCGCATCATTCACTCCCTTTATGTCGTCAATCGTACGCCAATCGTGTCTCTTTGTCTGTCAAGACATGTTGAATTCGTTCGCGCCATCTGGCTGACTGCCAGGTCCCCAGTTCCTGGTGGGTCAAATAATAGTTCTGCGGGATGGGATGGGTACCGATCACCACCTCTAGCTCGTATTTGGCCGGGATGAACTCGCAGAAGGTATCCAGGTACGGGCAGGGCGGGTAGCCAACCACCAGGCCTGTAGCCAAATGGATGATCTCCGCACCGTTCTTTTTCATCTCCGCCGGAACGTACTCTACGTTGCCGCCGGGGCAGCCTCCGCAAGTAGTGTAGCCTACCAACTCGACTTCCTCGCCCTTGTACAGGGCAAAGGCTCCCTCCCGGTTTCGCAGAGCCCGCAGGCACTTTCCGCCCGCACAGGTGTGCCAGCGGTCACAGATGATGATGCCAACTTTTTTCATGTTGATTGCCCTCCTTCAGTCTGTTGCCGCCCTTTGTCGGCGCCGGCCATCCGAGCTGCCTCCAGCGCATGGCGCATGAAACAAGGGCAGCAATCCAGATAGGTCCTCATGCGCTACCTGCCTGGAAAAGCAGGCGTCGTTTTCTCTTGTGGCACCCGATCTACCACCTGCTTGGCAATCGGTTCGAAGGATTCCGCAGCGTATTTCTCGACTTTTCCTGCGTCGCAGAGGCGTGCAAATTCAGGGTCCAGAGGCAACCGCCCTGAGAGCAACACCCCCAACTGAGTCGCCGTATGCATCGCCTGGCTGGGGCCAAAGACCTCGATCCGTACGCCACACTTGGGGCAGACGGCGTAACTCATATTCTCCACCAGCCCCAGGATAGGGGCTCCCATACGCTGAGCCATGTGAGCCGCCTTGCGCACCACCATCCCTGCCAGGTCCTGCGGTGAGGTGACCAGTACGATCCCGCTGAGAGGAATGGATTGCATCACCGTTAGCGAAGCATCGGAGGTACCGGGGGGCAGGTCCACAATCAGGTAATCCAGGTCGCCCCAGACCACGTCTGCCCAGAACTGTTTGATGACTTTGCTGATGAGGGGGCCACGCCAGACGACGGCCTCATCCTCGCTGGGAAGCAGCAGATTGATGGACATCACCTTAATGCCTGTTTCTGTCTTCGCCGGCAAGATGCCCATCGGGCCTGTGGGTGGCGGCTGATGGAGCCCGAACATCTTGGGAATGCTAGGGCCGGTGATGTCGGCGTCGAGCACGCCCACCCGCTTCCCCTGCCGCCTCAGCGTCACCGCCAGCAACGCTGCCACCGACGACTTGCCCACGCCGCCCTTCCCGCTCAGCACGGCTACCACATGGGCGATCTCGTTCGCCGACTGGGCCGGCTTCGGTCCGCCCTCGGCCGCCGTCATGAACGCGGCGCGCTCTTGCTGGCTCATCTCGGCCAGATCCACGTCCACCTCGAGGTCGGTATCCAGCTTTGCCACCGCCTCGCGCACGCCGCGCACCAACTCATCTTTGACGGGGATCTCTTTAAAAGGCAGAGCCAGGGTGACCGTGATCGTGACATCCTCCACGCTGGCGTCCTTGATCATCCCCAGCTCCACCAGATTGCGTTTCACCTCGGGGTGCACTACCCCACGCAAAGCGTCAAAAACCTGTTTTTCCGTGACCATTTTCCCTCCTCAATGAGATTGTGACATCATTGTCCTCGGCCTGTCCATTTGCCCGATGTGTTAGAGTACGAGTTTCATACCGAAATCGTTCCTCGCAGGGTCGAAGCCAGCCCGCAGCGGGGTGGATCGGTGTCCAACACCACCACTGTCCAAAAGGCCCCCACCAACACCTGGCGTACCGGATTCCAGATCCGCCAGCAGCGCCTCAATGGTAGTCACCCTCGTCTTCCTCCATGTGCCGAGTGTGGGTGTTCAGAATATGATCCATCATCCGACGCGTCTCTCGCAAATCCTGCGTCCACCACCTCAACACTTCATCCCCCAGCACGGCGAGGCGATAGACCCGTCGAGGGGGTCCCTGTGTCTGCTCCTCATCCCAGGTTGAGGTGACCCAGCCCTTCTTTTCCATATCCCGCAGTGCCCGATAGATGGCGCTGGAGTCTATGTTCTCCAGGCCGAACCCGCTCAGCTGATCGATCAAGGTGTAGCCATGGGCCGGGCTGTGATGGAGGAGCAAGAGCAGCGTTGGTTCCAAGAACCGCACTGCTCGGCGAGAGTATCCTCTCTGACGCCACCTTTGCCCTCGACCTTTTCCTGGCACTCTTTTTCCTCCTACATTACGTTAGCGCCTCCTCAACCAAACCGTCTCAAGTATAACATGCTATATGTGAATTGTCAATAGATAAACCTCACATCGTATAATCGCATCGTTATCTTTCAGAAGCTCGGCTTTTTTTGACAACTATCCCACTATGGGCTATAATCATGCCGTCTTGCTCACACTTGTTATCCGTTATCAGTGCGGGAGGTTTTATGCGCAAGGGGCTCATCCTCATCATCGTTGTCGCCATACTTGGGGGATTGAGCGTTGCTTTTCGGGAACAACTGGCTCCGATTTGGTTCTGGGCCAGCAGTTGGCTGGAGTATTGGCAGACTGACATGGATCTGATCCGGTCACTGCCAGCTATTACGCTGATAGTCTGCGCGGTGGTCGAACTGGCTGTGGTCGCCATCCTGAATCGGCACAGCAAACTGTTCGACCGGGAGCGGGAGGCCCAGAAGGCACTCCATCAGGATGAGTTGGAACTGGTTCGCCGTGAATTGGAACTGGCCATCAAGACCCGCGAGATGACCGAAGCCCGCCTGCGGCTGCGCGAGAGCCTGGTGCGCGAGGAGCGGGCTTTTCTTCTCCTGCAATTGGAGACGGCCCAAAGCTCTGCAGGGCTTTCGGCTGAGCCATTTGCCTCCATCGACCTGCCCAAGTTATCGTTGGAACAAGTAGAATCGCTGGATCAGATTCTGAACCGGCTGGAACGGATCGAGACAGCCGACCAGGCTATAGGCCTGGAGCAAGTCTTGCCGGAAGCAGAAAAGAAGCAACGCAGCTATGACCTGCTCCGGTTGGGCAACATCCACTACTATCTACGCCATTACCGCAAGGCGATAGCCACGTACGACAAGGTGTTGAACATATCGCCGGCGGATCACGTGGCACACACAAATCGGGGCATGGCCCACCTGGCCCTGGGCGAACAGCAACGCGCCATCGAGGACCTGGACCGGGCACTGCAGTTGGCCCCAGATGAGGTGCACGCCTACCACGGCCGGGGAGCCGCCTACGAAGCGCTGGATCAGCCCAAAAAGGCCATGGACGACTATAACAGAGCTATCCGCCTGGACGCCAAGTTCGCTCATGCTTACTATGGCCGAGGCGTCATGTACGAGCGGTTGGGCCAACACGAGAAAGCGTTCCACGACCTGAACACAGTCATTAAACTGAACCCATATCACGCCAAAGCTTACTTAGCCAGAGGCATCACCCGCACAGCAATGCAGGACTATCAGTGGGCTATGGAGGACTTTGGCAAGGCCTTCGAACTGGATCCAGACATGGCTGAGGCTTACTACAATCGAGGACAAGTCCACGCGGCGCTAGGTCAATATGAAGACGCGATCCTGGATTACAATCGCGCCCTCATCTCGCTACCCAACGACGCAACCTGCTACCGCGCCAGGGGGGAAGCTTACACCGCCTTGGACGAGTTAGAGGAGGCACAGAAAGACCTCTCGCGGGCCATCAACCTGGAACCCTTGGATGCGACCCTATATTACCAGCGCGGTCGAGTGCAGTTGCGTTTAAAGGCTTACGAGTTTGCCTTCAAGGATTTTGGAAAATCGATCGAGCTGTTTCCCAACCACACCCTCTCTTATGTCTATCGGGGTGTCGTTTGCGAGAAATTGGGCCAATACGATAACGCGCTGGCCGATCTGGACCGGGCCATTTCCCTGGATTCCAAGCTAGCCGAGGCCTACTACAACCGAGGCGTCGTCTACGGTTCCCTGGGAGAGTACGATCTGGCCACCCAGAGCCTCAATAAAGCCATCGAGTTGGATCCCAGCCTCGCAGATGGGCATGGATTGGATTGAAGCCATTGTGCGGCTAACCTGACAGCAAGCATGAGGCGGCGGGAGGCAAAAAGGAGTAGCCTGTGCAGGAACGAGGTCTGAGCGATCTGTTGAATCGGTTGATTGACTATGTGAGCGAGCAGATTGCCCGGCGACGGGGATTGCCCGTACTCTTGGGCATCGGCCTGGTGATCCTCAATTTCATCTTTCAATTCATCCCTGGCCTGCGGGTGCTAACCACAGGCAACTTGCTGTTACATCTGGGTCTTGTCGTGGGGCTGCTGGGAATACTGCTGGGCGACATTATTTAGAGAGGCCGTTCAATCGGCTTTATTCGTGGGCTGAAAGGAGAGGCAACTTGGGCAAATTCAACTACGGCGGGCAAGCGGTCATCGAAGGGGTAATGATGCGCGGCTCGAAGAGCATGTCGGTGGCTGTGCGGCAACCCAACGGTGAGATATTGATTCATACAGAGTCCCTGAATCCCCGGATTTATGCCAGCCCGGTGAACCAATGGCCCTTCTTGCGAGCCCTGCCCATGCTGTGGGATACATTGGTGCTGGGCATGAGAACGCTCATGTTCTCCGCCGACGTGGCGATGGCTGAGGAGGAAAAGGTTGAATTCAAAGGCCCCTTGGCCTGGGGCACGATGGTCGTGGCGATGGCTGTGGCGGTGGCGGTCTTTTCCGTCATACCGCTGCTACTGGTGGGCCTGGTGGATCGATATATTACTTCCTCAGTATTGAGCAACCTCTTGGAAGGCATCATACGCCTGCTATTGCTCATTGGCTATATGTGGGCCATCGGCTTCATGCCAGACATACAGCGGGTGTTTGCCTACCATGGAGCGGAGCACAAAACCATCAATGCCTACGAGGCAGGCGCATCGCTGGAACCGGCAGTGGTCAAGACATTCACGATGCTGCACCCTCGCTGTGGCACCGGGTTTCTGCTTGTTGTGACGGTAGTCTCAATATTGGTCTTCTCTCTGCTGGGCCGCCCGCCGATGGCGTGGCGGATCCTTTCGCGAATCCTGCTGATCCCAGTAATTGCAGGCCTGGGTTACGAGATCATGAAAGCCGGCGCGGCCCATTGTCACAACCGCCTGGTGCGGTGGAGCCTGTCGCCAAGTCTGGCACTGCAACGCCTAACTACCCGCGAGCCAACCCCCGAAATGCTGGAAGTGGCCATTACAGCCCTGCAACAGGTGCTGGTTGAGGAGGGACTCCAATCAGAGCTAGAAGAGGTAAGCAGTGTTTCTCAGGCCGGGGAAACCGTTGTGGGTTTGCCAAAATCATCTAGTTCGCAGGTAGACCAACAGAGAACAGACATTGTTGGTTGTGGAGGAATTTAGGCCATGGCCAAGGCGCAGGGCATCGCAGCCGATGTTCGGGCTAAAGCAGAACAGTTGAACGAGAAGGGCCTAAAGCAGTACGAACAATGGGAGCTCGAAGCTGCGATCAAGAGCTTTGAACAAGCCCTCCACCTCACGCCAGGTGATCCAGGCATCCACCTCAACAAGGCTCGCACATTGGCGCGTTTTGGCGATTACGAACGTGCCCTCCGTGCCCTGGGCGAATTCATCCGATACGAGCAAGAAGACATGGCATTGGTAGAGCGATTCGAAGCCCTTTTTACTAACGCCTTGGATGGTGTGGAAAAGCTGATCACCTCGAAAATGATCAAAGGGGGACTGTCACTGGAGGAAGTTGGCGCCGCTATCCAGATGTGGTTGGAATTTCGAATTGCCCTGAGCCGCCGACCCCTTGACGTGCGCAAACCCGAAGTGTGGGCTGCCGCCCTGGATTATACGGTTCGCAAACTCAACTTTCGCGAAATGACCCAGAGAAGGATCGCTGCCGTGTATGGCATCAGTCCCAAGTCGTTGCGTGGTCGGTTCAACGATCTGGTAAAGACGCTGGATATTATGCCTTGTGATTATCGGTATTTTCGGGGCAAAGAAAACCCGCTAGACAAGTTGGTCGAGGCTGCTTTGCTGCTGGACAAGCTGGAGAGACGATTCCACAAGCCTTAGAAACGGACTTGGGATGAAACGCATTTGGGCAACGGTGCCCTTGGCACGAGGCCAGCAGACGAGCCTGGCCGGTATCATAAAATCAAGAGTAAGAACTGTATGGAGGAGCCAAAGGGTAATAGCCTGGCCGTTGCCCAACGCTCCTTGTGTTTATTTGGCATTGTTCCAACAAATCTGAGAGAAAAGGAGAACAATATGACCGAGGGAACCGTACAAGCCGATGCGCTGCGTGCCTTCTGCGTGCGAGTCTTTGAAAGACTGGAAGTGCCAACGGCAGACGCCGAGATCACCACCGACGTGCTACTGGCCGCCAACCTGCGCGGCATTGACTCTCACGGCGTGGCGCGGCTGCGCCGTTACGTCAAGGGGCTGCAGGACGGCGTAATGCTGGCCCAACCCGAAGAAGAGGTGATCAATGAAGCCGCCACTACCGCCTTGATTGACGCGGGGGCTGGACTGGGGCAGCCCGTAAGTTACCGCGCTATGAAGCTGGCCATCGAAAAGGCCGAAAAGTATGGCACCGGCTTTGTCACCGTGCGCAACTCTAACCACTATGGCATCGCTGGCTATTACGCCATGATGGCCCTGGAGCACGACATGATCGGCATCTCAATGACCAATGCGGCTGTGTTGGTGGTGCCTACCTTTGGCCGCGACGCCATGCTAGGCACCAACCCCATTGCCGTGGCCGCACCGGCCGGCCAGGAGCGATCCTTTGTGCTGGACATGGCCACCAGCACTGTGCCACGTGGCAAGCTGGAAGTGTACAACCGCCAGGAGAAATCCCTGCCCCAGGGTTGGGCCACCGACGAGACCGGCACCCCCACAACTGACGCCGCCCGCGTGCTGGACAACCTGTTGGCTCGACATGGTGGCGGTCTGCTTCCACTGGGCGGGGCAGGTGAACTGCTCAGCGGTCACAAGGGCTATGGCCTGGCTTTGCTGGTAGACATTCTCTGCGGCGTGCTGCCCGGCGCCGGTTACGCCAACAACATCTACCCCAAAACGCCCGAGGGCAAACCATTGCCGGCGAACGTGGGCCATTTTTTTGGCGCTCTCAAGGTGTCAGCCTTCCGCCCACTGGACGAGTTCAAAGCCACCATGGACGATATCATCCAGCGACTGAAGGCTACCTCCAAGGCCGAGGACGCGGAACGCATCTACATCCATGGCGAAAAAGAGTACGAAGAAGCCGAGCGCCGGGCCAAGGGCATACCCCTGGGGCCAAAGGTAGAAGCCGACCTGAAAGCCATCGCTGAAGAGTTGGGTGTTGAGTACGACCTGTAAGAATTCTTTGTGCACAATGCTCAATGAGATTTCGACTCACACAGCGCCACGAGTCAGACGACCGG
>CAYVPU010000153.1:0-7858 GCA_964453885.1 uncultured Anaerolineae bacterium | reverse complement strand
AAGAATCTCGTTGTTTGCATAGCAGAACGCTGTTTAACGAAAACGAGATTCTTCGCACTGTCCTGGACGGTCAGTACAGGGTCGCTTCGCTCCTCAGAATGACAGGCCATCAATTGGCTTTACCCCAAGAACTTTTGAAATGAAGCACTAGACGCCCTGTCACAACACGTCCTTCTCCCCTAATCACGAATCCCGAATCCCGAATCCCGAATCACGTCCCAGTTCAAGAGGAACCATCGCCATGGAGTTCGAGTCGGAGCCCAATCTGAATCTGGTTCTGCACGGCAGTTGGTCGGCCGGTGCCTTTTTTATCTGGGGCGAATCGCCGGAAGCAGCGCCGAAGCGACGCGGGCGCAAGCCCCGCCTGCGGCCGCACCCCCACGCCGCGACACCGGAGGCCCTGCGAGCGGCGTTGGAGAGGTTGGCCCCGCTCGGTGCGTGGGCCGATGCTCCCACCGCGAAACGGGTGATCCTGCTGCCGTCGAGCGCCGATGCGCCGCGCCTGCCCCCCTGGTTGCTCCCCGGGGCTGATGCTACCGCCGCCGAGACCGAACCCCGCCTGTCGCCGTGGAAAGTGACCGGCCTGGCGCTGGATGCGGTCTCTGCGCTGGATCTGCTGGTCGCCCTGCCGCTGGGCGAGACGGCCAGCCGGGGTTGGGGTGCTGACCTGCGTTACTGGGGCCTGGCTGCCAAGCTGGGATTGGAACTCCTGGCCCGCCACAAGTACCTGCCCGGCATGGCAGAGGACGAGGGGCAGTACCGCGCTCTCTGGCTGCCGGTGCTGGACGACCCCCATGACCGGGCGCGTCTGCGCGCGCTGGCCCAGGCCATGCCGCCCGTCTGCCGGGCGCTGTTCGCCGGGAGCGATGAAAAAAAGACCGAACTGGCCCCCGAGCCGCACGAGTTGCTGGATAGCTTTCTAAAGCAGTTGATTGACCGGGCCGTGCGCGACTGGGGTCGGGCACGCCTGGACCGGCGGCGCAAACCGCCGGCGGGCGTGGCCGGCGCGTGGTGGTCGGCGCTGTGGAGCGACGATGATACATCCCCTTCAGGGGGCGGGCGGATCGAGGTGCCGCTGTCGCAGCGCCGCGAACTGGCGCGCCTGTTCGATGCCTGGCGCGAGTGGATGGGCCAACTGCGCGGCGCGGCAGAGGCAGCCTTCCGCCTCTGCTTCCGGCTGGAGCCGCCAGAGATTGACTCCGAAAGCGGGCAGGCGCTCGCGCCCGATTGGCTCTTGCGCTACATGCTCCAGGCCAACGACGACCCCAGCCTGCTGGTGCCGGCTGCAAAGGTGTGGCGGGCGCGCGGCGGCACCCTGCAGGTGCTCAACCACAAGTTCGAGGGCGCGCAAGAGCGGTTGCTGGCCGGATTGGGCCTGGCGGGGCGGCTCTTCCCACCGATCATAAAGAGCCTGCACACGGCACGCCCCCAGACCTGCGCTCTGATGGTAGACGAAGCCTATGCCTTTTTGCGCGAGGTAGGGCCGCTGCTGGAGGGGAGTGGCTTTGGCGTGCTCGTGCCGCCCTGGTGGGAAAAGCCCGGCGCCCGGCTGGGCGTGCGGGCCAGGCTCAAAGCCGACGCCAACGTCATTGGCCGGGGTATTCTCAATATGAACTCGCTGGTGCAATTCGAGTGGGAGCTGGCGCTGGGCGACGAGCCACTGACCCACGAGGAATTCGAGCGGCTGGCGGCGCTCAAAATGCCACTGGTGCGGGTGCGCGGCCAGTGGGTGCTGTTGCAGCCCGATCAGATCGAGGCCGCCATTGCTTTCTGGGAAGAGAAATGGCGGCTGAGCGAGATGCCGCTGCGTGACGCGCTGGGGATGGCGCTGGGGGCTGCCCCGGACGTCAAAGGGCTGCCGCTGCGCGGCATCGAAACGTCGGGCTGGCTGGACGATCTGTTGCAGCAGTTGCAGGCCGGTGACAGGCTGCAAGAACTGCCGCCGCCGCGCGGCTTTGTGGGCCAGTTGCGGCCCTACCAGGTGCGCGGCTATTCCTGGTTGGCCTTCTTGCGCAAGTGGGGACTGGGCGCCTGCCTGGCCGATGACATGGGCCTGGGCAAGACGATCGAGGCCATCGCCCTGCTGCTGTACGAACGCGAGCAGGCAAAAAACGGTCTTGGACCGGCGCTGGTGATCTGTCCCACCTCTGTCGCCGGCAACTGGAAGCGCGAGATCCACCGCTTTGCTCCAGAGTTGCGCGTGATGGTGCACCACGGCGGCGGTCGCACCAGGGGCGACGAGTTCATCGCCGCCGCGCAGCAGCACGACGTGGTGGTCAGCACCTATGGCCTGGCGCGGCGCGACGTGGAGGACCTGAGCCAGGTGTCGTGGAGCGACGTGATCCTCGACGAAGCGCAAAACATAAAGAATCCCCGCGCCAAGCAGACGCAGGCCATCCGCAAGCTCCCGGCGGCCAACCGGATTGCGCTGACCGGCACGCCGGTCGAGAATCGGCTGTCCGAACTGTGGTCCATCATGCACTTTCTCAACCCGGGCTTTCTGGGCTCGCAGACTGGATTCCGCCAGGATTTCGCATTGCCCATCGAGCGCTACCAGGACCAAATGGCCACCCAACGCCTGAAAGGGTTGGTCGGGCCGTTCATCTTGCGCCGCCTCAAGACCGATCCCACGGTTATCCAGGACCTGCCCGACAAGCTAGAGATGAAGGTTTACTGTAACCTGACCCCCGAACAGGCCACGCTGTACGAGGCGGTGGTCAAAGAGTCGTTGGAGCGGATCGCCTCGGCGGCCGAGGAGGGGATCGAGCGGCGCGGCGTGGTGCTGGGCGCGCTGATGCGGCTGAAACAGGTGTGCAACCACCCGGCGCAGTACCTGGGCGATGGCTCGGCACTGCCGGGACGCTCCGGCAAGCTCAACCGGCTGGGCGAGATGCTGGAAGAGGCCCTCTCTGTCGGCGACCGGGCGCTGGTGTTCACCCAGTTCGCCCAGATGGGCCACATGCTGCGGGCGTTTTTGCAGTCGTTGTTTGGCGTCGAGGTGCTGTTTCTGCACGGCGGCACGCCGCTGAAGAAACGAGATCGCATGGTGGCCCGTTTTCAGCAGCCTTTGACGGGCTCAACCGGGGCAGGGCGGGGCGGCCCGCCGATCTTTATTCTCTCGCTCAAGGCCGGTGGCACGGGTCTGAACCTGACGGCGGCCAATCACGTCTTTCACTTTGACCGCTGGTGGAACCCGGCTGTCGAGGATCAGGCCACCGACCGCGCTTTTCGCATCGGGCAGACCCGCGACGTGTTGGTGCACAAGTTCCTCTGCGCTGGCACGTTGGAGGAGCGCATTGACGAGTTGATCGAGAGCAAAAAGGCGCTGGCCGAAAGCGTCGTCGGCGCTGGAGAGGGTTGGCTGACCGAGTTGAGCACCGACGAACTGCGCGACATTATGGCGCTGCGGAGGGAGTGAATCTGAGATTATGCCAGATGGGCAAGCTATGAGAAGGGAGCAAAAAACATGAAGGTTTTGAGAGCAGTGATCGAGAATTTCCGCCACATCGAATGCCTAGAACTGGACTTTACCGACTCGATGGGACGCGCACGTGACCTCTTGGTACTTGTTGGCCCCAACACCAGCGGCAAGACGACGGTGCTGGATGCATTGGCTATGGGGCTGGGGCTTATCACCGAACTCCCATACAGCCGACCTGACTTTGTCCTCAATCCTCGGGCCATTGTGCGCCGGGGAGCACTACAGGCCCGGGTAACATGCCAGGTGGGATTCTCACCAGAGGAAATAGAGACCACCCGCGAATTGTACCGGTTATCTGAGGAAGAGCAAGAAATTCCCGACGTGGAGAAAGCCACCATTACCTGGCGATACCCGGACCTGAAAGGAGAGTATCGTACAGGTCACATCCTCTGCGATCCTTTTCACAGCTGGCATCTGTTCAAAGGGCGTGTCAAGGTAGCACGATTGTTGAGCACCGGCCGCGTGAATTGGGCCTGGTTTGAGCGGGTGGGTGGAGTCTTTACGTTCGACCAGCAGCGCACCGGGATGGGCAAGACTATCCGCCGCGACATTTGGGATATCATCCACAGTCGGGGAAACGAGGATGGCCTAGATGAGCGGTACACCGACGATCCTCGCACCATCTTGTTGGCATTAGCTGTCCAATCCCTTCTCCCACCCGTGGAAGAGCGCCGGTTCGATCAGTTCAAGCACATTCAGCAACAGTATGCCGACATCTGCGCCCCTCGGCGTATCAAAGGGGCTGTGCAAGATGAGTTAGGCCAACCGGCTCTGGTGTTCACCGATGGCATCTACGAATATCGCTACGACGGTCTCAGCAGCGGCGAACAGATGTTGCTGTTGTTCCTGATCCGTATGGTGACCGAGCACATTCACCAATCCATCGTTCTGGTGGACGAGATTGAACTACACCAACATCCCCTGTGGCAGCGGAAGCTGCTCTACCTTCTGCCGCGCATCGGGCAGAACAACCAGATCATCGCCACTACCCATTCACCCTACTTGCGGGACGTGCTGCCCCGGGAAACAGTCATTGACCTGGGAGAACTGGGAGACTTGGCGAGACAAGCGGAGCGAAGCTTATGAGCATCTATCTGGTCTGTGAAGGCCCATCGGATGGGCTTGACGTTCGGCTCCTGGATCTGATCATTGCGCAAAAACTAGGCCGGGAGGTGCAGATCATCCCTGCTGGTGGTGAAAGCAGCCTTGGGAGTGTGGCGAGTTGGCTGGAGGAACGTTCTCGCACAGTGCTCCCCGATGGGAGACAGAGGCTGCCTCGAGATCAAGCGTATGCCGTTGAGGACCGCAACTTTCGCTCACGCGAGGAAGCGGAGCAAACCTGGCGTCAACCCAGGCAGAAACGGTGGGTCTGGCGACGTCACGAGATCGAGAACTATCTGCTTGATCCACGCCTGGTGGCCGACGCTTTCCAGGCATTGAAAAGGTCCAACGTGCGAGGAGGCGACAGATTACCCGATGATCCCCAAGCGGTATCCTCCCTGTTGCAGGAGTTGGCCCGGCCGATGCTTGAGGATCACGCCGGATGGCTTGCCTATTGGCATCTGGTTTCCCACAAGCGCGCTACGGTAGATACACGCTTGCGGTGGCCCCGTCCGCCATTGCCATCTGCTCTCGGCTCGCTGTATCCGGGTCGGGCTGAGTGGCTGGACTATCTGTGCTCCGAATGTGGTCGGTTGAAACAGGCTTGCCAGCGGATGTCTGAGGACGCAGCCTTTGACGAGCCTGCTGTTGTAGAGTTGTATGACCATGTTCTGTCACAGGTTGCCCAGCCTGACTTTCTTGCCAGCGGGCAGTTCCTGGTTGATCTGGGTGGACACGAGTTGATGGCTGCCCTGTGCGCATGGGTCAATCGGGCTGGTGTTTCCCATCTTTCCCGCGCCGATTTACAGACTGAGTTGCTCCGCGCACTGGACCGGCTGTATGAGCCCGGCTTTTTCGAGCCCGATGATTTTGCGGAACTGGCGGAGAAGTTGACTTGAGAGGCAATTATGACAAAACGGCGGAGTTATTACGATAGCTACTGGCCGCGCTACACGGCAACGCGCCCCATCGAGGTTCAAGATGGCATCAAAGCCAAGAGCCGGCGGGGCAAGTTCGTCAAGAACTGGTGGGCCGACCGCTGGATCAAGGCCCTGAGACCTTTGATGGATTCGCGGCGGCTGAGTCGCGGGCGCAACTATGCCCGGCGGGGACAGGTCATAGAGATCAACGTTGCACCGGGCCACATCTCGTCACGAGTGCAGGGGTCACGCCGCCGGCCTTACAAAGTTGACATCCGGCTTCAACCGTTGAGCGACCGCCAGTGGGACAAGGTGTTCGACGCGCTGGCCGAGCAGGCCATCTTTGCCGCTCAACTACTCAATGGCGAGATGCCGCCTGACATTGAGCAGGTCTTTGACGCGGTCAAGGTGCCGCTCTTTCCCGCGTCCCGGGGCGATCTGCAAACCGACTGTTCGTGTCCTGACTGGGCCAACCCGTGCAAGCACATCGCCGCCGTCTATTATTTGCTGGGCGAGCGCTTTGACCAGGACCCGTTTCTGCTGTTCGAGTTGCGCGGGCGAGACAAAGACGAGGTCGCCACTGCCTTGCGCGAGCGACGCGCTCAAGAGATAGAGACCGCAGAGGAAGCGATCTATGTCCCCGACGCTGTCGAGGCGGTCGAAACTCTTGCTCTGGAGGACTGTCTGGAGGATTATTGGACAGTGGGCGCTGAAGCGAAAGACGTGGCATTGAGCATCGCGTACCCAAAGGTCAGCATGGCGCTGCTCAAGCGCCTGGGTGTCCCTGATTTCCTGGACGCGCGAAGCTTTTGGGCGCAGATGGAACGGGTGTACGGTGGTGTGACAACCCATGCGCTGGACGTGGCCTTTGCGGACGCCAATCCACAAAAGGGTGCGAGTGAGAGATATCAGAAGGCAGGGGGGGAATCGCCGAGATGAAAGTAAGAGTCGAACTCTGGTCTCGATTGCTCACGGTCTACTTCAATTCGACGTAACGCTTCCACGTCTGGGTCGACAGCTCCCGTGCTTTGGCGGCAATGGCCGCTTCGTCCAGGGTCAGCAGTTCTCGATCGCGCATGAGCCATTTGCCGGCCACCATGGTGGACGTGACGGCGCTGGCTTCAAAGCCAAACAGGATGTGCCAGGGCAGGTTGCCGGCCGTCAACTGGGTAAAGGGGTGATAATCCACCAGAATCAAGTCGGCGTAGGCGCCTGGAGATAGCTCACCTACAGGCGCATCGGGCCAGAAGACGCGCGCCAGGGCTGCGTTGTTGGTGACGGCCATCTGCATGATGTCGTAACCGTTCGCCCGGCGGGGGTCGCCGTGCCACAGCTTGTGCACCAGGTAGGCTGCCTTCCACTCGGCCCACATGTTGTTGGAGAACCCATCGTTCCCCATCCCCACCTTGACCCCACCGCGCAGCATCGTCTCTACCGGGGCCACGCCGACGGCGTTGTTCATGTTGGAGCGGGGCTGGTGGGTGACCCAGGTGCCGGTATCGCGCAGGATCTCCATCTCCCAGGCATCCACGTGGATGCAGTGGGCCAGAATGCTCTTGGGGCCGAGGATGCCGGCGTCGTGTAGCCGTTCGATCACCCGCTTCCCGCTGCGGCGCAGGCTGTCTTCCTGGTCGGCAATCCCTTCGGCGGCGTGGATGTGAAAGCCAAGCCCCCCCTCAGTCCCCCCCGCCTGCGGGGGGGAGGAAAGACTGGCGGCGGCCACGCAATCGGCCAGCGTCTCGTCGGAGAGAGTAAGCGAGGCGTGGAGGCCAAAAGAGGCTGCGATTTGCGATTTGCGATTTGCGATTTGCGATTCGGAAAAGCGCACGTTTTCAGCGATGCCGGCCCGCGCCTCGTCCCGACCGTTGCGGTCGGTGACTTCGTAGCACAGGCTGGCTCGCAGCCCCGCCCCGATGACTGCCTCTGCGATCAGATCCAGGCTGCCGTCAATGGCGGAAGGGCTGGCGTGATGATCGATCAGCGTGGTGGTGCCGTGCTTGATGGCGTCCACCAGGCAGACCAACGCGCTGTATTTGACGTCCTCCTCCAGCAGCGCCCGGTCCAGCCGCCACCAGAGCTTGCCCAGGATTTCGGGAAAGTCGCGGGGCGGGTCACCGGGGATGGCCATGCCCCGGGCAAAGGCCCCATAAAAGTGGGTGTGGCCGCAGATGTTGCCCGGCATGACGAGTTGCCCACCGGCGTCCACGGTCTCGTCCTCCGGGTAGGCCTTTTTCAGCTTGGCGGTGTCCCCGACATCTGTAATCAGCGCTCCATCCATGCGGACAGCGCCCTTTTCGATTATTTCATTGGCCTGGCCAAAGGTGACGATGCGTCCATTTGTGATCAGCATGCTTAT
>CAYVPU010000152.1:4679-7966 GCA_964453885.1 uncultured Anaerolineae bacterium | reverse complement strand
CTAAAGAGTCACCTGGAAAGTTGATAGAGAATCGCTTCCAACACACCGCCCCCGATGGCCCGTGCCTTGTCAGAGATGGTAAAGCAGTGTTCGACGACGGCTCGGGGGTCTATGTCGCCGACCTTGCAACCGGCGCGAACCGTCAGGCCATCGTGCAAGAGACCGCGCAACACACCATCGATCCGGGTGACGACAGGCTGCCCCGCTACCTCGGCCGCTGTCTCGCCAGCCTGTACCAGATCGCCGATTTCCCGCCGGCCTACAAAGAGGCCATCGGCTGGCGCCCGCAGCACGCGCCGGGCTGCCTTGCCCCCCACTCTGCCAGGTGTGCCAGTATCGGGCTGCGCCTGGCCGTGAAAAATCACCCGGCCCAGATCGTGCCCCCGATTGGTCTCTATCACGGCGTGGCAGTCTCGTCCGGCCGTGAAGCCAGGTCCCAGGGCCACTACCACCGGCGCATCGGCGATAGTCGTACCGGTGTTGCGCTTGGACATAATGGCATCCACCACCGAATCGGGGTGGAGCCACTGCACGATCTGCGCCTGGGGATCTACCCACACCGGCACCTCGCCAGCCGCCAAGACGCGATCCATGGCTCCTTCATCCGCCACCCGGCGAGCGACGACGCCTCCCACTTCCCATACCCCTTCGTACACAGCCGAAGCAAAGGCCACCGCCCGCCGAATGGCCAACGGCTGCAGCAGTTCCGTGGCCACCACCCTCACGCCAACTCGATGCAGGCGATGGATGACACCGGTCGCCAGGTCACCGGCCCCTTTGACAACAACCAGAATGTGGTCCAGCATCTCTGCCCCTTGCGCGCGAAACGCAATGCATGATTAAAGTTTCACGGGACAATTATACTCGATTCCAAAGAGCTGTCCAGCAATGTCCAGACTGAGAGGCACAGAACGGGAATAGACGAGGCGCTGAGTGTTCTCTCACCCAGCGCCTCTCTTCGGGGGGATAGTTCAGCGTGTCCATCAAGATCAAGGAGGAAGTTCACTCAGTGGCACGCCATACACTTGCCTCCAGTATAGCGCAAAAAGGTTTGAAATCCGTAAGAAAATGGTAAGAAATCGGTTATAAACCAAAGCGGCCCTCAGTCTCACCCACTTATCCGAGAGCCGCTTCTGCTTTGGGCAAAAGGGCCGGCCTAGGCCGTATCCTGCCATTGCCACTCTACCGGTCGCTCTGCCTGGGTCAGCAGTAGAGGCTGCGACTGGTTGCTAATGGTGTCGCCGCTAACGACGCACTTGCGCACGTCACGGCGCGAGGGTATCTCGAACATCACGTCGAGCAGCGTCCGTTCAATAATAGTGCGCAGGCCCCTTGCACCCGTCTCCAACTTCATGGCCTCCTCGGCTGCTGTGACGAGAGCGTCCTCGGTAAAGACCAACTCTACGTCATCCAGGGCAAAAAGGCGCAGGAATTGCTTCACGATGGCGTTGCGCGGCTCGGTCAGGATACGCACGAGAGCATCCTTGTCCAGCGGGTCAACGCTGACGACAAGCGGCAGCCGGCCCACGAACTCGGGAATGAGACCGAATTTGAGCAGATCGTCGGGCGAGACCCGCCGCAGCAACTCGCTTTCACCCCACTCTTTTTTGCCGTTGGGCGCCTGCGCGCCGGGGAAGCCGATCCGCCCCCGCACCCCGATTCGCTCGGCCACTATTTCGTCCAACCCGTCGAAAGCGCCACCACAGATAAACAGAATGTTGGCAGTGTCCAACTGCAAAAAGTCTTGTTGCGGGTGCTTGCGCCCTCCCTGAGGCGGTACGTTGGCCACGGTTCCCTCAATGATCTTGAGCAGTGCTTGCTGCACCCCCTCGCCCGACACATCGCGAGTGATGGAGGGGTTGTCGCCGGTCTTGCGGGCGATCTTGTCAATCTCATCTATGTATACAATGCCCCTGGCCGCGCGCACCAGGTCATAGTCGGCGGCCTGGATGAGGCTCAGCAGGATGTTCTCCACGTCCTCGCCGACATAGCCCGCTTCGGTCAGCGACGTAGCGTCAGCAATGGTGAAAGGCACATCGAGGATGCGCGCCAGAGTACGGGCCAGCAGCGTCTTGCCGCAGCCGGGGGGACCGATGAGCAGGATATTGCTCTTTTCCAGCAGAACGTCGTCTTTTGGCTCACCGTGGGCGATTCGCTTGTAGTGATTGTAGACAGCCACAGAGAGCACGCGCTTGGCCTGATCTTGCCCCACTACCCATTCGTTGAGGCGGCGGGACATCTCTCGGGGCGAAGGGATGCGCTCCAACTTGAACGCTGGCGGGGGGGCCTGTTCGGCCTCCTCCTCCAGGATCTCCTGGCACAACGTCACGCACTCGTCACAGATGTAGACGTCATTCGGGCCAGCTATGAGGCGATGAACTTCTTCCTGATTCCGCTTGCAGAAGGAACAACACGGCTCTGCCTGATTCAGCATAACGACATCTCTCCGGCTTTAATCCTTATCCAAGGGAACAGTCTACTCCTCTTCCTCTTTGCCGGCGGGTTGAAGCACCTGGTCAATGAGACCGTACTCGGCCGCCTGTTCCGCAGTCATGAAAAAGTCCCGGTCGGTGAAGCGTCCTATTTGCTCCTCTGTCAGCCCGGCATGCCTGTTGAGGAGAGTATTGAGAAGATCGCGCATCCGCACGTATTCCCTGACCGCGATCTCGATGTCGGCCACCTGACCAGAAACGCCGCCCATCGGTTGGTGCAGATGAATGGTGGCATTGGGCAGAGCGTAACGTTTGCCCTCAGTGCCGGCCGTCAGTAGGATTGTACCCATGCTGGCCGCCAGCCCCACCGCAATGGTAGAGACCGGCGACCGGATAAGCTGCATGGTGTCATAGATGGCCAGGCCTGCGTTGATCTGCCCGCCCGGGCAGTTGATATAGAATTGGATGTCCTTGTCCGGGTCTTCGTTGCTCAGGTAGAGCAACTGGGCCACGAGGACGTTAGCCACATGGTCGGTTATGGGCGTGCCCAGAAACACGATCCGCTCTTTCAAGAGCAAGGAAAAGATGTCGTAAGCCCTCTCGCCCCGCCCTGTACTTTCTACCACCATTGGAATAAGGTTTTTCACAGCGTCCGTTCCTTTCATTGCCAACTCTCCAAAACCCGGTGAACCTACAAGGGTCCAACCGCTATCATGCGATTCCTTCGACTGCGCCCCTGGTCCTTTGGCCCAGGGACAAAGGGCTCAAGACAGGTCTGGGGTTTCGTCGGACGACGATCCCTCGCCTATCGTTTCTTCTGCCTCTTCCACCGTTTCCTCCGTCGCTTCTTGGGGC
>CAYVPU010000152.1:0-4579 GCA_964453885.1 uncultured Anaerolineae bacterium | reverse complement strand
CTCGCCTATCGTTTCTTCTGCCTCTTCCACCGTTTCCTCCGTCGCTTCTTGGGGCATCTCCGCCGGTTCAGCTTCTAGCGCGAGTTCGCTTTCACCCTCCTCTGGCCCTGGCGCGGCCTGGGGCACGTATTCGCCCCGGGCAATGGCCTTTTCCACTGTTTCCTCCGTCGCTTCTTGGGGCGTCTCGGCCGGTTCAGCTTCTGGCGCGAGTTCGCTTTCACCCTCTTCCGGCCCTGGCGCGGCCTGGGGCACGTATTCGCCCCGGGCAATGGCCTTCAACGTGTCTACAGCAGCCTGGGTCAGCAGGCTACTACGGATGGACTCGCGCATCTCCTCACGCTCAAGGGCTTTTCGGAAATTGGCCGCATCATCATCGCCCGCAGACTCGACCATACGATCGATCTCGGCGTCAATTTCTGCCTCAGAGACTTGCTGTCCTTCCACCCCGACCAGTTCCGTCAGGCTCAGCCCACGTTTCACCCGTCTCTCGGCCGTCTCTCGCATTGACTCGCGATACTCCTCCTGGTTCTGTCCGATCATGACCAGATAGTTTTTCAGACCCAGCCCGCGTTGTTGCAGCGACTGATCCACCTCTTGCACCATGCCGTCGAGTTGTCGCTCCACGGCAATGACCGGGAACTCGATGTGGGCCTGATCAGCCAAAGCATCAACGACACCGTCGGCATAGTCACGTTCTGCCTGATCCAGGGCACTGGTCTCCAGTCCCTCACGGACGCTGGCGCGCCACTCGTCCAGGGTCTCGAAATCGCCCACGGTCTTGGCCAGTTCGTCGTCCAGATCTGGTGTTACCCAGACCTTAATGCTGTGCACGTGCACCTTAAAGTGTGCTTCTTGGTCAGCCCAGGCAGGGTTGGCGTGGTCTTGAGGATAGATCAAGGTAAACTCGTGGTCTTTACCGGACGACAGGCCCACGATCTTGGCAGCAAAGCCAGCCACAGGATAAGGATGGTTGATATCCGGGTTGAGGGTGATAGCTCGTTCCTCCGCACTCACCACCACCTCGTCGCCGATGCGTCCCTCTATGTCCAGCGTGACCACGTCCTCCATCTCGGCGGGGCGTTCTCTCGGCTCCAGTACAGCGCTTTCCTGCCGCAGGCGAGCCAACTCTTTCTCCACGTCCTCGTCGCTCACCGCCGGCGGTTCCCAATCAAGCCGGAGGGCCCGGTAGTCTTCCAGATCCACCACCGGCGCAACCGGCAAGGTAAAGGTCACGACCATGGGCTCGTAGGAGGTGATCTCTACCTGGGCCCGGCCATAAGGCTCCAGTTCTGCTTCTTCCAGGGCCTTCTCGTACCAGCCCTGTCCCTCCCTCTCTATCACATCTTCCAGCAACGCTTCTTGCCCGAAGCGATGCACGATCACATTGAACGGCGCCTTGCCACGCCGAAAACCGGGAATTCGGACCTGCCTTGCCAGCTTTCGGGCAGTCTGGCGCAGCGGTTTATCAAGGTGTTCCGGTTCAATCTCTATCATCAGCTTGACTGTGCAATCGGGTAGCCGTTCAGTCGTGACTTTCAATGTCTCTAGCCTCCATGGAACTCTTGTATCAATGTACAGACTGCCGGATTCGGCAGTCCAGGCGCATTATAGCACAAAAGCAGATTTCGCGCCAGACTTTGATCTGCACGCTATGCTGCTTTCTCTACCACCAGCCAAAAGTTGGGGTCATCGTGCGTCAGTCTCGCCCGACCGCCGACGGCCTCGAACATCTGCTGCATCTTTTGTGGGGAACGAAAGCGACTGCGCATGAGGGCCAACCTCTCCGCCAGGGCTACAAGTTTGACGACACCACGTTCGATATTGGGCTCTTTGATCACCAAGCGGCCACCGGGGGCCAACACTCGCATCAATTCAGCGACCACGCGGGCCTGGTCGCCCAGGTGGTGAAAGGTATCCACCATCAAGATACGCGGGATGGCACCATCGGGAAAGGGAAGCCTTTCCGCCCGGGCACATGCGACCGGCAGGCCCTTGCCCCCGGCTTGCTGCAACATGCCTTGAGACTCGTCCAAGACAATGACCTGGCTGACGTGAGCAGCCAACACTTGAGCCACTCGCCCAGTGCCGCCCCCCACGTCCAGAAGCTGGCCCTCGACGGAGAGTTGCAGAAGTGCCTTCAGCCGCTCAGGCTGAACGGTGGTAATGACCCGGTCGTATATGGGGGCAAAGAAATGAAAGTGGTCCAACCACGACATGGAAGGCTCCTAGCGCCAGTAGAAAGCCCTCATTTCGCTCAGGGGGCTCAAGATCTCCGCCTGGCGGGAGCCATCGGGCAGCGTTTCGATGAGGCGCATGACGACCACTTGCCAGCTCAAGGGTTCCCCAGCCGCGTCGCCCGAGGGGCGCAGGTCGGCCGGAACACGCCAACTGGTGGTCTTGGTCCACACACCTTCAGGTTGTTCGGCATCGCCGGGCACGCGAAGGCGCAGCACGTACCATTCATCGTCGGCCAGCACGCCCACCGAGGCCCAGGTAAGCAACACCACGTCTTGATTCTCAATAACCTGTCCATCGGGTGGCGCCAGCAAGGTCGGCGCCGGATAGCCGCCGATGGGCGTGGGCGTATCTGGCCAGGGCGTGGCAGTGGCCGTCAAGGTGGCAGTAGCCGTCGGGGTGACAGTGGGTGTGTAGGTATCCGTGGGCGTCGGCGTGGGCGGCATGGGCGTGCCCAGGGGAATGATGAGGATCTCGTCAAGTAACAGCACATGGTCTTCTGGGAGGCCGTTGGCGATGCGGATCGCCTCGACGGAGACACCGTAACGCTCAGCGATCTGCTCCAGAGTGTCGCCTCGCCGCACGACGTGCTCCAGCGACGATGGTTTCGTGACGTCGCCCACCGGTGGGATTTGCAGCACCTCGTCAATATGCAAGATGTCCTCGACACTGCGGCCGTTGAACTGGGCCAGGTCTACCACATCCACCCGGAATTGATCGGCTATCGATATCCACGAGTCGCCCGACTGAACGGTGTAGGTAATGACAGGCACCGGCGTAGGCGTCCAGGTAGCAGTTGCAGTGGGCGTCGGTGTGTTGGTGGGTGTAGAGGTGAAAACGGTGGTGGGCGTGTGGGTAGATGTGTGGGTGGGCGTGTGAGTCGGCGTGGGCGTGCTCGTCGGCACGACCCGGGTCGGCATATCCATCGGAGTGACCAGCGGCGTGATCAGGGGGGAGATGTCAATCACCGCCATCTGCTTCCACGGCTGATTGATGATCAGGATGCCGATACCCAGCAGAATGCCCCCCGCCAGGACGGCAGCCAGCGGCAACTTGACCACCGCCCACGCCACGCGCAAAAGACGCTGCCAGGGGAATGGGCGTGCCGGGCGAACGGGCTCTGGCTCTGGAGGCACTTCCTCTTCCAAATCAGCGCCACACATCAGGCAGACGGTCGCTGTGCCAGCCACCGGGGTGCCACAGGCAGGACAATGCCGGCCCTTCTCGGTCGTCGGCATGTCGGCTGCAACGGACTCTGCCTGCCACGCGGTCTCCTCTCGGCTGGCAGGCCGCTCATCAACCAGAGAGGTGCCGCACATGAAGCACTTTTTGGCTCTGAGGGCCACTGGTGCACCACACGAGGGACACGCCCGTTCGGCGGCGACAACGGCTGTAGCCGGTACCTCTTTGACTTTGCGCTTGCGCCGGCCTCTGGACGGCAATTCAGCGCCGCACATGAGGCACTTTTTGGCCTTGCGGGCCACCGGCGCTCCGCAAGATGGACACGCCCGCTCTCTACCCACAGCAGCCGCAGTCCGAACGGCCCGGGCCACTGTCTGCGTGCGGCGAGCTGGAGACGGCAATTCCGCCTCACATATGAGGCAAATCCGCGCCGATTGTGACACCTTGGCGCCGCAGGCGGGGCAGCGTCGAGGCCCTCGCCTTAGAAAAGACAAAAGGCGTCTACTCATCCTTTTGCGCCTGCCAACCCCAGGTCATCGGCGATGCCCTGCATCGCCTCCAACACGACGGCGATGTGCTCGCTCAACTCGATCCCCAGATCCGCTGCCCCCTCCTCGATGTCAGCTCGATTGACCCCGGCGGCAAAGGATTTGTCCTTCCACTTTTTCTTGACCGATCTGATTTTTACGTCGCGAATGTTCTTGCTGGGGCGCACCAGCGCCACGGCAGTGATGAGGCCAGTGAGCTCGTCTACGGCAAAGAGGGTCTTTTCCATGAGAGAATCCCGCGTGATGCCAGTATACGGCGCGTGAGAGAGCACCGCCCGCACAATCTCCTCCGGCCAGCCTTTCTCTCGCAGGATCTCAGCACCCTTGAAGGGGTGATCTTGAGCCGTGGGATACTTTTCGTAGTCAAAATCGTGGACGAGGCCGACGATACCCCACAATTCCTCGTCTTTGCCAAAACGACGGGCAAAAGCTCGCATGGCTGCCTCGACAGCCAGGGCGTGTTTGCGCAGATTCTCGCTTTGGGTGTATTCGCAGAGCAACTCCCAGGATTGTTGTCTATCCATAACTTTCACGCCTCCCAAGAATGTGATTTCATTTCGAGACGCTATTATACTCCCATCGCCGTCAACGTACAACTGCCGGCGAGATCTCGC
>CAYVPU010000151.1:0-8004 GCA_964453885.1 uncultured Anaerolineae bacterium | reverse complement strand
AAGGTGCTCCGCAACTGGATGGAGCGAATAGGGTGCTGAGATGCAGCCGCCTGCTAGAGAGTTACGCCCCCTCGGTGCTAGCGCTGGGGGCGTAGCTCTTTCCCCCGCTTTTTTTGTTACCCCGTGCCCGTCTTTGCCCGATGCTCGTTTAGTCCCGGTATCGGCAGGTGCACATATCCTCCGCCCGCGCCGTAGAGCAGACAGTCCACTTCACAGGCCAGGCACTCCACGCAGCGGCCTTTCTTGGCCTCCTCGCGGGTGATGTTGAGCACCGGCAGGCCCTCGTCGTTCAGCGAGAGGATCTGTCGGGCGCACTCGCTCACGCAGACCTTGCTCTCGCAGGTGGCGCAGACGGCGTGGTCGAACGTGACCGTGCCGCCGGTGACGGTCTCAAAGCTGTAAGGTTTTTGCGGCTCTGGCCGGGGTGGGTGCGGGGGCACGTCTCGCAGTTCGCCGGATTCGATGAGAGCGTCGAGTCGCTCGGCGCAAAAGTCGGGCGAATCGTCCTTCTTGTAGCCCTCCACCGGCGATGGGATGCGTCCGTTGAGTTGCTCCAGGATCTCTACCGCTTTGTCTTCGGCGTTGCCGCCCAGGCGGATCACGACGGGAACGGATAGATGCTCTTCCAGGAAGGCTTTCACCAACCCCCGCGCCGAGTGGAACTGCTCCTGGCTGGCCACGCCAGAGCCAGAGCCAAAATAGCCGTCAACCGGCCCGACGGAGAGGACGATCCTGGCCGCGCGGTAGACTTTGCTGGCCGGCGGGTTACCGCTGGTGTCTACAAACGTGGCAAGTTTGTATCCCTGGCGCAGCACGGCGTCCATGCTCATCATGGACCCGCCACCGCCCGCGCCGTGGAAGCCGACGTAACCCTCGCCTTTCTTGAAATCACTGGCCATCTGGATAAAGTAAAAAGTGCCGCGATAGTCTTTGGCTTCCACCGCGTAGGCGATCTTTTCCAGTTCGGTGGGTGGGCGGTCGTACTCACGGGCGATCTCTATGCCCAGGTCCTTGTGGCGAAAGACGGCGTAATCGTCTACGGTGACGCGACAGTCGGCGGCGTACAGTTTACCGTCGGCGGTCTGCACCAGCGGGTTGATCTCGGCCGCGCGGGCTTCGTAGGTGCGGGCCACCTTGTAGAGCTGCATCAGCAGCCCGCCCAGGTTGCGCTGCAACCGCCCGCCGATGCCGGTCTTGCGCACCAGATTGCGCGCCTGGTAGTCCTGGAACCCATACTCAATGTCCACGTGCGTGCGGGCGACCCGGTCTGGGTGCGCAGCGGCGATCTCCTCAATGCCGGTGCCCCCCACGCTGGAGAACATCACCAGGGGTGCCTGGGCCCTGTCGTCCACAATGACACCAGCGTAAAACTCGCGGGCGATGTCCAGTTGCTCCTCGACAAGCACTTGCTCGACGGTAAAGCTCTTGACCTTCATGCCCAGCATGGCTTTGGCAGCGGCGGCGGCCTCGGCGGGCACGGCTGCTTTCTTGATGCCGCCCATGCTGGCCCGGCCTGTTGTCCACGCCTGGGCCTTGACCATCACCGGCTTGCCGAGCTCCTCGGCAATCGCTCGCGCTTCGTCTGGCGTCGTTGCCACACCTCCCTGCGGCACGGCGATCTTGAACTGTCTGAGAAGTGCCTTCCCTTGAAACTCGTGCAGACGGGCCATTGAGATTCCTCCTTGAGTCGCAAAAACAACGCCCTGACTCGAAAAGACAAGGGCGCTCTGATCCGTGTTTGTCTCGTTCAAACCGTCGTTGGCTCTCCTGAATAGCTTGCTCCCAATTATACCACAGTCCCCATCCTTTGCCAAAGCCAGGGCAAATTTTCGGCCTTGGTTGGGGTTTGCGTCCCCCGCGATGGTCTGATATAATGAAGCGTCGTCGTGTCGCGTATGGGTTCGGGACCGTGGAGCAGGAAAGGTACGCTTCCTGCACTCTGGATGGCGCACGGTCTCGCGGGACAGGAAGCAAAGCCACTATGGAACGAGGAGGTTCGATGATCAGGTCACAATCGCGCTATCGCTGGTTCGTCTTTTTTGTCTTCTTTTGTTTTGTACTGCTCCACCAGGCCGACAAACTCCTCATCGGTCCCCTGACGACCCCCATTATGGAAGCCTTTGACATCAATGAGGCACAAATGGGCGCGGTGTCCAGCATGGCCATAATTGTAGCAGCTGTGCTTTACCCTGTTTGGGGATACCTGTACGACCGCTATGCCCGTGCCCGGTTGCTGGCGTTGGCCTCGTTCATCTGGGGCAGTACCACCTGGTTGAACGCTCTGGCCCCCACCTATACCCTCTTTCTGTTTACGCGGGCCAGCACCGGTATTGACGATTCCAGCTACCCCGGTATGTGGAGTCTGCTGTCCGACTATTTCGGCCCTCGCATACGGGGCAAGGTGTACGGTCTGCTCCAGGTCGCTCAACCCTCCGGCTACATGCTGGGCACAGTGCTGGCGACGACGCTGGCTGGGACGATGGGTTGGCGCAGCGTCTTTTTCCTCACCGGCGGCGCTGGCATCCTGATGGCCATCCTGATCTTTGTCGGGGTGCGCGAGCCCCAGCGCGGCCAGTCTGAGCCAGAGATGGCAGACCTGGCGGAGGTCGCTGTCCATCGCATTGACAAGCAGGTGCTCCTTGGCCTGCTGCGCAATCGGAGCTACCTCCTTTTGATAAGCCAGGGGTTCTTTGGCGTGTTTCCCTGGCAGGTATTGACCTTTTGGTTCTTCCGCTACCTGGAGACGGAGCGGGGCTACACGGGCGACCAGGCGATGATCACCATGATCGTGGCTATCGCGACGCTTTCGGTGGGCTACTTTTTTGGTGGGGTGGTAGGGGACTTTTTCTTCCGCCGCACGCCCCGGGGTCGAACGCTAACGAGCATGGTGGGAGTGCTGGCTGGTGCGGCCTTTTTGTTCCTGACCATGAGAGTGCCGATCGGAAATCAAGGACTTTTTATGGGACTGCTGGCGTTTACCGGCGTCACCATGTCGGTGGCCGCTCCTAACGTGGTGGCGACCATTCACGATGTCACCGAGCCGGAAGTGCGCAGCACAGCCCAGGCGATCCTGGCTTTTGCCGAAAACTTTGGCTCGGCGGTAGCGCCCTGGCTGGCTGGTGTGATCGCGGTTCGCCATTCCTTGCAGGTGGCGATCGTTGTCATCTGTGTGAGCACCTGGCTCGCTTGTGCCGGGCTTTTTGCGGCCACGTCGGTGCTGGTGCCCGGCGATATCGAACGGCTGCGCCGGACGATGCGAGCCCGGGCCGAACAGGGACAGGGTCATGGGGTTACTGCATAGCGCAGGAGCCACAAGTCGGGACGAGGGGGCACACTTGCAATGATGGATCTTTTGTTCCTCGTTGGCCTGTTCTTGCTTGGCTTCGCCGACCTGATTGAAACTCTCACTCCCCACCCGCCGTCGTGGCCACGGCAACTATCTTCGCCGGCGTGCGGATGAACTGCGTCAGGGCCAGCGAGATCAACACGATGCCCACCCCTGCTAGAAATGGCGCTTGCGAGCCGAACAGTTCCCACACTGTGCCTCCGGCCACGGGCACCACAATGGCTGCGATGTGATTGATCGTTTGCTCGACTGACAGATTGCTGGTAATCTCTTCTGGCGCGACAGCGATCTTTTGAAAATAGGTCGTCGTCGCCAGGTTGAAGCCAAACAGGACATTGTCAATGACAAACAGGACATACAGCGCCGGCAGATACGTCACATAGGCGTATCCCAGGAAAACGAAAGCCAGCGTACCGAAGGCGATGCTCAGCATCAACCGTTCGCCCATCTGGCCCACCAGCTTGCCCACCAACTGGTAGGCGTAGATGTTGATCAGGCTGTTGATCAGAAACAGCGTCGCCGTCGTCTCGACGCTGATGCCGTGTTCCTGCACCAGCAAAAAGATGGCAAAAGTCGTAAAGATGTGGCGCCGACTGCCCATCAGAAAGGCGATGGTGTAGTAGAGCCAATATTGTCTCCGCAGGATGACCCGGCGGCGCGACGGCAAGCCCTCTTTGCTCTGCTTCAGGGGCAACAGCAATAGCCCCCCGACGGTAACCACTCCCCCCACGACCATGAACAACGTCCGGTAGCCCCATCGTCCCGCCAACAGGTAGACCGTGCCGGTGGCCGCGAGTGCAGCTATCGCCCCCAGGCTTCTCAATTGCCCCAGTGCCTTGGGCGCATGCTCTTTGTCTACGGACATTAGCACCACGGCGCTATTGCTGGGATAAAAGAAATGGAAGCCAATGCTCATCACCACCGTGCTGGCCAGCAGGAAAGGGATGTTGGTCGCCTGCCCGGTCAGAAACGAACCGGCGCCCAGCAAAATGATGCTCAGGGCCATGACGCGCACTTCGGAGAGAAAGATGGCCAGGAAGCCGAGCAGAAAGCCCATCAGCCCCGGTATTTCGCGCAGCGCTTGTATCCAGCCGATGCCTGCCGGTCCTACCCCTAGCTCTTCCACGGCAAAGTTGTTGAACATCGCCTGCCAGACGCGAAAGCCAAAGTAGAGTAAAAAGTTAGAGAGGACGAGGTAAACCAGCATGCGCCGGTTGTTTTTCAGCATTTCACTCATGGTGTTGTTCATTCCTATCTACGTCGATCCAAGCGTGATGCGTGATGCGTGATCCGTGATTCGTTATTCGTGAGTCACTCCTCACGCATTACGTTTCACGGATCATGGCTGCCAGGAGCGCTGCTCGCTCCGGCAGCGAGGTGATAATGACGTGTTCGTGGATCGCGTGCCCGCCGTCGCCTACCACGCCCATGCCATCCAGTGTGGGCACTCCCAGCGCGGCCGTAAAGTTGCCGTCGGAGCCGCCGCCGGTGCCCGCTTCCGTGATTTGAAAGCCCATCTCGGCGGCCATCGCCTCCGCTTTGGCGTAGAGCGCTGCGATCTCGGGCGTGCGCACCATCGGCGGGCGGTTGACGCCGCCTGAGACCTCCACGGTGCTGCCGTTCAAGTGCGGCTTTAGGTTCTGCATCTTTACCTGGATGCGAGCTGCTTCTTTGGCGTTCATGACGCGCACGTCCACCCGCGCCTCCGCCCGCGCTGGGACGACGTTGGTGCGTGTGCCGCCGCTCACCACGCCCACGCTCAACGTCGTGCCGGTCTCGTAGTCGGTAAAACTCTGGATGGTGAGGATCTGATGGGCCAGTTCTTCGATGGCATTGATCCCCTTCTCATGGTCGGCGCCAGCGTGGGCCGCCAGCCCGCTCACAGAGACGCGAAACCCACCCGTCCCCTTGCGCCAGGTCTTGAGCGATGCATGGGGTGGTTGGGCTGGTTCCAGCACAAAGACGACGTCGTGCTTTAGCGCCTCGGTCTCAATGATGGGACGCGAGGTGTGGCTGCCGGTTTCCTCGTCGGAGTTGATGAGTAGTGTGACGGGACGAATCGGCGGCAGGCCCAACTCGCGCAGCGCGCGCATTGCCCACAGGGTGTTGACGATGCCGCCTTTCATATCCTCCGCGCCGGGGCCGTAAAGCTTTCCATCCTTGATTCGGACAGGGCGTTCGGTCACGGTGCCCAGGTCCCAGACGGTATCCATGTGGCAGAGCAACAACACGCCGCCGGGACCATCGCCCCAACGAGCGCGCACGTGATCCCCAGCCTGAGACTGTGGCATTATCTCTACTCTGGCGCCCAGGGCACGCGATTGATCGGCCAGGAACGCGCCCAGCCGGTCCAACGACGGCTTGTCGTAGGTCGGCGATTCCATCTCTACGATTTGGGTAAGCTGCGCAACCATCTCGTCCTGGTGATCGCACAGGTAGGCTAAAATTCTCTGATTGTTGGTCATGCTTATCTATGCCTTTCGCGGTGCTTGTGAGCCATACACTTGGATGAATGTGAGAACGAGTTTGTGCGCGATGGTGTTCCTGTTCGTTCAATCCTTCGATCTTGTCACACGCGCCGGGCCACAAAATGGCTGTGCGCCGCGATATCGCGGTATGGACTGTGATCGCACAGGGCCATTTCGAGCTTGAGCAGGTCGGCAAAGTTGCGTGCATCGTATTTAAGGGCATTATCGGTGATGAGGTCATTGATGATGCGTATACCGTATCGAGCAACCACTTTTAGACCGGCGGTGCGCATCCACACTTGCAGCGTTTCTGCATCGTGCAATTGCAAATGGAGGTCAAAGATGGCGCTGTAGTGAGTGGGGTGCTCCAGTTGGGCCAGCGCGGCGGCAAAGTCGCGCTGCCAGACGGCGGTTCGAATCACCCCGATTTGAGGGTTGTGCGCTACCAGAGAGAGAACCCCGCCCGGCCTGAGCAGCCCGGCCAGGTCGCGTATTACCTTTTCCGGCCTGGGGACGTAGGCCAGCACGCTGTGACAGAGCACCACGTCAAAGCTGCCGGACGCAAAGACTGCCACGGCTTCCTCCAGAGCAAGCTGTCGCCAATCCACAGTTGCGCCAGCATGGGCAGCGCGCTCCCGCGCGGCGGCGATCATCCCGGCGGAAAAATCAAAGGCCGTCACGTCGTGATCGGCCCGTGCCAGGCGGATCGCCAGTTGACCCAGGCCGCAGCCGGCGTCCAGAACCCGCCGGCCCGCTTCAGGCAGGTGTCGTTGCAGTTGCCGCCAGAGCAACTCGATCTCCAAACGCGCCCAGGGGGTCTCGGCGCGTTCCCGATAACCGGTCGCACCCTGCTCAAAGGCCCTCGCAGTATCACCCATCGCCTACCGCACGATCGTCTGTTCGCGACCCGGCCCCACCGAGATGTACGTCGCCGGCGCGTTGACCAGTTCCTCGACGCGACCGACGTAGGCCTGGGCTGCGGGTGGCAGGTTTTTGAAGCGGCGCACGCTGGTAATGTCCTCTTGCCAGCCAGGTAGCGTCTCGTAGATCGGCTGGCACTCGGCCAGCACCGCCGCCTCTAAGGGAAGATGATCAAGCCGCTGGCCCCTGTAATCGTAGGCCACGCAGATTTTCAACTCATCCAGGCCGGTGAGGATATCCAGCTTGGTGATGCACACATCAGTCAGGTCGTTGACCCGCGCCGAATAGCGCAGCATGACGCCGTCGAGCCAGCCGCAGCGGCGGGGACGGCCGGTCGTGGTGCCGTATTCGTCCCAGGGGTTGGCCCCAGTGCCCCGCAGGCGGCTTCCCAGTTCGCCGGGAAGCTCAGTGGGCATGGGGCCGCCGCCCACCCGCGTCTGGAAAGCCTTGACGATGCCGATGATCCGCTCCACCCACCGAGGGCCAATGCCCAGCCCGGTAAAGACGCCACCAATCGTCGGCGAGGAACTGGTCACGTAGGGATAGGTGCCGTGGTCAATGTCCAGCAGCGTGGCCTGCGCGCCTTCGCAGAGCAGCCGTTTGCCTTGCGCCAGCGCCTCGTGCAAATAGACCGAGGTGTCGTCCAGGTGGGGGGCCAGTCGCCGGGCATACTCAAAGTGCTCGGCGGCCATTGCCTCGGCGTCCAGCGGTTCATGGCCGTAGACCTGGGTCAGGATTTTGTTCTTGGCCTCGGCCTCGGCCCTGACCCGGTCGGCAAATGCCTCTGGGTCGGCCATAGCCTGGGCGCGAATGCCCCGCCGGGCCGATTTGTCGGCATACGTCGGGCCGATGCCTCGCATGGTGGTGCCGATCTTTTTTTCTCCTAGAGACTGCTCGGCAGCGCCGTCCAGGGCGATATGGTAAGGCAGGATGAGGTGTGTCCGGCCGCTCAATTTGAGACGCGACGCGCTCACGTCCACACCCCGCTCGGCCAGGGCGTCCATCTCTTTCAGCAGCTTGCCGGGATTGACGGCCATTCCGCCGCCCATGACGCCGGTCACGTGCGGATACAGGATGCCGGAGGGGATGAGGTGCAATTGAAAGATTTCGTCACCCACGGTCACGGTGTGACCGGCGTTGTCGCCGCCATTGAAACGAGCTACAATGTCCGAGTCGGCGGCGAGCCGGTCGGTGAGTTTGCCTTTGCCTTCGTCGCCCCATTGGGTGCCCAGTATCACGGTGATGCTCATGTCAGTAGCTCCTTTCGAG
>CAYVPU010000150.1:0-8168 GCA_964453885.1 uncultured Anaerolineae bacterium | reverse complement strand
CTTGAGACCCAGGATCAAGGAGACCAGGGGCTTGTGCACAGGTACAAGTGTCCAGGCCGAGCGGCTGAGTAACTACTGGAGAAGAAAAGTATGCTAGACAGATTGGCATTGATCAAAGCCCGCTACGACGAACTTACCACCCTGATGGCCAACCCGGCCGTCGCCGCCGACCACGTTCGCGTCACACAGTACGCACAAGAGAGGGCCGAGATCGAGCCCATCGTCGAGGCTTTTCGCCGTTACAGAGTCGCCGGAGAGGAACTGGTCGAGACGCAATCCATGCTGGCCGAAGACCTGCAACCAGACATGGAGGAGATGGTTCGGGAAGAGCTGGCCACGCTGAAAGCAGAGCGCGCCCGCCTGGAGAAAGCGCTGCAGGCGATGCTGCTGCCCCAGGACCCTCACGACGACCGCAATGTCATCATGGAGATCCGGGCCGGCGCTGGCGGCGACGAGGCCGGCCTCTTTGCCGCCGACCTCTTTCGCATGTACTCCCGCTACGCCGAAAGCCAGGGCTGGAAGACCGAGATGCTCAACGCCCACGAAACCGGCGTCGGCGGCTTCAAAGAGGTTGTTTTTGAGGTGCGCGGCAAGGGCGCTTTCTCCCGCCTCAAATTCGAGAGCGGCGTCCACCGCGTGCAGCGCGTGCCGGTCACCGAATCCAGCGGGCGCATCCACACCTCCACGGCCACCGTCGCCGTGCTGCCCGAAGCAAACGAGGTGGAGGTGGAGATCAGTCCCACCGACGTCGAAATGGAAGTTTACTTTGCTTCCGGCCCCGGCGGACAGCACATGCAAAAGAACGCCACTGCCGTGCGACTCATTCACAAGCCCACAGGCATGGTCGTCTCTTGCGAAAGCGAGCGCTCGCAGACGCAAAACCGCCGCCGGGCCATGAGCATCCTCCGCGCTCGCATTTACAAAGCGGAGCAGCAGAAACGGTTTGAAGAGAGAGACGCCGCGCGTCGCTCCCAGGTGGGCACCGGCGACCGCAGTGAGAAAATTCGCACCTACAACTTTCCTCAGAACCGCATCACCGATCATCGCATCGGCCTGACCAGCCACCAACTGGGCAGCGTGTTGGATGGCAGCCTGGACGAGTTCGTCGAGGCCATCATTGCCCACACTCAAGCGGAGCAATTAAAGAGAGAGAGCGCCAAATGAACTCGGCACCCGCCCCATCCAACGTAGAAAGCGAAACGACGCTGCGTTATGTGCTGGGCTGGGCCGCTCGCCAGTTCTCTCCGCTCATCACCGACACTCCCCGCCTGGATGCCGAGTTGCTGCTGGCCCACTGCCTGGGTTGGGATCGTGCCCGCCTTTATGCCTACCCAGAACTGACCCTCCGCGATGAGCAACGCCGCGATTTCGGGATCCTGACCCACCGGCACGCCCAGGGTGAACCCATTGCCTATATCCTGGGCCACCAGGAATTCTACGGCCTGGATTTTTTTGTAGACCGCCGGGTGCTCATCCCTCGCCCAGAGACAGAATTGCTGGTCGAAGAAGCCATCGCCTGGTTACGGACGCGCGAGCCAGACTGCAAACGACTGCTGGTCGCCGACGTCGGCACTGGCAGCGGCGCGATTGCCGTCAGCCTGGCCATAGAATGTTCTCGCCTCACCCTCTACGCCACCGACGCCTCCGCCGCCGCGCTGGAGGTTGCCGCCCACAACACGCAACGCCACGGCGTGGCCGGGCGCGTGAGATTGCTTCATGGAGATCTGCTGGAGCCGCTGCCAGAGCCTGTGCACCTCATCGCCGCCAACCTGCCTTACGTGTCGGAGCCAGAGATGGCTCAGCTACCTCCACACATCGCCCGCTTTGAGCCTCGCCTGGCCCTGGATGGCGGCCCGAACGGGATGGGCGTCATTGAGCGCCTGTTGACTCAGGCCAAGACGCACCTCCTGTCCAAAGGCGCCATCCTGCTGGAGATCGGTGCTGCCCAAGGCGACCTGGCCCTCGTTCGGGCGCGCAGTTACCTTCCAACGGCCCACATTGATGTGCGCCAGGACCATGCTGCCCGTGACCGTCTCCTCATCATCCAAACCTAGAAAGGGCGAGGCAAATCAGATGGATGGTGTCAAGCCAAGAGCCCTACTCTCCGATTTGCCTCGCCCCTACCGGAGCCAACCATGTACAAACTTTTGGCCTGCGACCTGGACGGCACACTCATGGACGAGACCTTTACCTTCACTTCCCGCGTCAAAGCAGCGGTAGCCCTGGCCATGGCACACGGCGTGGCCGTCACCATCGCCACCGGACGCGCTTATCCTTCGACCCTCCCCTTTGCCCAGGAACTGGGCATCACACTGCCCCTCATCTGCACCCAGGGCGGCCTGATCAAAGACCCCATCACCGGCGAGGTGCTGCATCAAGCGGTCATGTCCCTCTCACTGGCCCACGAGATCGTCGCCCTCAGTCAGCAGCGCGGCTGGCACCTGACCCTTTACATGAACGACCAGGTCTACCTGACCGACCTTCAGTGCCCCCGGTCATTCTACGACCAGATGTTCAGCCTGCCGCTGCGTATTGTCAGCAACCTGACTGCTGCCATCAGCCGCCCGCCAGCCAAGTTCATCATCATCGCCAAGCCGGACCAGGCCGACGCCATCGTGCCGGAGCTGCGCGAGCAATTCGCCGGACGGCTGCGGGTCGTCCGCTCGCACCGCAACTTTGTGGAGGGCAACCCACTGGACGCATCCAAAGGGCAGGCCCTGGCTCACCTGGCCGAGCGGTTGGGCATCCCCCAATCACAAACCGCCGCCATTGGCGATAACGACAATGACGCGGACATGGTGGCCTGGGCTGGTCTGGGTCTGGCCATGGGCAATGCCCACCCCGATCTCAAAGCCATCGCCGACGTGATCCTCCCACCGGTGGAAGAGGACGGCGTGGCGGTGGCGATAAAAAAGTATATCCTGGCCTGAACCTGCCTCTTGTCAAGCCACCGAATTTGTGATAAACTTGCACTAACGAACGTATTGCCCTTTGGCAGCCAGGTAAAGGTGCAAGGATGAGGTTGAAACTGCCGGCGACAATGAAAGACATCCGCGCTTTCCTTTCCTCTCTGGACTGGGAGACCTTGGTCCAGCAGGTGGAGCGCGAAACGCGGGCGCAAATGGCTATTGTTGGTCCGGTCAATACGGGCAAATCTACGCTGTTCAACACTCTCAAGGGCGCGAAGGTTTCACCCGTGAGCGCTGTGCCGGGTGCAACGCGAGAGTTGGTGAAAGAGCGATTAGGGCCGTTTCTGCTGGTGGACACGCCTGGCTTTGGCAAAGTGGATGGAGTGAACCGAGCCAGGATCGCGTTGCGCAGCGTAGAGGCGTCAGACCTCGTCATTTTGCTGCTGGATGGCGCGGCCGGCTTGCGACGGGCTGATCTGGACCTCTACCACGAGCTTCAAAAGACTGGACGGCCCCTGATGGTGGTGCTCAACAAGGTGGATCTGCTGGACAAAGCGGAACTGCTGAACGTCCTGGCCCATGCGGAGAACAAGCTGGGCACCGGAGTCATCCCCATCTCGGCTGAAAAGGAGACCGGCCTCGCGGATCGGCTCTTTCCCCGCATCATCGAAGCCCACCCACCCCTGGCCATATCGCTGGGACGAGCCTTGCCGGCCTACCGTCGGCAGGCAGGTCGGCGGCTGATGCGCAACGCCTCAACCTTCAATGCCCTGGTCGGGGCAGAGCCGGTGCCGGGGCTGGACATCCCCCTGCTGTTGAGCATCCAGGTGCGGCTGGTGTTGCGGTTGGCAGCGGTCTATGGGCAGTCTATGACAGCCTGTAATGCCAAGGAATTGATCAGCACCATTGCTGGCGGGATGGCCTTCCGTTACCTGGCGGCCTCGGCCGCCAAGCTGTTGCCCGGTGTAGGGTGGGTCGTCTCTGGAGCGGTGGCAGCCATTAGCACCTGGACTATTGGTCAAGTGGCTATTCGTTACTTTGACAGCGAGTGGAGCCTGACACCCCTACGAATGAAGCGGCTTTACCGGCGACTCTTGCGCCGGCGTGGCGTTCAGGACGCCTGAAATCTAATGGATTGGATAAAAGTAGTTGATGGATTGCTTTGGCTGGCCAATCTGGTCATTGTTTTCCTGCTGGCCCAGGCAGTCTACCGACAGCAAAAAGGCACCGCAGAGAAACTGTTCCTGGGTATGGTGCTCGCCCTGTCACCTTCCATCATGCGCCACGTCCTGGAGGCTGCTTTCGAGTTAGCAGAGCCGGTCTCGCCCTTCCTGATCGACGTTGGCCTCAGCGGCTTTTTCCACGCTCTGTGGCCGGTAGACATTGCTGCTCTGGTCATTCTTGCGAGTTTGGGCTTGCACTTTGCATTGATCTTTCCCAGGCACAGTCCGATGGTTCGACGTTGGCCTCGCTTGCCCTACCTCATTTACGCACCGACCCTGGCACTAGCAGGGATGATGCTGACCCGTTTGTGGCTGTCGGATGAGGCCTACCGTGCCTTCTGGCACCTTGGCAGTCTCGGGGACGACACGCCACAGTTGGTCTTTGTCGTAGTGGTCATGATGATGAGCGTGCTTTGGTGGGGGTACGTGGCATTGTCGTCAACCAAGGGCACGCTAGCGAGACGGCAGATGATAGAGTTTCTTGGAGGCATCTCTGTGGCGGTGCTCATCGCGGTTGCCACCGATTACATCCCTGACATCCTGGGACTCCCAGTGATCGCAGGGAGGGTGCCCGGTTTGCACCAGTTGCCCATTCTGATCTTTTTCAGTTCCTTTGTGTGGGCTATCCAACGCCACCAGATTCTGGACGCGCGTCTGGTGTTGAGTCGTAGCCTGGTGTACACGTTGCTCTCCGGCGTGCTGACGCTGCTGTATCTCCTCTTGATACTCATTCCCGTGATACTCTTGCAACGAAGGCTGAGCGCCCATGTCAACCTGGCTGTACCCTCGCTGGCGGCCTTTGTTGTGGCGGTTGTGGCTCTCCCTTTGCGCGATGCTCTACAACAGTGGATGGATCGGCTTGTTTATGGCCAAGCTCGTGACTATCAGAAGGTTTTGCGCGAGCACAGTCGCCAACTCACGGCTTTGATGTCTCCTGCGGCACTGATGGATCAAATCCTGGACCGCGTCGAGGCGAATCTTTGGCCCCGGGGCGTTGTGATCGCTCTCCAAGAGGACGAGGTTTACGTTGCGAGAGCGGTGAGGGGCCGTGTGCCGGGCGTGGAGACAGGTACCACACTAACCCTGGCTGCCTCAGTCCTGAAGCGCTTGCAGATCGAAGGAGAACCGATCGCCCTGGATCCGGGCGTGGGCAGCCTGGAGCGGATGGTGGATGAGCGGTCTCAAGGGATGGCACTCATTGTCCCCTTTGTGGCGCGAGAAGCGCTGCTTGGCTGGATGGGATTATGGCCCCGGCAAGACGAAGCGCCTTACACACCGCGCCAGCGCCAATTCTTGACTACCCTGGCCAATCAGAGCTGTGTGGCCCTGCAAAATGCCGAGCTGTACGAGACGATGAAGAGCAGAGCCTCCGAATTGGCTGTACTCAATGCTGTATCCACAGCTATTACTTCCAGCCTGGACCTGGATGAAGTGTTGCAAGCCATCGCCAGCTCGGTCATTAACGTCGTCGGCTGCCAAAAGATGGCAATTTACACCTTGGACGAAGCACGGCAGGTGGTAAACCTGGCCACAGGCGACGGTCTGAGCGAAGCCTTTGTGCGCGCTTCTCAGGCCATGCCTTTGAGCAGCAGCCTCCGCACTGCCGCCATCGTCAGCGGGCAGCCGTTGATTGTAGCAGACATTCAAAGCTCACCCGGCCTTGCCAGCATCAGCAGCCTTATGGCGCAGGAAGGCATCCGGGCCATGGCGGAGGCGCCACTATCGGGCAAAAAGGGCGCTATCGGCAGCCTGGCGGTGTATTACACCACCCCCCATCGCTTCACGGTCGAGGAGATGGAACTGTTGACCACTCTGGCGGCTCAGGCGGCCATCGCCCTGGAAAACGCCCGTTTCTATGCCCTGACCGACCAGGCGCTGGCCCAACGGTTGGAAGAACTGTCGGCCATCGAGGAAATCAGCCGGGAACTGACGGCAACCCTGGATCTGGAGGGTGTCATCAGCACCGTGCTGCGTCGCGCCATTGAGGCAACCGGTGCGCCCTACGGCCTTATCGCCATGATGGACAAAGAGGGGACAGGGTTGAGACTATTGGTCTACGAGGGTTATCCAACCCAAAAGATAGAGCCATACCGGGAACATTCGTGGCCGTTGACCAGAAGCATCGTGGGCCGGGCCGTTCGCACCGGTCAACTGACGTTGGTTGGAGACGTAACACGAGATCCTAACTACGTGCAGATTGTGCCCAACGTTCGCTCTCACCTCAGCGTTCCCATCGTCAAAGGAGAGCGAGCCTTGGGCGCGCTGGTGCTGGAGAGTCCAGTTCGCGATGCCTTTGACGAGGGGCAGGCCGGCTTTGTCAGCCAGTTGATTGAACATGCGACCACGGCCATCGAGAACGCTCGTCTTTACATGGAGGCCCAACAACGCATCAGTCAACTCTCCGACTTGCAGCAATTTGGTCTTCAGGTGGTCTCTTCGCTACACTTGCAGGCAGTTCTCGACGCCGTGGCCGAGAGCGTATTAAAGTCGATGCAGGCCAACGACGTACACATTTTTCTATACGATGAGGAGAAAGACGAATTGACGTATCGGGCTGGCCTGTGGGCTTCGGGCGAGCACCCGAAAGGCATGCCGCCAGTGCGGCGCCAGGGTCTGACCTTCACCGTGGCCCATTCCGGCGAGCCCCTGGTGATCAACGATACCCTGTCCCATCCCCTCTACGCCTCACCAGAACGCCGGCGCTGGGGAGCGAAGGCTATCGCCGGATTTCCCCTCAAGCACGCCGGCCAGGTGCTAGGGGTATTCAACGTCGCCTACACCGTGCCGCATACCTTCACTAACGATGAACTGCGCGTGCTGACACTTCTGGGCAACCAGGCCGCCACAGCCATCGCCAACGCGCGCCTGTTTCAGCAGTTGGCCGAGGGGCGGGATCGGCTGGAGGCCGTCCTCAACTCTGTTCACGAAGGCATCCTGATGATGGACTTACAAGACCACATCGTCATGGCTAATCCCACCGTCGAAGAGTTGCTGGGGATGCCCCGCTCCCAGCTCATCGGGCGCCCGCTTGTGGATGTGATGCGGGATTGTCAAGCACGAGGAGGTCGTCCTCTAAACGTAGAGGAAACCTGGCAATTCCCTGCAACGCTCGACCACGCCAGCGGGGAATCGTACGACGAGGTCAAGGACGTCGTCGAACTTGCCAGCCCTCATCACCACTTCCTGGAGCGCGTCGTCGTCCCCGTAAAGGACTGGATAGGCACGCTCCTGGGGCGGGTAGTGGTTTTGCGAGACATTACCGAGGAAAAGGAATTGGAGCGGATGCGCGAGGACCTGAGCGACATGATCATCCACGATCTTCGCGCGCCGTTGGCCGCCATTATCAGTGGCAACTTGCTTCTGCAGGAAGTTATCGCCGAACAGGACACGCCGGCGAATATCACCTCGCTGTTGGACATTGTCACCACCAGCAGCCAGCACATGTTGGATCTGGTGAACTCGTTGCTGGATATCAGCCACATGGAATCTGGTCAGCTGACACTGGATGCAGAGCCCTTTGATCTGCTCTATGTGGTGGGAGAGGTCGTGACGCGCTTAAAACCCTTGAGCGTCAGCTATGACGTTCATACCGAGATTGCCATTCCCTCCGATCTCCCGTGGGTGTGGGGTGATCGCGAAAAGATCGCCAGGGTCTTTACCAACCTATTGGATAACTCGATCAAATTCACGCCGCCAGGGGGATGGGTGCGGATCTCTGCCCAGGCGGATGGGCCTGACGCCGGGCAGCCCTCGGGCTGGGTGATCTGTTCAGTCCTCGATAGCGGCCCCGGCATCCCGCCCGAGCATCGGGAGCGCATCTTTGAAAAGTTCACTCAGCTCTCCTCGCCTCAGTCACCGCAAGAACCAGGCAAACGAATTCGGGGCAGTGGCATCGGCCTGAGCTTTTGCAAGCTGGCTGTAAAAGCCCACGGCGGGCGTATCTGGATAGAGGAGGGGCCGGGTGGCAAGGGTAGCGATTTCAAATTCACCTTGCCTCTGACCAATGACTTGGACACAGATGCTGGAGCCGAAAGGA
>CAYVPU010000149.1:2562-8195 GCA_964453885.1 uncultured Anaerolineae bacterium | reverse complement strand
AAGCCAGGGGGCTTGCATTTTTGTTTGTTTGCCCCACCCGTGCTATAATAGGCCCGTTATGGCACCTGTGGTGTTCGTCTTTCTCGACGGCGTGGGCCTGGGCCCGGCCGACGAATCCAATCCCTTCTGGGCCGCTCAGATGCCGACCTTACGGGGTCTCCTGGGCGCTCCGCTGGCCGATGGCCTGGCGGTAGATCGCCCTGGCCTGCTGCTAAAGGGCGTGGACGCCTGCCTGGGCGTGGAGGGGCTGCCCCAGAGCGCCACCGGCCAGACGGCCCTCTTTACCGGTGTCAACGCCCCGGCCGTCGAGGGGAGGCACATCTCGGCCTGGCCCACGGCCAAACTGCGCGAGGTTATTGCCCAGAACAGCCTGCTGAAACGCGCCGTCGAGGCCGGTTTCCGCGCCACTTTTGCCAATGCCTACTCCGAACGCTACTGGCAGTTGGTGAAAGGGCGCAAATGGCGCCACTCGGCCAGCACTCTGACCAACATGGCCGCCGGTCTCCCTTTTCGCACGCTGGACGACCTGCGGCGGGGCAAAGCGGTCTATTGGGACATCACCCACCTGGCCGCCCGAGAATACAACCAATTCGACATGCCACTCATCGCGCCAGAAAAAGCTGGAGCGCGCCTGGCCCGCCTGGCGCAGACTCACGACCTGGTGATGTACGAGACCTTTTTGCCCGACCTGGTGGGCCACCGCCGAGCGCCCCTCGACCCAGTCGCCTTTCTCGACGAGATGATTGACCCTTTCTTCGCCGGGCTGCTGGACGCCATCATGACTGAAACGACCGTCGTCGTCTGCTCTGATCACGGCAACCTGGAAAACATCCGATCAAAGACGCACACTCGCAATCCTGTGCCGCTACTGGCCATCGGGCCGGGCGCGGATGCCTTTCAAAACGCCAACGCCATCACTGACGTAGCTGAGGCCATCCTTTCCGTCCTCCAAAAGGCGTAAGGGCGAGGCATGAGCGTTCAGTCAGAGCAAAAATCTACTCTCTGACTTGCCTCGCCCCCACGGCAACCTCGGAGGACTTAAAAAGAACAGCCTCACCACAGAATAGTAGTGAGGCTGTAAGCCGGAACAGCGCCATTGATGTTCCGCTATGTCTGCCGGAAGGGGACCCGTCTTGCCCACTTCCAGACAGATCAGGGGGAGAAAGTCATCCTAACAATCCCAAGGACAACAATCGCAGCCAATTCCTTCTCCGGGGACGAGGCAGCATTGGCCCTTGGATTACCCGGTCATTCAAGTCATCGAACATAGTTCCAGGCAGAATACCCGTCGTCCAAAAGATATCCATCTTTTCTTTCGGTGTCATTTCAACCATCCTTCCTATATCTGCTTCGTGAGCAGGTCATTATTCAGTCTGTTGCTTATATTATACCTGGCTGGCGTCATTGAAACGTCAAAAGAACAAGATACTCATGAAACGACTAGAAATACGCCTGCTTGGCGGGCTGAACCTGACTCTTGACCAAAAAACTGTCACTCGGCTGGGCACGCAAAAGACCCGAGCCTTGTTTGCCTACCTGGCCCTGCAACCCGGCCAGATGATGTCGCGGGAACAGATGGCCGCCCTGCTCTGGGGAGACTTTCCCGACGAGCGCGCCCGGCACAGTCTGCGCCAGGCAATCCATACCTTGCGTCGGGCCATTGGGCCCCACCTCATCGCCGAAACAGACAGTATCGCTTTCAACACCGAGAGCGATTACTGGCTGGACGTGGAGGAATTTTCGATTCTCAACTCTCAATTCTCAGTTGAGAACCTGACGGCAGCCGTAGAGCTTTACCGAGGTGAGTTCTTGGCCGGATTAGTCGTCAAGGATAGCCTGGCTTTCGATGAGTGGCTATTCTTTGAGCGAGAACGGCTGAAACGCCAATACCTGACTACCCTGAGCCAACTGAGCGACATTTTGGCCTCCGAGGGGGATCTCGGCGGCGCCATCGAGTATGCCATACGGTTGGTAAGCCATGACCCGATCCAGGAACAGGCCCACCGCCGGCTCATGCGCCTTTATCACCAGAGCGGCGACCGCAATGCCGCGCTACGGCAATACCAGGACTGCAAAGATACGCTGTGGCATGAACTGGGCGCAGAGCCGGAACCGGAAACCACGGTCCTCTATCAGCATATCCTCCAAACGGACGCGGCGGCCGACCGGGCGATCCCTCTGGACGCACGAAGCCGCTATCGGATGGAAGAGATCCTGGGCCAAGGCAGCAGCGGCATCGTCCGTGCCGCCCACGACGGGCTGTTGAACCGGCCCGTCGCGCTGAAATTGCTCACCAGCGTCGCCGACGACCCCGAGGCGGCCCAGCAACTATTAGACGCCGCCCGACACCTGGCCCGCCTGGCGCATCCCAACGTCGCCTCGACCTACGATGCTGGCTATCTGGGCGAGACGCCCTACGTAGCGCTACAACCCGCTGTCGGCACCCCGCTCTCCGAGATCGCCCCCCTGCCACTGCCGCGTCTCCTGGACGTGATAGAACAGGTCGCCAGTGCCCTGGGTTACGCTCACCAGCACGGCATCCTCCACGGCGATGTACGCCCGGCCAATATCTTTGTAGGCGACGACGGCATGGTGCAAATCGTCGGGTTCACCCTCATCCCCCTGCACATCAGTCCCGACATCAGCCTCAAAGACGCTGCCTACTTGCCGCCGGAACTGGCCCAGGGTCGCCCGCCGGACCATCGCGCCGATCTCTACAGCCTGGGCGTCACGCTCTACGAACTGGCGGTCGGCCATCTCCCCTTCACCGGTCAGACGCCACTAGCCATCATCTCCCAACACATGAATGTGCCGCCAGTGCCGCCGCGCAGCCTTCGCCCCGACCTGCCACCCGACCTGGAAACGGTGATCTTGCGCCTGCTGGCCAAGCGGCCCCAGGACCGTTACGCCACTACCGAAGAGGTCAGTGCCGACCTGCAGCGCATCCGCTATCAGTTAGAAGGACAAGCGTTTATTGAACAAGCCACTGCCCCAGAGGGGGAGACCCCTGGCGCATCGTTGCTGGATCGCATCGCCCGAGGCCGGCTCTTTGGCCGCGAGAGAGAACTGGAAGAGCTAAAAGCGCACTGGCAACGTGCTGTGGAAGGACAACCCCACGTGGTGCTGCTTTCCGGCGAACCGGGCATCGGCAAGACTCGCCTGGTCCGCGAATTGATGGTCTACGCCCGGCTGCAAGGGGCAGCCGTGCTGCGGGGTCGCTGCTACGAGCAGGAAGTCGCCGTGCCCTACCGCCCCTTCACCGCCGCCTTTCAAGACTACACCGCCAGCCAACCTGTAGAAACGCTGCGCCGGCAGGTGGGCGCGTCGGCGGCCGAGCTGGCACGGCTCGTCCCCGCTCTGCGCCAAAAGCTGGACCTCATCGCTCCCAACCCGCCGCTGAACCGCCCTGAGGAACGAGTGCGGTTGTTCGACCACGTGGCTGCCTTCCTGCGAACTATCGCCGCCGAGCGCTCTGTCATCCTCTTCCTCGACGACCTTCAGTGGGCCGACGAGGCAAGTTTGCTTTTGTTGCAACACCTTGCGCGTCACGTTTACGACGTCCCCATGCTCGCCCTGGGCGCCTATCGAGAGGCCGAACTCACACGCAGACACCCATTGCAAAAGGTGTTGGTAGAACTCAACCAGGAGAGGCTGATCACCCGCCTTCCTCTGCGCCAGCTTGACCGCCAGGCCGTCGGCGATATGGCCCGAACCATGTGCGCCACCGAGATTGTGCCGGCTGTCATAGACGCTATCTACAAAGAGACCGAAGGCAATCCTTTCTTCGTGGAAGAGGTCATCAAGGCACTGGTGGAAGAAGACGCGCTTTACCCAGACCGGACGCCCTGGCCCCAACGAGATTGGACCACACTGCGCATCCCCCAGAGCATCCACGCTACCATCAGCCACCGCCTGGATCAGGTGAGTCCAGAGAGTACCCGGCTTCTGGCACAGGCGACAGTCATTGGTCGCCGCTTCCCCCTGAATCTGCTGCTGGCCGTCACTGACCTGAATGAAGACGCCGCCCTGGACGCCCTGGATGAAGCCGTCTCCGCGCAACTGATCCAACCGCCTCAGCCCGGTACAGGCGAGATCTATGCCTTTCAGCACACGCTCATCGCCCAGACGCTCTACGAGGAGCTGAACGTCCGTCGCCGCGCCCGTCTGCACGGCCAGGTGGGACAGGCCGTCGAGAGAATTCACGCCGATGAGTTGGACAGCCGGGTGGAAGAATTGGCTCATCACTTTGCCCAGGCCTACGGGGCCAAAGATGAAGAGAAGGCCATCACTTACAACATCCGGGCTGGCGACCGGGCGCGAGAGGTATACGCACACGAAGAGGCCCTGCGCTACTATCGAGTGGCGCTGGATCTGCTGGAAGACAAGCCACTCGATCCTCGACAGGGCAGCATCTGGGAAGCCATCGGCGACATCAGTTACCTCATCAGCCGTTACGACTCGGCTCTAAAGGCCTACGGCCACGCCCTGGAGTTTGACTCTGAGGCCACGATCCAAGCCACCCTGGAGCGCAAAACGGGCCTGGTGCACGACCGGCGCGGCGACTATGCGCAAGCCCTATTCCACCTGGAAAAGGCGCATCTGGCCCTGTACAAGGCCGGCGCTGAGGACGTCAGCCAGGAACGTGCCCTTGTCTGGGCCAGCCAGGCCGACATTTCTTTTCGCCTCGGTGAATTACAGCGTGCTCGCGAGGCGTGCCTGGCCGGGCTAGCACAACTGCAAGGTTCAACGCATTACTATCAACTAGCCTTTCTGCACCGCACGCTGGGCAGTATCGTCTGGCGGGAGGGGAAAACCAGAGAAGCCTTGAGCCACCACCAGCAAAGCCTGGAGTTGGCGCAGCGGGCCAATGACCTGGAAGGCACCATCGCCGCCCTGTCCAACCTGGGACTCACGGCACGCCTTGCGGGCGAATGGGACAAAGCGATTGTCTGGAGCCACGAAGCGCTGTCGCTGGCCGAAAAAGTGGGCGACTATCGGGGCATGAGCTACGCCCATCGCGTTCTGGGCACCACCTTCTGGCGGCAGGGCCGGTTGGACGACGCTGAACGCCACGTCGCCCGTGGGCTAGAGATCGCCGAAAAGATCCAGGATCGCGACCACATTGCCCAACTCCACGTCTATCTAGCCGCTATTTACGCCGACACTGACGCACAAGATTGGGATCGTGCCTGGGAACACCTTGGACAAGCTGAAGCGATAGCCCAGGAACTAGGCAGCTCGGCCCTTTTGGCCCTGATTTGTGTGATCCAGGCCGAGCTTTACATCCGCGAGGAGAATTGGGATCAGGCCCTCACGATCCTCAGCCAAGCCGGCGACATAGACAACGCCGCCCCCTGGCTCAAATCGGACTTTTACCAGCGATCCGCCCTGGCGCACCTGGGCAGAGGCGACGTCGAGATCGCTTTGAGCCACGCTCGCCAGGCACTAGAGATCGCCACCGCCCACGAGCAGCCCTACGAAATCGCCACCGCCGAGCAGACGTTGGCCCGCGCCCTGACCCAAAATGGCCAGAAAGAAGCAGCCGCGACGCAGTTCGCCTCTGCCATCGCCCACCTGGAGGCCCTGGGCAGCCACCGCGAGCTGGCGCGCGCAAAGGAACGCTACCATCTCGT
>CAYVPU010000149.1:0-2462 GCA_964453885.1 uncultured Anaerolineae bacterium | reverse complement strand
CAAAATCCGTGGACAGAAAGGAGCACCATGAGCAACCATCCCTTTGAACAAACCCGCTGGTCGCTGAAAGCCCTGCTATCTGCCACCACAGGCCCCGAACTGGATCAGGTTTTAGCCGACCTGGAAAAAGCCGTGGCCCAACTGGAAGCGAGCCGCGATCAACTCTCGCCCGACATCTCGGAGACGGATTTTGTCCATCTTTTGACCCTGGTGGAAAGGATCACCGCCCTCTCCTACCGGCAGGGCGCTTACGGTCACCTCTGGTTCGCCGAAGACACGCAAAACCAGGACGCCCTGGCCTTCCGCGGGCGCACGGAAAAGCTCTTGACCGAGATTCAAAACCGGACGCTCTTTTTCACCCTGTGGTGGAAAGGGCTGGACGACGAAACCGCCGGACGGCTGTTGGCTGTCAGCGGCGACAACACCTACTACCTGGAGTCGTTACGCCGATTCAAACCCCACACCCTGTCCGAGGCCGAAGAAAAGATCATCAACCTGAAGGACGTCAACGGCATTGAGGGTCTGGTCACTCTGTACGATATGATCACCAACGGCTTTACATTCCAACTGGAAGTGGATGGTCAGGTCAAAGAACTTGTCCGCTCCGAGCTCACGGTCTATGCACGCCATCCCTCACCAGAACTGCGCTCCGCCGCTTACCAGGAACTGTATCGTGTCTACGGCGAACAGAGTACCATCCTGAGCCAGATTTACCACTACATCGTGCGTGACTGGGCCAGCGAGAATCTCTCGCTGCGCCACTTCTCGTCGCCCATCGCCACCCGCAACCTGGGCAACGACATCCCCGACGCAATAGTGGACACGCTGCTGGAGGTCTGCCGGCAGAACGCCAGTCTGTTCCAGCGTTACTTCCGCCTCAAAGCTGGCTGGCTGGGCCTGGACAGACTCCATCGTTACGACATCTATGCCCCCCTGAGCGATTCCGACAGACGATATGCCTTCGACGAAGCGGCCACTATGGTGCTCGACAGCCTCAACGCCTTCTCGCCAAGGTTAGCTGACCTGGCCCGGGGCGTCTTTGTGGACGGCCACCTCGACGCGGAGATACGACCTGGCAAAGATAACGGCGCTTTCTGCTACGGCGTTCTGCCGGGCCTCGCGCCGTGGGTGCTGGTCAACTATAACGGCCAAGCCGATGACGTGGCTACGCTGGCCCACGAACTGGGCCACGCCGTCCACGCACTCATGGCCGCCGAACACTCGCCGCTGACCTTCCACTCATCTCTGCCGCTGGCCGAGACCGCTTCTGTCTTTTCCGAAATGCTGCTCATCGAACGCTTGCTGCAAGAGGAAACCGACCCTGCTGTCCGGCGCGACGTCCTGGCCCGCTCTGTGGACGGCGCCTACGCCACGGTGATGCGACAGGCGTTTTTTGTCCTCTTTGAACGCGAGGCTCACGCCCTGGTCGAGGAGGGGCAAACGGCCGGCGAACTGGCAGAACGATACATGGCCAACCTGCAAGAGCAGTTCGGCGACACTGTAGAACTGAGCGACGAGTTCCGCTGGGAGTGGGTCTCCATCCCGCACATCTACCACACGCCCTTTTACTGCTATGCTTACAGTTTTGGGCAACTCCTGGTGCTGTCGCTGTACCGCCAATTCAAGACAGAGGGGGAATCCTTCATCCCCAGGTACCTCAAGATCCTGGCCTACGGTGGTTCCAAAAGCCCGGCAGGAATCCTGAGCGAAGCGGGCATAGACGTGGCCTCGGCCCAGTTCTGGCAAGGCGGCTTTGACGTGATCGCGGACATGATTGACCAACTGGAAACGTTGGCGGAAAGGCGTGATGCGTGATACGTGATGCGTAAAACGTGAAACGTAAGCACGTTAGGCGAGGGACTGTGACCGAGCCCTTCCACCATCTCAAGGAGAAACCAGCATGACTCCGGAACGAATACTCGACCTGCTGCTCCAGGCCAACCGCCTCAAGACCATGCCCCGCACAGGCTGGATGATCCGGGGCGTCGTCCACCCGGAAAGCGTCGCCGCCCACAGCTATGGCGTCGCCTTCCTCTCCCTGATCCTGGCCCAGGTGGTGGACGAACCTATGGATCGAGCCAAGCTGCTGACCATCGCCCTGCTGCACGACCTGCCGGAGAGTCACCTGACCGACATTCCCTATCCGGCTCTGCGCTTCATCACACCGGCGGCCAAACGCGCCGGCGAGTTGGAGGCCCTGGACGAGATCACGAGCAACCTGTCCTTTGCCGACGAGTACCGCGAACTGTGGCTCGACTCTGAGGACCGTCGCACGCCGGAAGGCCGCCTGGTGCGCGACGCCGACCGCCTGGAGCTAATGCTGCAAGCTTTTGTTTACGAACGGAGCACCAGCAACCGCCAGTTGCAAGAGTTCTGGGACAATACCGACGAGTCTTATTTTGAGTATCCGGCTTGCAGGCAGGTGTTTGTTTTGCTGCGGCAACGACGAGAGGAAGAGATGA
>CAYVPU010000148.1:0-8205 GCA_964453885.1 uncultured Anaerolineae bacterium | reverse complement strand
CTGACGTAAACGAACAGCAGTGGCAAAATGGGCAACAAATGGCGGTAGCCAATGTTCAGCGAACTGCCCATCAGCGCCAAAAAATATACGGCGACCGGCAGCAATAGCCACATCTCGGCGCGCCAGCTACGGCGGCGTATGGTCAGCGCCAGGGTCAGGAGCAGCAGCAGTAGCACCGGTAGTGGCGTCTTGATCAAAAAAGCCACTGGGAAGTAGTACCACCAGCCTTTGACCGAATACTGGCCCATGAGGAAAGCCGGGTTACCCCTCTCGGTGCGCTCAAAGATGGCTCTAAGGCCGTTCCAGTAGGAAGGCATAGGCAGGGTCACTCCCCCATCGCTTAGAGGGCCGCGCTCCAGTCCATAGATGCCCCACACCACGGCCAGTCCGATGACAACCATGGCCACCAGGTACAGCGCCCATTTCCACTCAAGTGTGCGCCACCAGGGTGGGCGGGTTGGTTTGACTGGTTCAGGTCGGTATAGCTCTGCGCCGGCCGGTGGCCCGAGGGCCACTGCCTCGTCTGGAAAGAGGGGCACCAGCTCAGGTTCGACAGGTGGGCGGGCAGGCCCAGGCGGCCTACGCCAGGCACGTATCACGACGAGTAAAGCAAAGATCGGCAGCAGGATGACGGCCGAGAACTTGGCGGTCAGTGCCAGTCCCAGGGCCACCCCGGCAGCGACCATGCCAATGACCGTCGGTCCGGTCATGAATCGCCAAAAGGTGTACAGAGCCAAAAAGGCAAAGCAAGCCAGGCCCAGATCGTTGGTCGCCAGGCGGGTGTGCGCCAGGATGTTGGGCGAAAAAACATAGAGCGCCAGTGCCAGCAGGCCGGCTACTGACCCGTGTAGTTCCGCTGCCCAGGCGTAGACCCCCATGCCCAGAAACAGCCCCAACAGAACGATCGTTACCCGCGCCCAGTTGACAATTTTCTGTGCCTCAATGGGCTGACCATCGGCGTCGGCCGCGTGCCACAACAGTTTGTCGGCAAAAGCATACCAGTTGGCCGAGACCCACGAGGGATGATCGGTGGGGAGTTGAGGCCGGATGATCAGCAACGGCAGGGCACTGATCGTGTTAACCAGCGGCGGGTGCTCGCGGCTCAGACGGAGGTCGCCGGTGCGCAGGTAGGCATAACCCCGGGCGATATGGTTCTGCTCGTCCATGGTGGGCGACTTTTGCCTGGCGCTAAGGAGTGCCTGCAAGACGAATACACCCAACAAGGCCAGAGCAACGATGGTGATCAGTTTCTCTTTTTTGTTTACGCCCAACAATTGTTGATTCCTTCCTTGGTTGGTAAATTGGTAGGCCGGGAGTATCAATGCTGGCCTTCCAATTACAGCCTACTAACCTACCTATCTACGACCTCTGGACCATGGCCACAAGACTATCCGCGGCATAGATTATCCCGCCGATGACCCCAGTGGCAGCGTTGACGGCATAGTTGAGCAAAGACATGGCACCCGCCTCAGCAGCGCCTACGCCAACCTGCGGCCAGAGCTCCGTGTAGGCCCATTCGCGCGCGCCCAGCCCGCCCACGGTCGGCACCATCAATGCCAGCGAAGTTGGCGGCACAAACAGGAAAAAATAACCCAACGAGACATCCACGCCCACTGACAGGGCAATGGAATAGTTCGAAAAGATGAGCAAGACGTTGAACGCCAACGAGATGCCCAATGCCTGCCGGATCGCCTTGGCCCCAGGCCCGCAGATGGCAGCGTACAGCTTTTCCACCTGGCCTCTGATCCCGAACGGCAATCCGGTTGGAATGAACCCAATGATGCGCCCCAACAATTGCTGCTGAAATAACAGCCACCCGCCCACCAGACCTCCCATCGCCAGGACCGCGATGCCAGCCGCCAGCGCGGGTGAGATCAGGTTCAAACTAAAGGGAAGCGCCAACAAGGCCATGGCCAGCAACACCAGGATGCCAGTGAGACGGTCCACCAGTACCGTGCCCGTCGCCTCGTGAGCACGGCGACTGTCCTGAGCTAATTCGATGACGCGCACCACGTCGCCGCCAAAGCCGCTGGGCAGAAAAGTATTAAAAAAGGTGCCAACAAAATAGAGCTTGATCAACCGGCCAGTAGGTACCCGCAATCCCAGGCCCAACAGCAACGCTTGCCAGCGGTAAGCCCGAAGAGCTGTGCCCAGGACGCACAGTGCAAAGGCCGACCCCAGCCAACCGAGACGCACCGCTTGGATCTCGTGCCATATCTCTGCCAACCCGATGCGGGGCAAGACCCATGTCAACAGTCCCACACTGATGCCGATTTTGAGCAGGGGACTCGAATATTTACGAGCGATTTCTCTCACGGCACTCTCACCTCGATGGGACGCAACAACAGGCGGTCGGCTACATCAGTGTCTTCATCAAAGACGTTCCACCGGGAAGTATCATCCGTGCTATAAAAACCGATCTCAAGCTGGTAGGGGCCTGGCGCCGCGTCAGCATCCAGCATCACAGCGTGAACCTGGACGACGACATCGTCCGGTTGCCAGTGGGCGACCGGCGCATCCAGCCTGTCTTGTCCCCCCTCGACCTGGCTGTGCGCGTCCAACAAGTGGCAAAAGATTGTCGCCGGCACCTCGGTCGGCACCAACACGCGCCAGTAGGTGAGCAGCAGCAGCGTCTCGCCGGGAGCCATCTGCGAGCGATCCAACTCGTATCCCAGGAAGGCGACTTTGTGCCCCAAATCCACGGGCCAGGCCAATGGGTGACGCAGCCGATCCGGATCACCAGGCTTGAACTCGACCTCCGAGCTCCAGAGCACCGGATTGTCCTGCGCAGCCTCCAGCCGCACCGCCAAGCGCTCGGACAGGGACAGACGTTGGATAGTGAAGGTTTTGTTGATGTCGTCGGGCCGTAGTTGCCGCACGGCAACGGGCTCGATTCCCTCAAAGAACACCTGGTACAGGGCCGGATGCAGATTGGCCGCCGCCGGAAAGACGTAACTCACCTCGACGCCACCGGCGGGGATCACCAGCGCGCCCCGGCCATCAAACCAACGCAGGGTGACATCTTGCCGGCACAAGATCGCCTCCAAGACGTAAGGGTCGTGATAAGCCAACGGGTATTCGGTCGAAATCGCGACCGGCCCGCCGTCGGGTTGTTCGTCCAGGTAGCGGGCGACCTCGCGCAGATTGGAGCGATACACTTCGCGCACGTTTGGCTCGGTGGCCCAGGCGACGAAATAGTCGCAAGTCAGACAGACATTGATCCCAACCAGGAAAGTGATCCCGACCAAGACAACACATCGCACCAGATGGCCACGCGCCCACAACCAGCGGGCGGCTTCCACCACTCCCAGGGCCAGCGTCAGGTAAACTGCTGGCTGCGCGCCCATCATGCGCAGCACGCTGTTCATCGCCCCGGTGACCAAGGCTGGAAAGAGACCGGTGAACAGCCAAAACAACAAAAAGGCATAGGCCGGTTGTCGCCAACGCCACAGCGCCAGTCCCAGCCCGAGGTAGAAAAAAATCGAGGTCAACGGATCAAAGACGGGCCGTCCCGGCAGATTGTAACGCCAGTGGGTATCGCCAGCAAAAGAGAACACCTTGAGCGCCTCGGTCAGGTTCCTGATTAGAGGGCCCAGGTTGCCCTGTCGGACCTGGGTCAGCGGTTCGGCCAGTTGCCCGACGCGGACTTCCTGGGCTGGGTGGGTAACCAGGTAGACTGCCAGCGGCGCAGCGATGGCAGCAGCAACGAGCAACATGAGCAACGAGCCTCGCCAGACCCGCTGCCAAGTCGCGCGGCAAAAGATCGCCAGGTAGGCCACAAAGGCGACAAAGGCGAACAGCGTCACCCGACTGGCCATATAAGTGTAAAAAGTGCCACCGGCTAACAGACCCGCCAGCACCCAATCCCTGAGCCGCCCCTTCTCGGAGAGCCCACGCCACAGGAAAAAGACCGCCGGCACAAAAAGCAGCGGCAGTGTGACAGGCCGCACTCCCTGGCGATGAGAAAACACTGGCCAGAAAGAAATCGCCAGACCGGCGGCCGCTGCCAGCGCCACCCCCGAATCAAAGGCGCGACGGGCCAGCAGGTAGCTGCCGACAATCACGCCCATCCCACACAAAGCTGTCGTAAGGCGCAGGGTGACATCAGTGACGCCGGTAGGCACAGAGACCAACGCGACCAGGTAGGTGTACAGCGGCTCGTGGCCATAGCCGGTGGAAAAGTAGATGGGCCGGACGCCGGCCAGCACATTGGCCGCATCGTGGGCGTTGTTGGCTTCATCGTGGGTCAGACCAGGCGGCAGTTCACTCAATTGGTAAAATCGAAACCAGGCAGCGACGAGCAATATTGCTGCCAGGACAAAGATCTCCCCGCGCGTGTTCCCCACAGAATCAGATGTTGAAACAGATGGGCCGTGGGCCATAGGCAGTCACACTCAAACGCCGCCTCCGCGAGAAAGAGAGGAGACGGCGGGTAAGAAGATGACGCAATTATATCACGGGCGGCCAACCTTTACAAGTGAGACGTTGAAGAGTGTTATCCATTTGTTACAAAACATCAATCTGTGGTATACTTGTTTTCTGATTTGCAGTTGGCTCGTCAACGTTGTCTTTCCTTTGACAAGTTTGTCCATGACGTTGAGGCAATTCTCGACGCACTGTAGTTTCGGTTAGGTTGACCCATGTCCAAACCTGCTCGCTACGGCCGATGGCTCCTCCTTACAATCCCGTTCGTTGGCGCTTTTGCCGTGCTGCTGTTGCTGCTCAAGGGCCTCGACGCGCCCCTGCCGACACCGGCCCCGCCCACGCCGACGCCAGACCCGGCCCAGGAGGTCGTGGCTCGCGTCGGCGAGCAGCGTATCACCTTTGCCGATTGGGCCGTGGCCTTTTACCTGGACGCGCTCATGAGCCGTCTCTCGGGCCAGCCGGCCCCCACCGCCAACGAGACGCTGGACAGACTGGTCAACGACGTCATCATCCTGGCCGCCGCCGAGGAGGAGGGGATCGCCGCCAGCAAAGCCGACGTTGAGGCACGCATCGCGCTTCTGGAGGCAACCTGGAATCTGACTGACGAACAGGTCGCCGCTGAGCTGGCCGCCCTCAGCCTGACCCGTGAGCTTTGGTCCAACGCCATCGCCCGTCTGCTCGCCGTTGAGCGCTACCTGAACGAGGTGGTGTGGGCCGGTGTGCCCGCCGAGGGACAGGCGAACGCTCTAGGTGACTGGCTACAGACCCATCGCGCCCAGACCAGCATTGAGGTCGCCACACGAGGGCTGCAACCTTTGCTGCCCACACCCATGCCTGTTCCTTCAGCCACGCCGTTGACCGTTTCACCTGTGTCTGCGGCGACCGCGTTGCCTGCTATCACCCCCACCGCCACACCACTAGCGGCTTCGTACCTCGCCACGCCATCCCCGCCACCATCTCCTACCTCCACCCCCACGGCTACGTCCGCGCCGGTTTCCCCCCTGCCCACGCCGGCGGCAAGCCCTTTGGCTACACTCGGGGCGGGCACTGTCGAACCACCCATGCCCTCCGCCCCCCCCGTCGCGGGTCAGCCGGCCCCAGATTTTGCGCTGACCGACGCCAATGGCCAGACAATCAGTCTGAGCGATTACCGCGATCAACGCAAGGTGGTCATCGTCTTTTTCCGCACCACCGGTTGAGGACCTTGCCGCACGCAACTCGGCGAGTTGCAAGCCAACTATTCCCGTTTTCAAGAAAAGGGAGCCGAAATCGTCGCCCTGGTGGCAGAACCACAAGCGAGAGTGGTGGCCCTGGTCAAGAGCTACCACTATCCCTACCCCGTCCTTGCCGACGCCGACCACGCTATCAGCAGCGCCTATGGTATCTATAACCTTTTCAACGACAAACGGGCCACGCCATCGGTCTTTATTGTGGACGAGAGTGGCCTCGTCACCTGGGCTTACGTCGGCCGGAATGTCAACGACCAGCCCCATACACAACAGATATTGGATCAACTCCCCTGATCCCTCAATATCCAAACGAGATGTTCTATGACCTTAGGAGGAATCGCATGACCGCATTTCAGCCGTTCGAAATGGAACGTATGATGTCCAAGTGGGAGAACGTCGTGCAGTACAACCTGTCGGAGAGTGGTGTTCACCCCGCCACCGTTCGTGAGTTGATCGATGACCCTGTGATGGTTAAAGAGTTGCTGGCCACCGAACTGCACTACCCCCAGGTCAACGGCATCATCGAACTGCGGGAGCACATCGCCGCTCTCTATCCCGGAGCGACTCCGGACAATGTACTGGTCACGGTTGGGTGCGCCGAGGCCAACTTGATCGCCCTGCAAACCCTTCTCGCGGCGGGGGACGAGATGGTGGTGATGCTGCCCAACTATATGCAGATCTGGGGTCTCGGCCACAATTTCGGCTTGCAGGTCAGAGCTTTTCACCTCAAAGAGGAGCAGGGCTGGGCTCCCGACCTGGACGAGTTGAACGAGACAGTCTCAGAGAAGACAAAGCTCATCGCTGTTTGTAATCCGAATAACCCCACGGGCTATATTCTCACCGAGGCAGAGATGGACAGCATCGTGGCTGCCGCCGAGCGAGTCGGGGCCTGGCTGCTGGCCGACGAGGTCTACAGCGGAGCTGAGCGGCTGACCGACACCCAGACGCCATCTTTTTGGGGCCGGTACGACAGAGTGCTGGCCACGAATAGTCTGAGCAAAGCCTACGGTTTGCCGGGGCTGCGGATTGGCTGGGTAGTGGGGCCGGCGGACACTGTGGATGACATCTGGGCGCGCCATGAATACACGACTATCAGTGCCACCATGCTGGCTAACAAGCTAGCGGCCATCGCCCTCTCTCCCGAGGTGCGGCCCCGCCTCGTTCAACGAGCACGAGATTATATCCGGCGAGGTTTTCCCATTCTGGATGGATGGCTGGAGAGCCACGAGGGGACATTTACTCTGGTCCCGCCCCAGGCAGCAGCCATCGTCTTTGCTCGTTATCACCTCGACGTCAACTCGACCGAGTTGGTGGAGCGGTTGATGCACGAAAAGAGAGTGCTCATCGTTCCAGGGGACCACTTTGGCCTGGATCACTACCTGCGGATCAGTTTTGGTCTGCCGCCAGACTACCTTGAAGCGGGGTTGGATCGCATCCACGAGATGATCGTCGAGTTGCAGGGATAAGTGGAGGGTTCTCCCGAATGGAAAAGAGAGGCGCTCTATGACCATACCGGCCGCCATTCGTCCCGCCCACCGCCATCTCTGGAGCGGGCTATCCAGCGATGACCCTGGTGCTGAGGTCGGCGTGCTGGGCGTACCGTTCGACAACGCTACCAGTTTCCGCAAGGGTGCATCCTTTGCCCCGGCCAAAATCCGCGATATCACGCCCCACGTCACGGCTGGCACTGAGGAGGGGCACCGGCTCGCCGGGTTGCGCGTTTGCGATTACGGTGACGTGTCCGCTGACCTCAATTGGGAGCGATACTTTGCCACCGTGGAGGTGCAGGCGAGTCGGGTGCTACGGCATCCCTTTGCCCTCTTTCTGGGTGGCGATCACTCTGTCACCATCCCTCTGGTAGCCGCTTTTAGCAAGGCCGTGACCAGCCAATTCGGCGTCATCCACTTTGATGCCCATTCCGACCTGATGGACGAGTTCGAGGGCCACCGCTGGTCCCACGCCTGCACCGAGCGCCGCGTGCTGGAATTGCCCAATACTGAGCCACACCACCTGGCCTTTGTCGGCCTCCGTTCCTGGATAGATGAGGAGCGGGCGTTCTTGGACGCCCACCCCGAGATCGGCATCCACACTGCCCGCGACGTTTACCGGCGCGGGATTGAAAAAGTAGCCGAGGACATAGTCACCCAGCTGCAAGGCGTGGATGCCGTCTACTTTACGCTGGACATTGACGGCCTCGATCCGGCCTATGCCCCAGGCACCGGCACGCCGGAAGCGGGAGGCCTTTCCACGCGAGAGTTGTTGGAATTGCTGCGTTTCGTCTTTACCCGGCTGCCCATTCGGGCGATGGACATCGTAGAGGTTGCCCCGCCGCTGGACTGCGCCGACATCACATCCGTCGCAGCGGTTAAAGTGATTTACGAGGTCTTTGGGTGGGTGAAACAAGGACTTGAACAGAAAGATTTGTCTTGACTTTGCCCCATCAGATATGGTAGAATGGAAAAAGATACCCGTCTGCCTGGAAAAAGAGGTGAACAATGCCCAGTCCCTTCCCTGGCATGGATCCTTACCTGGAAGCGCCGTCCCTGTGGCC
>CAYVPU010000147.1:0-8209 GCA_964453885.1 uncultured Anaerolineae bacterium | reverse complement strand
ATGTAACATTGTCATACTGAGCTATGCCTTTGTAGACGCCAGGTGGAGGAGCAGGCCAACCATCACCTACACGAGATGGCAGGCGCACCAATGCCCCGAAGCGACCTCCCGGAACTCTGGGTCCTCCTCGAAGCAGCGGTCTATGGCCACCGGGCAGCGGGCGTTAAAGTTGCATCCCTCTGGCGGGTTGACCGGACTGGGCACGTCCCCCTCCAGGATGATACGCCGCCGCTTTTCCTCGACTACAGGGTCGGGAATGGGTACCGCCGAGAGCAACGCCTTGGTGTACGGGTGCTGCGGATGGTGGTACAGCGAATCCCGATCGGTCAACTCGACGAGCTTGCCCAGGTACATCACCGCCACGCGAGTGGAGATGTGGCGCACCATGCTCAGGTCGTGGGCGATGAACAGATACGTCAGGGTGAACTCGTCCTGCAAGTCCTCCAGCAGGTTCACCACCTGGGCCTGGATCGACACGTCCAACGCCGAGATGGGCTCGTCGCAGACAATGAACGCCGGGTTCAAGGCCAGCGCTCGCGCCACGCCGATGCGCTGCCGCTGCCCGCCGGAGAACTCGTGGGGGTAACGGTTGACAAAGTAGGGATTCAAGCCCACCACCCTGAGTAGTTCCTGCACCCGCTCTCGCCGTTCCTTGCCCTTGGCAATGCCGTGCACCTCCAGTGGCTCGCCAATGATGTTGCCCACCGTCATGCGTGGGTTCAGAGAGGCATAGGGGTCCTGGAAAATCATCTGCATCCGCCGGCGCATCCGGCGCAGTTCTTCCCCTTTGAGATGGACCAGATCGGTGCCCTCAAAATGCACCTCCCCCGCCGTAGGCCGGTAGAGCTGCAGGATGGTACGCCCCGTGGTGGATTTGCCACAGCCACTCTCGCCCACCAGTCCCAGGGTTTCGCCCTTGTGCACATCAAAAGAAATGCCATCCACGGCCATGACCGCCCCCACCTGGCGTTGGATGACAATGCCGCGGGTGATGGGGAAATGCTTTTTCAGGTCCTTCACTCGCAACAAGGCTTCTTGCTCTGCCATTATACCTCTCCTCCCTTCACATCCACCCAGCAGGCAATATAGTGGCCTGGGCCAACAGGTTCCAGTGGGGGGTTCTCTTCAAGACATTTATCTAGCACGTACTCACACCGGGCCGCAAAAGGACACCCCTTTGGCAAGGCGATGAGGTCTGGGGGCAGTCCTTCGATAGACACGAGCTTCTCATGCGTCGAGGCATCCAGACGCGGCAGAGACCCCAGCAGGCCAAGGGTGTAGGGATGCCGTGGGTCACCGTACAGGTCTTTCACCGACGCCATCTCGATGATAAAGCCGGCATACATGACGATGACATCCTCCGCCAAGCCAGCGATAACGCCCAGGTCGTGGGTGATCCAGATGACCGCCATGCCGATCTCGTCCCGCAAGCGTTTGACCAAATCCACTATCTGAGCCTGGATGGTCACGTCCAGCGCCGTGGTCGGCTCGTCAGCGATGAGGATCTGCGGGTTGCACGAAAGCCCCATAGCGATCATCACGCGCTGGCGCATGCCGCCCGAAAACTGATGCGGGTAATCGTCCACGCGATCTGTTGCTTCGGGAATGCCGACCAACTCTAGCAACTCGACGGTTCGCTGGCGCGACTGCTTCTTGTCCATCCCCAGGTGCAGTTCCAGCGACTCGCTCACCTGCCGCCCGATGGTGAGCACTGGGTTGAGCGAAGTCATCGGGTCCTGAAAGATCATGGCGATCTTGTTCCCCCGAATCTGGCGGACCTCGTCGGATTTCATCTTGAGCAGATCACGACCTTCAAACAAGACCTCACCGCCGACGACCTTGCCGGGCGGGTCAGGGATGAGGCGCATGACAGAGAGCACACTGACGCTCTTGCCGCACCCACTCTCTCCGACGATACCCAGTGTACCGCCCTCCTCCAAGGTGTAGGTAATGCCATTCACGGCATTCACGACACCATCCTGGGTGAAGAACCGGGTCTTCAAACCCTTCACTTCCAACAAAGCTGACATAAAACTCCCTCCTCTTTGAATGAACAAGATCTCCAGTAACGGCCTTTTATCTCGAACCCACTCAATGTGGCTCAAGGACGACGTTTTCCAGAGAATAAAAGCCCTGAGGACTGAGAACCAATCCTTTGACGTATGGCTTTACCAACTGATAGTCTATACCATGATAGAGCGGAATCCAGGCCACGTCCCACACCAATTTCTCTTCTACTTGCTGATACAGGCTCAGGCGCGTCTCACGGTCCGATTCGGTGCGCGCTTTTTCAAGCAGGGCATCCACTTCTGGATTGCTGTAAGCCACGTGGTTGTATTCACTCTGGCTGTGAAACAAGAGATCAACAAAGTTCTCTGGGTCCGGATAGTCGGCCACCCAACCCAAGGAGAACATCTGGAATTGCCGTCCGTCCAACCCCTTCAGAAAGCGCGGCCAACTCATCTGCTGGATCTCGATTTCCACGCCAAGGGTTTGCCGATAAGATTCCGTCAGCGCTTCATCCATAGCCCCGGCCCCCCCTTGCCCGCTGACGGTAAAGACTATCGGAGGCAAGTCGCCAGCATAGTGGGACTCATCCAGCAGGTCCAGTGCCATGTCCGGGTCAAAAGGAATGCCCTCCAGGTCTTCATTATAACCAGGCATACCTGGCGGCAGGATGCCGGTCGCCGGGTCGACCATCTTGTTAAGAATGATGTCCGCCAATGCCTCCTTGTTGGTCGCATAGGCAAAGGCCAATCTCACCTTAAGGTCATCGAAAGGCGGCACGGTGGCATTGAAAGCCACGTACCAGGTATCCAATGAGTGAACGATGACCAAATCATCGTGGAGCAGACTGCTGGGATCCAACGCCCGGTCAATGTCAGCCGCACTCACCGGGGCAACGTCTATTTGCTCCCTCCCATACTGGCCCACCGCACCGCCCCCTGTCAGACAGTAGATCACCTCATCCAGGGAGGGCCGCCCCCGGTAAAAGTTTTCGTTGGCGTGCAGGACGATAGACACAGAGTCAAACTGCTCCAGCCAAAAGGGACCGGTGCCATTGGCCTCTTCCCACCAACCGGCTATCGCATCCTCCACCTGTTCCCGATCTACGACAAAGGAGGTGGGATAGGTGAGTTTTGCCAAAAAGTAGGCCTTGGACGCATCAGTCGTAATGCGGAGGGTATAATCGTCCAGGACCTCGACACCAGACACCTCGTCAGTCCTGCCGCTGAGCTTGTCCAGAGCGCCGACAATGTCGCCCAGGTAGGAACTAGCCACCCGAGAACCGGTCGCGGGAGCACAAGAACGTTCGATGGAATATTTAACGTCCTCGGCCGTTACAGGCCGTCCATTGTGAAACTTGACGTTCTTGCGCAAATAGAAAGTGTAAACCGTGCGGCTATCGTCCACTTCCCAGCGCTCAGCGATGTCGGGCAGAATCTCCAGATCGGCGCTCATACGCACCAAGCCGCTAAAAATCTTGCCAATGTACTCGTGCGAGTTGGCGTCACCAGCCATAGCCGGATCCAACGTGACGGGATCCTGGCCGTAAAGACGGAGCGAACCGCCAGCCGGAGCAGGGAGCGGCGAGGGAACAGGCGTGTCAGTCGTAAATACCAGGGTTGGCGTGGCTTCTGGAATTGTAAGCGTCGCTAGAGTTGGTGGGGGGAGTGTTGATGTCGGGAGAACAGTTGACGGCGCAGGTGTTGGCGACTTTGTCGGGCTGCAAGCCAGAATCAGATAGGCCAGAAAGATAACGGCCGCCACAACCCACAGGCTACGTCGTCTAATTAGCACACGTCGTCCTCCCAGCCCAACCGACTAGACCGCCAAAATCGGGTTGCAAGAAAATGGCAAAAAACCAAAGGTCAACTTTCGCCGTTCCATCAGCCGTGTCTCCCAGTCGCCATCGTCGAGAAGCGCGTTGAGCACGGTCAACGCACTATCCAGCAGGAGCAGAACCCATCCTTCAGGGCCTTTGCGCTGGCAAGGGGCTTCTGTCGCCGTGAGGCGCTGGCAGATATTCTCCCACACCCGAGGCGAAGGCTCTGCCCCGCTGACATCACCCAACAGCGACTGATGAATCAATTGGTCTATCAGATCACCTCTCGACCACAGCGACGAAGGTTCTTTCTGCCTACGAGAACTCATAGGCCACTCCCCCAGGCACGTAGCTGTCCCTTTCTAGCCTACTGCGCAGCCGCTCACGCCCATAGTACAAACGAGACTTGACAGTCCCCTCGGGCAAGTCAAGAATGTAAGCAATCTCTTTGACGCTAAACCCTCCCAGATAGAACAACACCAACACCACGCGGTGCCTAAACTTTAGAGAATCCAGGGCCTCACGCACGATCCGCTGCAGTTCGTTCTGTTCCACGACTTTTTCGGGCGACGACTTGGGCCCGGCTCGCAGCCGCTCTACCGCGTCCTCCAGGGGAGACAACCAGCGATTTCGCCGCGTCACCCAGTTATAGCTCAAGTTGACGGCGACCCGATACAACCAGGGCAACAGAGGACGAGTTTCGTCCAAGCGGTCAACCGCAGCATAGAGCCTGAGAAAACTCTCCTGAAGAATGTCTTCCGCCCCTTGTGGATCGCGGGTGATAGCCAGCGCAACACGGAACACCCGCGACTTGTGCCGATCATAAAGAACACCCAGGGCCAACAAATCTCCCCGGCAAAGCTGGGAAATCAACTGGCCGTCTCTATCACGCGGGGGCATGATCCTTCCCCTCTCCGATCAACCGGACGACCCAATATATACACACAGCAATCCACTGAGAGGTTCATGGGAAACAAGAGCAATTCGAGAAAAGTGAAAACTACAAAAGAAGCCTCTCAACCAAGAGTTCAGCGCCTGACCTATATATTGTATGACATTGAGGGAAAAAGTCAAATGTGCTAAGGAATCCGCAACCGCTGTCCAACATAGATGTAGTGAGTGCTGCTCAACCCATTGGCCACGGCAATAGCCCAGGGCGTGGTGCCATAGCGCAAGGCAATGCGATACAGATTCTCACCCGGCTGAACCACATGAATCTTGCCCGAGGGCGAAGAGGGCTCTCCCCCACTGGGAATGGTCAGCTTCTGTCCGACCCAAACACGTGAGGGGTTGACAATCTTGTTCCGGTCAACAATGGCCTGCACCGTGGTGCCATATTGCAAGGCAATACGATAAAGATTCTCACCTTTTTGGACCACGTGCACGACCTCTTCAGTTGAAACCGGTGTCACTGTCACAGAGGGCGCCTGACCTCTGCGGATCGTAAGAACCTGACCCACGGATATCGAAGCAGGGTCTGTGATGCCATTGAGCGCCATGATTTCGTCCACTGTGACGTCGTAGCTCAGAGCGATGGAGTAGATGGTATCTCCCGCCAGAACGGTATAGGTGAGAGCGCCCGGCGAGGGAGGGGTATCGGTTGGGGGCGGAGGCGAGGTGGGTAAAGCCTCCGATGTCGTGGTCGTCGGTGAGGGAGCTTCCATACCAGTTGTGGGCGTCTCCTCAACCGCCGAGATAACCGTTGGGGAAGCGACGACATCCACCACCGAGATCGTGGTCGTGGCTGCCGGCTCTGCGGTTGGCAATCCTCCTGACTTGGAGCGGGTGCAACCCACCGCAACAACTATCAACACCATAGCCAAACAGGCCACAAGACCCACCCTGATCCAAAGCTGCTGAATATTCCTATGCCTACCATTCATGACATCCTCCTGCACCTTCTGACGAGAGCACGGCCAGACCTCTCCCTACCCAGGCGAGGAACGCCACCACACATAGATTATAGTACATAATCCAACACAAGTCAACTGGCGCGATTTGACAAACCCCCCGTGCCTGTGGTATATTCTCTCTTTATCCAAACGTGAGAAATCCTGTCAGATCAAGGCAATAGGAGATTATACCATGCCCAGTCCAATCAAGGCCCTCATCTTTGACATGGGCGGCGTCCTGGTGCGCACTGAGGACCCTGCCCCCCGCCAGCAACTGGCAGCAGATCTAAACCTTTCTCTGGAGACCCTGTACGACTATGTCTTTGGCAGCGACACCTGGAACCTGGCACAGTTCGGACGCATCACCAGCGACGACCTCTGGCAGGCGGTGGGCCGCCGCCTGGGCCTGGCCTGGCCCGACAGAGTGGACGCTTTTCGCACCGCCTTCTTTGCTGGCGATCGACTGGATCGGAACCTGATCGCCCTCATTCAGCGGCTGCGGGGCCGCTACAAGACGGCGCTATTGAGCAACGCCCTCAACGACCTGCGCCACTGGATCGCCAAAGAGTGGAACATCCCCGCCGATACCTTTGACGAAATCGTCGTCTCGGCCGAGGAAGGGATCGCAAAGCCCAATCCAGAAATCTATCGCCTTACACTGGCGCGGCTGGATGTTGCGCCTCACGAAGCGATTTTTGTGGACGATTTCGTGGAAAACGTGGAGGCGGCACGAGCGCTGGGTATCAAGGCCATCCACTTTACCTCGCCAGAAGCATTGGTGACCCAATTGAACGCCTGGATCGACGTGACATTGAAAGGCTAAAAGACTCAGATGGCGCACATGAAAGACGAACTTTGCCCCGACGGCCGGCGGTCTGACACGCTCGTTTACAGCAAAGAAACTCGACAAGTCACAGCAACTCGATAAACTCTTCGACCGTGAGGCCAGCATCGCGGAGAATCTTGCAAAGCGTGCCACGAGGAATTGTTTTACCAGGGTGAATGGAGACAATCGTCCACCGTCCGTCGGGATGGCGAAACGTCGCATGGGAGCCTGATTGACGAATCCGCTCAAAGCCGATGGCCTCAAACACTCGGATAACCTTGCGGGCGGTGACAGAGAAAAGTCGAGGGGACATCAGACAGCCACTTTTACCATTGTCGGAATGGGAACAGAGAACTTGACCGCCTACCCCGATTTGACAATATCCAAAAACCGAGTATAATGTGGGCTCGTTATCCTAAAAGGAGGTAATGGGCAATGCTCTACAACAGCATCAACATCATCATCGCTTTTATGGCCCGCCTGCGCTCCAACGCCGGTAGCGCTGTCGAGTTGCCTTGTCGTAGTGTGCCCATTCACCGTTGACATAATCTCTAGTTGAGACCGTGGGCACGTTACGGCCCACGGTCTTTTTTGTTGCATAGTGCCTTTCATAGGCCCTGCAAGACCGTGGGATCGGCTGTCGCCCACGGTCTTTTTTGTTGTAGCAGTTTGTAGTCACAATGTCATCAAGTTGAGCGTAGATTAGCCCCTTGTGGGCGTCTTGGGGCGACAAAAACGGGCACAAGGCCCTATGCTACAATTTTTCGTTCCGAGCCTGACTCCGAACATATTGTTAAGGAGGATTCAAATGTCGCTCATTACTCGTGAAGCCCGCGTAACTTATGCTTTTGTAGAACGCAATTTCAACCTGGTAAAACGATACTGGGGATGGGAAGTCGTCTGGCTGGTCTATTCTATCGTCAACGCCCTTTCCATCACCTTCATCGGCAAGGCATCAGCGGCCATCACCGGTCAGGCCATGACCCAGGCCGAGATTGACAAGGTCATTTTCTACCTGCTGCTAGGCACGCTGGTGTGGCACTACCTGGCCGTGGTCTTTAACGGTATCAGCGAGATGATCGCCTGGGAACGATGGGAGGGCACCATAGAGTACACCTTTATGGCCCCCATCTCCCGCTTTACCCACATGATCGGCAGCACCCTGTTCTCACTGATCTATGGCCTGCTGCACACGGCGCTCATTCTGGCTGTGGTCGTGCTCTTTTTCCACCTGAACCTGAGCCAGGCCAACCTGCTGGGCGCGACGATGATCTTGCTGGCCGGCAGCGTGTCTTTTGTGGGACTGGGGATCGTCGCCTCGGTGATGCCCTTGCTCTTTCCTGAGCGTGGGGCACAGATGACCCACATTGTCAAAGCTTCAATCTTGTTGGTGTCAGGCGTCTACTATCCCATCGAGGTACTGCCCGGTTGGATGCAAAGAGTGGCCACTGTCTCACCGGCGACCTACGTGCTGCAAGGCGCACGCGCGGCGCTCATTGACGGGGCAACGATCAGCGATCTACTGCGCTTTGTCTGGCCCCTGCTGGCCATCGGCGCGGTCATGGTGCCGGTTGGCGTTTACATCTTTGGCATCTGCGAACGTTACGCCAAGCGCACCGGCAAGTTGAAACGAAATGGTTAGCTCCACCCTCCCGCAGGTTTTTT